>QCKS01000027.1 GCA_003215175.1 Acidimicrobiales bacterium AG-410-I20
GTCCTCCGGAAGCTCTCCTTGTTATCCGAGTAAGTTCCCGCTGGAAGCTTTTCTTTGATTTCGTCACGAGTAATTGGCCGGGTCGCTTCAACCATCGCTGCCATCAAATTAAGTAAGCGTTCTAACTTCGACATGACTTAATTTCCATCACTTTATTCATAGAGTTTCAATTAACTTTTCAACCCTCTCATCAACATATTTGAATGGGTCTTTACAGAGAACACTTCGTTGTTGAGGGTGGTCGTTCAATTTCAGATGAACCCAATCAACTGTGTAGTCACGATTCCGTTCTCTTGCATGTTTTATGAATTCGCCTCGTAAGCGTGCTCGCGTGGTTTGCGGTGGTTGTGTAATTGCATTTTGTATATCACCATCAGTGATTACTCGCTCCATTTGTCCACGACTTTCTAGCAGATAAAACAAACTCGTGTCTTTCCGAATTTCATGATATTGAAGGTCCATCAATGCTAAACGTGAATCAGCTAGCGGCAAGTTGTGTCTCTCTCGGTAACCCTCAATTAGTAGGTACTTGGCTACCCAGTCGCATTCACGACTTAGGGTCAGCGGATCATCTTCGATGCTGGTCAAACAATGTTCCCACATTTCTAAAGCAAGTTTTTCCTCAACTGATATCTCGTGGTGAACTGAAAACCTCACGGCTCTTTCGTAGAATTCTCGTTGGATATCTAATGCACGCATTTCTCTGCCGTTAGCTAGACGTACTGTACGTTGGCAAGTTATATCGTGACTAACTTCTCTAATGGCACGTATCGGATTCTCTAGTGTCATATCGCGTAGAATCGTTCCGCTTTCTTCGACCATTCTCAGTATTAGTCCGCATGTAGCCACTTTCAAGAAGCTTGCATATTCACTCATATTTGAGTCCCCTACTATCACATGAAGGCGTCGGTAAAGATTTGCGTCTGAATGTGGTTCGTCACGGGAATTTATTATTGGTCGTGAGCGCGTCGTTGCACTAGAGAAGTCCTCCCAAACGTGATCGGCGCGTTGACTTATGCAATACATTGCTCCACGTGCCGTTTGAAGAACTTTTCCGGCACCAGCCCATATTTGTCTGCTTACCAAATACGGGATTAATGTTTCACCTATCATTGATGTGTCTTCATCCCTGACAGTTAAATAATTTTCGTGACTTCCGTATGAATTGCCAGCTGAATCTGTGTTGTTTTTGTAGATGTGTATCTCTCCATCTATTCCCTCTTCGTGAAGTCTTTCTTGTGCTCCTACCATGAGTTCTTCAACTATGCGCTCCCCAGCTTTATCATGAGTGATTACTTCAGATACTGAATCACATTCAGGAGTCGCGTATTCAGGATGGGATCCAACATCTAAATACAGTCGTGCCCCATTAGGGAGAAAGACATTAGAGCTTCTTCCCCAATTTTGAATTCTTCGGAAAAGATATCTTGCGACTTCGTCTGGGCTTAACCGTCGTTGCCCACCCTGAGTGCAAGTAACTCCGTATTCTGTCTCAATGCCGTAGATTCGGCGATCCACGTCAGTTATTTTCGCTTAGAAGTTCGTCGAGTGCTTCACTTTCAATACGACGGAATGCTCGACGTCCGTTACCGCGACTTAGAACTGCTACCTCTAAGTCATTAGCCATTAAGGAACGATCTGGTCCGGCTAGCGCTTTAACTGCCTGATTTAAAATCACATTCAATGACTGGTCTGGAGTCCAAGATTCTTCAAGGCGTGCTTTCACCGTCTCGGTCTCTCCGCCTATAACTACGAAGGTTTCAGTGTCCATTACTGTTCCGTCATAAAGTAAATGGAATATCTGATCTTGACTAGTTTCTTCATGAATTTCAGCTATTGCTATTTCAACTTCCAGCGGCTTCATTTCATGAGTGAAATACTGCCCAAGAGTCTGTGCATATTGATTAGCTAACCAACGTGCATCTACATCATCTCGGCTAAATGAATAGCCTTTTAGGTCGGCATGGCGCACTCCGGCTACACGCAACTGATCAAATTCGTTATATTTGCCCACTCCGATGAAACCAATGCGATCATATATTTCACCGATTTTACGAAGAGTGTTGGAAGGATTTTCTGCACATAGTAGAACGCCGTCTGCGTAAACAGAAACGATCGCTGCTCGACCCCTAGTAATCCCTTTTCTGGCGTAATCAGCCCGATCCTTCATTAATTGTTCAGGGGAAACGTACATTGGCATGTTCATGACTGTTCTCCAGTCACTTCTTCAATTAAGGAGTTAGTACGACTCTTTAACTCTTCATCTTCAATGCGAGTGAAACCATTTGAATCAATAACTGCAATTACGGGGTATATGCCTCGTATTGGGTCAGGTCCACCTGTAGCGCTATCTTCATCTGCGGCGTGGAACAAAGCTTCTATTGCCAAGTCAATGCCTTCGCTAGACGACAGTTCTCCGGTGTGCCTGAGTTTCAGAACTGTGCTTGCGTGCAGACTACCTGATCCGGAAGCTGCGAAATCTCTTTCTTCGTAGCGGCCACCCGTAATATCAAATTCAAAAAGTCTTCCTTTTTTTAGCTTTTCGTCAAATCCTGCAAAGACAGGAACGACTCCTAAGCCTTGTAAAGCTGCAGGTAAATTATTCCGAAGCATTTGGCTTAGCTGGTTGGCTTTTCCCTCCAGGCTTAATGGCCTTCCTTCAACTTTTTCGTAATGTTCTATTTGTAATTGAAATAACCGAACCATTTCCATAGCGGGCCCTGCTGCTCCTGCGATAGCAACACCGGAATGCTCATCTGCTGGAAAAACCTTTTCTATCGTTCGATGGCTTATTAAGTGCCCTGAAGTGGCCCTTCGGTCACCGGCCATTACTACTCCATCTACTGTTTGTATAGCGACGACTGTTGTTCCGTGCATGATTTTGGAAGGATCAATAGCAATCGTCTCCCAGCGGGGTAAACGGTTTAGTTCTCCTAGGAGTCCTAGGAAATCTGGTCCAGGATCGGATTCTGAAGAAAAACGCGGAAGTGTCACGACTAAGAGGATACCTCTCTAATAGGCATTGCTACTCTCCGCCTTTCTGTATGTAACTTTTCACAAACTCTTCTGCGTTTGCTTCAAGCACCTCATCGATTTCGTCTAAGAGGTCATCTAATTCACTTTTTATGTGCTCGCTTTTTTTCGAAGCTTGCGGCATATTTTCTGTGTCTTCTGATGTTTCCGGCTCTTCGGAAGAATTTCTGTATCGCTTTTCTTGTTCTGCCATTTTGTTTCCTTCTAAGAGAATCTAATCATCCCTTATGTTTTCTTCTAGTCTTTTTAGCAATTCCGAAACTGAATTTGAATTTTCTATCAGGTCTTCAGTTTGTTGTCGTGTTCCGCGTAATGGCTCCAACATCGGAACTCTTTGCAAGTTCTTCTCACCGGAATCAAACACTAGTGAATCCCAATTAGCGCTGACAATGTCTTCCGGCCATTTTGTTAAGCACTTTCCTCTGAAATACGCCCTTGTATCTTCTGGCGGGTTCTTCACTGCTACGTGTGTATCTGTTTCTGAAACTAGCGTTTCCTGGTGAACCTTCTTGAATAAAGACTTGTGTGGACGTAAATCATGGTATTGCAGATCTATTGCGGCGAGCTGTGGATCCATTGAGTTAACCTTCTTCCGTTCTTGGAATCCATCCAGTATGTGTTTCTTTGTGACCCAATCCAGAACTCCTACAAGCGTTTCTAAATTATTTGGAGAATCAAGACTAGTGAGTACTTTTTCCCACCAGTGCAGCACTAATTCTGCGGAGTCTCCTCCTATATTCTCTGTTCCGAACTTGTCAACGTATTCTTTGGCTTGGCCATATAGCCACCATTGAATTTCTAAAGCGGTACTTGTTGATCCGTCAATAAGTTCTAGTGGAGTGTTTAATTGCAGATCAAATGAAACTTCTTGGAGTGAACGGACCGGATCTTTGAATTTGATTATTTTATTCAGCGCATCTGATTCAATCATGCTTAGAACAATTGCTGTTGTGCCCACCTTCAGGAAAGTTGCAACTTGGCATAAATTTGCATCGCCAACGATGACATGCAGCCTTCGATATTTTGCTGGGTCCGCATGTGGCTCATCACGAGTATTAATGATGGGCCTCTTTAGTGTTGTTTCCAGACCGATCGGTTCTTCAAAGAAATCTGCCCGCTGTGTTATTTGAAATGGGATTTCACTTCGACTGCGGCCCGAAATCTCACAACCGACTTTGCCTGCACCGGTGAATACTTGTCGGGTTATGAAATGCGTGGTTGCATGGTCAGCTATTCGTTCAAAAGAAGTGCCTCTATTTACTAAATAATTCTCATGGCACCCGTAGCTGTTGCCTTTTCCGTCTGAATTGTTTTTATAGACGACGAGTTCTTGCCCAGGTGGGAGAATTTCTTTGGCTGCTTCCATGGAAGAAATAAGGATCTGGTCTGCAGCGCAATCGTATTTTACGACTGATAGGGGGTCTGCGCATTCTGGGGAACTTAACTCTGGATGTGCATGATCAACGTAATACCTTGAACCATTAGTCAGCACGGCGTTCACCATGTGTGCTTCTATTTCTGGTGCTATGGATTCTGGTGAGTCAAAGCCACGGAGGTCCTTATCGGGTGTTTCGTGAATGAAATCCCATCCCGGTCGTGGTGCACTTGGGCCTCTATCTGCGGTTGAATGGGCGTGCAAGTAGGCATTTATTAATAAAGAAGATGCGATGATTGGGTTTGGCTCTGTGACTCCCTTATGGATGATCCCATATTCAGTTTCTATCCCAAGAGTCTTCTTCACGTTCACCAAACCGACCTTAATGTCACTAGAAGGGTAAGTGGGGTCAGAGATATTGACCGGTAGCCACTCCGTCGATGGACCTTCCTCCGGTCTCATCTTCATCGCTACTCACAAGCGTTCGGACATAGATGATTCGTTCGCCCTTCTTCCCAGATACTTTCGCCCAGTCATCAGGATTTGTTGTATTTGGAAGATCTTCATGTTCACGGAACTCTTGCCGGACTGAACGAATTAAATCATCTGTGTGTATGCCCTCTCTCCCGCCTGCGAGTTGACGCTTAATTGCGAGAGTTTTAGCGCGTCTAACAATATTTTCAACCATTGCTCCTGAAGCGAAATCTCTAAAGAAAAGTACTTCTTTGTCGCCATTCTGATAGGTGACCTCTAAGAAGCGATTACTTTCCTTATCGCTATACATCGCCTCTACAGTTTCATCTATCATTGCAAGTACTGCTTTGTTGCGGTCTCCACCGCCAAGAGTTGTAACTAATTCGGAATCAATTGGCAGCTCAGGCACAAGGTAGCGTGAGAATATTTTTGCTGCCGCTGTTGCGTCAGGTCGGTCAATTCGGATCTTAACGTCTAGGCGCCCTGGTCTTAAAATGGCAGGGTCAATGAGGTCCTCTCGGTTTGAAGCACCGATGACTATCACATTATTTAGAGCTTCTACCCCATCGATTTCCGCCAGCAATTGTGGAACAATGGTTGACTCTATATCAGAACTAATTCCAGTTCCCCGAGTTCTAAATAAAGATTCCATCTCATCAAAGAAAACAATTACTGGCCAGCCTTGTTCAGATTTTTCGCGTGCTCTCTCAAAAATCAATCGGATTTGACGCTCTGTTTCTCCCACGTACATATTTAAGAGTTCTGGCCCTTTAATGTTCAAGAAATAGCTGGGAGCGTTTTCTTCGCCGGATACCTCAGCAACCTTTCGAGCCAGAGAATTGGCGACCGCTTTGGCTATCAATGTTTTTCCGCACCCAGGTGGTCCGTAAAGCAAAATACCTTTAGGGGCGGGTAACGAGTACTCTGAAAACAATTGTTTGTGTAGAAACGGTAATTCAACAGCATCAACTATTTTTTCTATTTGTAGATCTAGTCCTCCAACATCTTCATACGTAACGTCCGGGACATCCTCTAACAGCAAAGTTTCCACTTCTGGTCGCGGTAATCTTTCAAGCAGAAGTCCTGACCGGGAATCAAGCATCACTGAATCTCCGCTTCTTAGGCGAAGACTGCCCTCCTTGATTAAATCTCCTGCAAGTTCAACGACTCGTTCTTCACCATTATTTGCTACAACTACAGCTCTCGTACTGTCGGAGAGGACTTCTTTAACTGTTGCTACTTCTCCCAAGAAGTGTGGTTTTCTAGCCATGACGACGTTCATGGCTTCATTAAGGACTACTTCTTGTCCAACCCCGAGGTCGGCACCAACTTCAGGAGAAACCGAAACTCTCATTTTCTTACCAGAAGATTGAACATCAATGCTTCCATCTTCATTGATGCCAACGACTGTTCCATATGGAGACGGTGGTTTTGATAACTGTTCGATTTCTTCACGTAAGTCAGATACGCGTTGACGTGTCATCTCAAGCGCTTCATCAAGTTTCTGATTTCGGTCTATCGCGTGCCGAACTTCCTTTTTTGTTTCACGAAGTTCGGTTTCAAGGTCGTGGATTTGCACGGGAGCGTCTACAAGTCGTCGTCGCAAGTCAGCGACTTCTTCTTGCAGGCGTTCTAAATCCGAATTTTCTTCCGTGGAAGTCAATGTTCCTCCAGACCCTAAATACTTGTTGAGCCGGACCTTACCGCAGTTAGTGACAAATGTAACGGTTAAGCCGCACAACTTTGCTAAAGAATTATGTATTATTATTAGACAAGAAGTCGTATGGCTTTGTAGTAAAATATTTTTTATCGTTTCTTTAGAGACGGAGGGACCCTGAAGATGCTAAAAGTGTGGATAGACCAAGATCTTTGTACTGGAGATGGACTCTGCGAAGAGATTGCCCCTAGTGTATTTGCCATGCTTGATGATGGCTTAGCTTATGTGAAAGACGGAGACAAGATCTTAAGTGATCCAGGTGGCGCAGACGCTGTCGCTCCTGTTCCTGAAGATCAAATAGAAGCAACAATTGAATCCGCTGAAGAGTGCCCAGGTGAATGCATCTTTATTGAAGTCGACTAAACCGATTCAATCTATTCAAAAATCCTAAATAATCGAAAGGTCGCCTTACGGGCGGTCTTTCTAGTTTCAAGCCAGCGATTTGTTAGCGGCATTGCGTGATGATTGCTTCTGAGTTCTCCTGTGTCTCATCAACTAGGTTATTTAGCTCATTAGTTTGGACAGCGTATGCAGTTGCACCCCCACCCTTTACAGAAGAGAAGGCCACCCCAATCACTTCTCCTGAGTTATTGACTACTGGTGAACCAGAGTGTCCAGAATCTACATCCATTGCAAGTATTAATGCGTCACGCCCTGAACCAGGTTCTCCATAAATGTCCGATCCGGTGGCCCGTATATGTTGTGTTACTTGGCCTGGTCGCCAATCTGTCACCCCGTTCTTGTCGTAACCTATGAGTGCCACATTTTCTCCATCGGTGGCTTTGGAGAGTTCAAGCCCAGGCATTTCATGCGAACCTATGTCAAGAATTGCGAGGTCACGAACAGGATCAAAAGCAATCACAGTTGCTTCAATCTCTTCCGAAGATTCGTTTGTCACAACAATGGGGTTTCTAATTCCTGCTACTACATGGGCACTGGTCACCACTGTTCCACTTTTTAGTGAGAATCCTGATCCAAATTGAAATCTGGGGCAGTCACTTCCCTTGATTGCTACTGTAGATTTTTTTACCTGGCTTATGATCGCCATGTCAAACTCTTTGATGTCAGGTACTGAAGTCTCCACCTGTACGTAGTTTGGATGGCTACTAATTGCAATCTCGTTACTGCTTGTATTGGAGAATAAGAGTGTTGCTGTAACCACAATTGTGATTACTGCTAATGCTGCTACTGCTTGTTTCACGTACTTAGTAATCTTGCGTGGGTAAGGAACGCGGTGTGTGCCACCATTCGGTGGTCGGGCCGAACTGCTGGGCCTTCTATATGCCATGCTCTGTTGAGCACTTCAATAGTTTCTATTAACGCAAAACTATTTTCTTCGAGAGCTTCTTTGAATTTTACTGCTTGGGTAATACTTGGCGTGTAAGCAAGGATGATGCCGCCGGAACGGAGTGATTCTTTTGCGTGTGGGACAACGTTCCATGGCTCTGGTAGATCAAGAACCATGCGATCAAAATCTTTCTCTTCTATTCCTTCGTATGCGTCACTTATGGAAATGTGATAACGCTCTAAAGCTTCTTCGCCGAGCGCGTCTTTTATATTTTTTCGGGCTCTTTCTGCGAAGTCTTCTCGTATCTCGTATCCGGTAATATTCGCTCCGGCTCGAAGCATAGTCATAGAGAGTGCTCCGGACCCAATTCCTGATTCAAAGACCCGAGCACCGGGAAATAAATCAGCAAGCATAAGGATCGGGCCTAGGTCTTTTGGGTATATTACTTGAGCTCCGCGCGGCATCTTCAAGATGAAGTCTGACATTGTTGGTCGGACTGCAGAGAATACTCCACCACGATTTGAACGTACGCTTGACCCGTCAGCCATGCCGATAATTTCGTCGTGTGAAACGACTCCTGTATGGGTGTGAAATTCTCCGGCGATCTTAAGTTCTACTAAATACCTTCTTTTTTTTGAATCGATTAAGAGGACTTGATCGCCTTCAGTGAAACCTTTTTCACTCATTTTCCGACAACTTTACTTCTGCTGCTTTTGAATGCTGTATCTCTAAGGTTTCGCCTTCTGGAATTTTCTCGCGATGCACTACTGTTCCTGGACCTTTCTTTATTGCTTTCATTAGCAATCTTCCAACAACGAGCATTACAAGAGCTATCCGCCAGCCACGGTGACCACCAAATAGGCCTTTTAATAAGCCTTTGCGTAAAAGTTTGTTTGACGAGAATGGCATTTTATTTCCGGCGAATCTCTACTGTTGTTGAATTTAAGCGTCCGATTCGACGGCCAAGAAAATAAGTTACTGTTAATGCAACTCCGGCAAGTACGGCTATTCCTGCGAGAACTGAGTTTCTGCCTCCAGGTATACGGTTTTCTGCTTCGCCTAAAGTTTCGCTCAAACTTTTTTCAAGGTCTTCTTGAGTGATTTTGTGTGCCATTTGTGTTTATTTTTCTTTGATTTGCCGAAGAGTGATCACGGAAATAGCTATTAGTGCTGTTGCTGAGAGCAAATATGGAACCCATGACCACCAATTTTCAAAAACTTCGGTTGCTTGTATCCCTCTAAGTGTTCCAACAGCTAGAAGAACGAGTCCGGAACCAATCAGCAAAGAGCCGGCAATGCCGTAGGCGAGAAATCGTCCAACAGCACGAAGAGGATCTACTAGTTCTTGCCGTAAGTAGCTTTGAAATAACGCAACGACGTCATCGTTCGAATTTTTCTCTTTCATGGTACATCTACGCTATCTGGAAGGACCGCGCGCTCCTAACTTCAAAATACAAACTAGAAAACTACGGGGCTAAACGTTCCCGATCTATATGAAGGCGTAAGACGTCTGGGCGACTGTAGTGCCCAGTTGGGTCAAAATTTTGTCTTTGTCGCGGTACTTCACTTAAGTCTAAGTCTGCCCAAATAATGCCTTTTTCTCCGCGGTTTGGCTCTACCACCCATGTACCATCTGGCCCGGCTATACAAGTGCCACCGTTATGGTACTTATCTTCTGATCCCAGTTGATCAAGAAGTGGAAAATCTTGGGGAATCATTGTTGAGTCATAGATCGCTCCTACGCTCACAACAAATAGACGTCCTTCTTTAGCTATGAAACGGGTTATGTCCTCAGTTAACCCAACAGAACCAGGCCAGGCGGCCACATGGATTTGGGAGCCAGTGCTGTACATCGCAGTACGAGCTAAGGGCATCCAATTCTCCCAACAATTAAGTCCAGTTATCTGAACGCCTTTATGTTCGTGGGCTACTAAACCTGCTCCATCTCCATCAGCCCAAACGAGACGCTCGCCGTAAGTTGGTTTGAGTTTTCGATGCACACCAACAATTCCTATTGTTGGATCTATAGCGACCAAGGAGCAGTAGACGGATCCACCTGAGGCTGCTTTTTCTACAACACCCAAGTAAGTGAAAGCTCCAGAGCTTTTGACTGTTTCAACAACTTCAAGGAATTCTGGGCTTCCTAGATCCACGGATTGTTCAAGGTAACGAGCGAACGCCTCTTGTTGCTCATGTTTTTCCCATGCAGAAGCATCCGTAACATCTATCCAGACCGGATAGCCAGGTGCAAAGACTTCTGGGAACGCAATCAAGTCTGCGTCCCCTTCTCCCGCCTCAACAATTCTCTCTTTGACAAGTTCTAGAGTCGCTGTTCGATCTAAATAAACCGGCGAATCTTGGACTGCTGCTACACGCATAAGTTGGCCTTTCCCTCACTTATACTTATCGCGTTCAGTTAGTTACTACAACAGGGAGTGGAACTAGAAGACTAAGAGGTGGACCAGTTGGGTAGGCAACCAAACTCAGAATGAGTTGGTCATGAACATCCAATACATCTGATGGCATCGGGTCTGCATTTGAAATTAGGGCGAAGGTAAGAGTTCGATCTTCTAACGTATGTACGATTCCGGCCAAGCTTTTCACATCATTCAATGTCCCTGTCTTCCCTAATAGGCGTCCCTCGGCAGAAGAACCCACAAGTCTGTTGCGTAGCGTTCCCGACTCTCCAGCTACGGCAAGACCCGCACGTAAATCATCTGAGAATTTCTCATCCTCAAGCAACTCGACCAAAATAGAACAAGAAACCCTATTAGCTGGATCTAACCCGGAGCCATCAAATACCGCTAATGAGTTCTCATTGCTAGTCAAAGAAGTAATTACTTCCTCTATTACTTGTCGTCCAGAATCTGTTGAACCAACATTTCCAGACTTAGCACCAAGAGCCTTAACAAGGATCTCTGCTGTGGTGTTATCGCTTGTTTGAAGCATCTGTTTTACAATTTCAGACATTGGTGGAGACTCTACTTCTCCTAGTTTTGTGGTCGCATCTGATGGGAGTTGATCAGCGTATGCACTTTGGAAAATTCGTACCGCTCTTTCTTCTAGTAAATCGTCGAACAACGCTGCAGCGAACTGAGCAGGTTCTGCAGCCGGAGTATTCAATGAGTTTGCTGTATTCTCTGTGTCCCAATTGACGAAACCGTCATTGACAGAAAGTGCACTCAAGGGCCCTGTTTGATTTTGAGCCCCTGCTCTGAATCGTTCTGGCCAAGACTCTACCCAGCGGATTTGATCAAAATAGGTTTCATCACCTACTACCGCTCCGGTAATTGTGTTGATTCCAATTTCAATTAATTGGTTCGCTAAGTCATCTAGGTCTGTGTAAGGAAAAACGTCGAGGTATCGCCCTGCATAATCTGACGTCATTAACAGAGGGTCTCCCCTACCAACAAGCCATACATTTCCGTCAATCACGCCATCAGCGGGTTCGCTTTGTGCAAATACTTGAGTCTTGAAAGTATGGTCAGCCCCGAACTCTTCCAATGCCGCCACCGCTGTTATCAATTTCTCAGTGCTAGCGGGTATCAATGGCAAAGAGGAGCTATATCCATAACGATCTTCACCACCTTCAACTACTGTAAAGCAACTTTGTTCTGGGAGTTCGCTGACTATCTGATCGAGACTTGCCACTAATCGACGATTCGCTTCTGGAGTTTGCAGTTGTTCCGGTAAACGTCTTGCAGACAGCAACGGTGTGGAGAGTCGTGGAGCGGCAGGCTCTGACGCAACAAGGGCTGGGCGATCAGCATCTTTGTCAGCTGCTTTTGATTGCACGAATAGACCAATTGCGAGTATCGCAAGAACTACGGGAAAGATTAATCTACGGATCACTTCATACATATTAGATGACCGATAAGGTCTTTGTGATGCAGATAGTAATGATTACCCACTCTTGTGCTTCTCTCCGATAATGTGACCCTCAGTACATTTATTTCAGAAATATTTTATGACTACTAGTGAAATAGAAGATCTTGCCATCAAGGTAATAAGGGGCATCAGTATGGATGCTCCTCATGCTGCTCGGTCGGGGCATCAAGGCACAGCGATGGCTCTTGCCCCTCTTGCTCATGTGCTGTGGACTCGTATCTTGAACTATGACGCCTCGGACCCTTTATGGCCCGATAGAGATCGATTTATTCTCTCTGCTGGTCATGCTTCGATCCTTCTTTACTCAATGCTGTATCTCACTGGACATGGCCTGACGCTAGACGATCTAAAGAATTTTCGTCAGTGGGGATCTCTTACTCCTGGTCACCCAGAAGTTGGACATACTGCAGGAGTTGAAGTAACCACGGGGCCGTTAGGTCAAGGAGTTGCTAACGCTGTCGGGATGGCTCTAGCTGAACGTAACCTCAGAGCAAGATTCGGTGAAGATGCCTGCAGTCATTACACCTATTTCTTTTGTGGTGATGGAGATCTTGCAGAAGGGATAAGTCATGAATCCGCTTCTTTTGCTGGGCATCAAAGATTAGGTCGACTTATTGGGGTTTACGACGATAACCATATTTCTATTGATGGCCCGACAGAATTGGCTCTTTCCGATGATGCGGTAAAACGTTTTGAGGGATACGGATGGCATGTGATTGATTTAGGGGAATCTGGCGAAGATCTAGATGCTATTGAGAATGCTTTTCATCAGGCGAAATCCGAAGATGAGAGACCTTCGCTTATTATTCTTCGCACTCATATCGGCACACCATCTCCTGATATTGACACTGCTGATGTGCATGGTTACTCCTTGAAGGACGACAAAATTGCAGACACTAAGAAGAAAATGGGACTTCCTGAAGATGAAACTTTCTACTGTCCGCAAGAAGTTCTAGACTTTTATCACTCTGCTGGAAGAAGAGGAGCATCCGCCCGAGATGAGTGGGTTGAATCTTTCAAAAATGCTTCAATCGATTTGGAATCTTGGGAGGCATGTCAGTCGGGAACTGGTTTGCAAGGCTGGCAAGAGCACGTCCCAAGTTGGGAAGCTGGAGAATCGGTCGCTACTAGAAAAGCGTCAAATATTTGTTTTCAGGCCCTCTCAGAATTCATTCCTGGCCTTATAGGCGGTGGCGCTGACTTAACGGGGAATACTGGTACTTCTTTAGAAGGATTCGGAGTTCAAAGTGCGGAGTGCCCAGAAGGGCGACAAATTTACTTCGGGGTCAGAGAGCATGCCATGGGGGGAATCTCCAACGGGATTGCGCTCCATGGTGGCTTTATTCCCGTTAACGGAACTTTCTTTGTATTTGCCGACTACATGCGGGCTTCGGTTCGACTAGCTGCTCTAAGTAATGCAAAAAATATTTTTGTATGGAGTCACGACTCAGTGGGCGTTGGAGAAGATGGCCCCACGCATCAACCGGTAGAACATCTTTCTTCCTTGCGATCAATGCCAAATTTGCAACTATTCCGACCGGCAGATGCGAATGAGACAGTTGCTGCTTGGGTTCTTGCCATAAACCATTCAGGGCCCACTGGATTAATACTCACACGTCAGGATGTACCGGTTTTAGATGGGACTGGCGATATCAACAAAGTTGCCAAAGGTGCCTACGTTCTTGCTGATGTAGACCTTTCTCCTGATCTCGTCATAATTGGGACCGGGAGTGAAGTAAGTGTTGCTCTTGAAGCAGCCGAATTAATTAAAGAGCGGGGTGTGAACGTTCGGGTAGTATCGATGCCCTGCATGCAGCTGTTTGAGAGCCAAGATGCGGAGTACAGATCTAGCGTTCTTCCCGAAGGCGTCCCAGTTATCTCCATCGAGGCGGGTAGCACGTTTGGGTGGCATCAATGGTCGGATGTCCAAATCGGTATTGACCGATTTGGAGCTTCTGCACCTGGTGAAACTGTCATGAAGAATCTTGGTATTACTCCAGAAGCTGTATTGGCAGCTGCAGAAGAGCTGACTAAGTCGTGACTCGATTAAACGACCTATTTAGAGAAGAAAGTCAAAGCCCTTGGCTAGATAATTTGAAGCGGGGGTGGCTGCATTCCGGCGAATTACAAGATTGGGTGTCTAAGGGAATAAGAGGCGTGACTTCGAATCCTTCTATTTTTGAAAAGTCAATGACTGAGACAGACGACTACGATGCGCAACTTAAAGAACTTCTATTAATGGGCAAGGACATAACAGAGTGTTACTGGGATCTTGTTCTTTCAGATATCCGCGGGGCACTTGAAGTCCTTAGGCCTACCTTTGATGAGTCAAACGGCATGGATGGCTATGTCTCCGTTGAAGTTGATCCCCGACTGGCTCGCGACTCTATCGGAACAATTAATGCGGCAAGATCGCTGCATCAAGAAATAAACAAGCCCAATGTTCTTATTAAGATTCCTGCCACAAAAGAGAGTCTTCCTGCTGTTGAGACAATGATTTCTGAAGGAAGAAGTGTAAACGTCACTCTTATTTTTTCTCTTTCTAGGTACGAGGAAGTAATGGAGGCTTATCTTTCTGGCCTTGAGAAGTGTTCTGGTGATCTTTCTAATGTCACTTCTGTTGCTTCTTTCTTTATTAGTCGCACAGATACAGAAGTTGACAAAAGACTTGATGCGTTGGATGGAGAAAGGCCTGAAGAACTAAAAGGTGAGGCTGCGGTTGCTCTTGGTCAAAAAGCTTATGGTTTATTTAAGAAAACTTTCTCTGGAGAGCGGTGGGAGGCCCTCGTCGCTCGTGGAGCAAATGTTCAAAGGCCTCTCTGGGCTTCTACTTCTACTAAAAACCCTGAGTACCCAGCCACTCTCTATGTAGATACGCTCATTGGCCCAAACACTGTTAACACCCTTCCGAATGCGACTATTGATGCATTTGAAGCCCACGGGACTGTTGCTCGAACTTTAGATGCAGATCCAGAAAAAGCAGAAGAGATTCTTAGTGAACTAACAAATCTTGGTGTTGATTTCGAAGATGTTGGTTCGGTGCTTGAGGAAGAAGGGATCACTTCCTTCATCAACTCTTTTGAGAACTTGATCAAGAATTTGTCTTCAAAAGCTGCTTCTCTTCAGTAATTTTGCCGAGTAAGTTTTATTTTGCTACTTACTGATAAGGTATCTCAATGGTTGACGCAGTTCAGATTGATTCAAGAAAGTTTGACTGTTCAATTGCTGCGACTCTTGATGCGATAGGTGATCGGTGGACTCTGTTGATCCTACGTGACCTCTTTAAGGGTGTCCGACGTTTCGAAGATTTACAAAAAGATCTTGGTATTGCCAGAAATCTGCTCAGCAATAGGCTCAATAAATTGATTTCTCATAGCATCGTCATTCGAGTCCCCTACCAGGAGAGACCAACCCGCTATGAGTACCGTTTAACCTCAAAAGGTCTGGATCTGTCTCCGTCCTTGGTTGCTTTGATGCATTGGGGTGATACTTGGTGCATCACCGATGGTCCTCCTACAGTTCTAGTTCATCAAGAATGCAATACCCCCCTTGAACATTCCGTAAATTGTCCATCATGTTCTGAAGCTGTTCCAGCAAAAAGTATCCGCAGCCAAGTGGGACCAGGCGGAAGGTGAAGCGATGAAATCTTTTCCTGAAGGCAACGAACTCTTAGCTGAAGCTAGAGAATTACGGCACAAAGCTTTCGGTAATCTCATCACCTACAGTCCAAAAGTATTTATCCCTCTGACGATGCTTTGTAGAGATAAATGTGGATATTGCACATTTGCTCAACCGCCAGCACGTTTAGAGTCCCCCTATCTAACTTCAGAGCAGGTTTTAGACATTGCATTCAAAGGTGCCTCTGTTGGCTGCCATGAAGCGCTATTTACGTTAGGTGAAAAACCTGAATTACGTTACCCCTCTGCAGTTGAATGGCTGGAACAAAACGGGTGTACTACAACTGTTGATTATTTAGAAAAAATGGCACGGTTAGTTTTAGAAGAAACTGGATTGCTTCCGCATACGAATGCCGGAGCGTTAGAAAAATCTGAACTTCAGCGACTACGTTCAGTCGCCCCATCTCAAGGCATGTTGATTGAATCCCTTGCTGAACTTGACTGCCACCGTGGCGCCCCTGATAAAGATCCGGAGCGGAGATTGCAGACCTTGGAGGCAGCCGGAGAGCTCTCTATACCTTTTACAACTGGAATTCTTGTTGGAATTGGAGAAGATCGTTCAGATCGCATCGAGGCACTTCAAGCGATCGCTGAGTCACATCTCCGCCACGGACATGTACAAGAGGTTATTGTCCAAAATTTTCTTCCTAAACCTGGAACAGCGATGCATCGCTCCCCCGCTTGTCCTACAGACACCTATCTTGATGCAATAGCGTTAGCGCGAGTGATTCTGCCGCTTGATATACACATCCAAGCGCCACCTAATCTTTCTGATGATTTTGAACAATTGATTGATGCTGGGGTTGATGATTGGGGTGGAGTTTCTCCGATAACAGCGGACTTCGTAAACCCTGAAAGACCTTGGCCGTCTCTTGAAAAATTACGCAAATTTACTGAAGAACGCGGATTTGAACTCGCACCTCGTCTTACCGCTCATCCCGAATTTGTTGTTGATCCTGAACGCTGGTTTGACGAGGATCTTCGTTTCCCCATAATGGACCGATCCGACAGTCATGGTTTGGCACGAAATGATCCTGGACCTTTCTTCGCTCCAAAGTCGAAAGACGACCTGAAAGAAGATCTAACAGTGGAAGCGCCAACTTCTTCCACTTGGTATTCTGGTGCTCCTTTCTCCCCTCCTCTTCTAGTGCCAGGACCTTCACGCGCTTCAGGTCAAATACGTGAAGTGCTTGATGGAGTCATGAGTGGACAAGAGGTAGGTAAAGAAGAAATTATTTCCTTATTTTCAGCTCGCGGTCGTGAAGTGGCAGCCGTGGCGGAGGTAGCTGATGAACTTAGACGTTTGGCTGTCGGAGAAGCCGTGACTTGGGTGGCAAACCGTAATATCAACTACACAAATGTCTGTACTTACAAATGTAAATTTTGTGGTTTCTCAAAGGGTCCTCTTTCGTTGAACCTTCGAGGTAATCCTTATCTTCTTGAAATGGATGAAATAGCCCAGAGAACTGCAGATGCTGCAAGGATGGGGGCTACTGAAGTATGCCTTCAAGGAGGGATTCATCCTGATTTTGACGGCAATTACTATATAGAAGTAACAAGAGCAGTGAAAGAAGCTGTTCCTGATATTCATATTCACGGGTTTACTGCTTTGGAAGTAACTGAAGGGGCGGCAAGATTAGACGAACCGCTGAAGAAATACCTTGAACGCATTCGTGACGCGGGGCTTAAAACGTTACCTGGAACGGCTGCAGAGATACTTTCAGACGAGGTCAGAGAAGATTTGTGTTCAGACAAAATCAATACCGAAGAATGGCTTGAAGCTCATCGTACTG
The DNA here is from genome assembly GCA_003215175.1 of Acidimicrobiales bacterium AG-410-I20. Classification (GTDB taxonomy): domain Bacteria; phylum Actinomycetota; class Acidimicrobiia; order Acidimicrobiales; family MedAcidi-G1; genus MedAcidi-G2B. The sequence continues at coordinate 17,246 of QCKS01000027.1, forward strand.
CCCATCAAGTCGGTCTTAGATCGAACATCACCATCATGTTTGGCTCTATTGAACGCCCCGAACATTGGGCCGATCATCTATTGGTCTGCCGTGATTTGCAAAAAGAGACCGGCGGTTTCACAGAATTTGTTGGATTGCCTTTTGTGCATATGGCCGCACCTATATATCTTCAACGCAACGCTCGACGTGGTCCAACTTTCAGAGAAACCCTCTTGATGCATGCAGTTGCTCGTATCACCTACAGAGGCTTAATCGATAATGTTCAAGCTTCGTGGGTAAAAATTGGGTTTGAAGGAGTGAAACAACTTCTTCAAGCAGGAGTAAATGATCTTGGGGGAACTCTCATAGATGAAAATATTTCTCGAGCAGCTGGAGCAGATCACGGACAGATTGTCTCTGAATCTGATTTCATCGAGTTAGTTGAGCCGCTTGGAAGAAATCTTGTTCAAAGATCAACTCTCTACAAGCACTTAGATACAAGTCCGCGTCTTGAAGTAACTCGTGAAGAAGATGGCCGAGTTCTTATACCGGTAACTAATGCTTAAGACATCTACCTGCTTAATGTTCTAATCTGAACTTATGAACTTGAGCAACTACCGTACTGGCGTAGCATCAATAGATCAGAAAATAATTGAGTTGCTTGAAGAAGTACCTACAGACGATCTTGATTTAGTCGCCGAGCTTTTAGTTTCAGGAGTCCGATTGGGACTCGAAGATGTAAACCGCGGCGAATTGAAACTAACCAACAGTGCCTTAAAAGAACTAAGGCATTCATTCAGCGTTTTTGCCCCTTACCGCTCAGAAAGAAAGGCAACGCTTTTTGGCTCCGCGAGAATTGCTGCTGGTGATCCTGCTTATATAAGTGCTCGCGAATTTGGAGCGGCAATGGCTGAACGAGGGTGGATGGTGATGACTGGGGCAGGTCCCGGAATAATGGCCGCGGGCTTAGAAGGTGCTGGGACAGACCGCTCTTTTGGAATCAACATAACGCTCCCATTTGAGTCATCGGCGAATGAGTTCATAGCTGACGACCCCAAACTGATCAACTTCAAATATTTTTTCACTAGAAAAGTGATCTTTATGAAAGAAACTCACGGCTATGCCTTACTACCTGGTGGGTTTGGCACCATGGATGAAGCATTTGAACTTCTGACGCTTATGCAAACAGGAAAATCTCCGCTGACACCAGTCGTCTTATTAGACCCGCCAGATAGTACTTACTGGGACCGGTGGCTTGATTTCGTGCGCCTAGAACTTCTTAATGGTGGGCTAATTAGCGAGAACGATCTTTCTCTTGTGCATATTTTCAAAGACCCTCAAGCTGCGGCTGATCACATTTGCCATTTTTATTCAAGTTACCATTCGATGCGTTATGTAAGGGATCGTCTGGTCATCCGATTAAACCGAACTATAGATGACGAAGAATTACTTTTACTTAATTCCGCTTTCAGCGACATACTTGTTTCAGGTTCGATTGAACGCTGTGACCCTACAGGGTCAGAGATTGAAGATTCTGATTTCTTGGATTTAGAGCGAATAACTTTTCGACACAACCGATCGTCTCAGTCTCGTTTGCGTCTTTTAATTGATGAAATAAACAACTACGAAGTTACATGAATTCGTCAGTTTCTGGCTCTAAAAGATGAATTGCCTTCTCAATTGAGCGTCGCGCCCGCGTGAGTTTTTTCTCCATATCTGAAGTTTTCTTTTGCCCCTCTTCAATGGAATTACGAATATCACTCATTGCTAAATCTGCGATCTCATCAGAGATCATTCGAAGTTTTTCTCTAAGTCCCTCGTATTCGTCAGTCATCTGTTTCGCCCCTATGCATAAATTTATCTATTACTTGAATCGGGTGAAGTACTTCCACTCCGGACGTTTCGAGATGAATCATGCATCCTGGATTAGCGCTCACCACGATATGTCCGCCAGCACGCTTAATTGATTGCAATTTTAGATCCCGGATTTTAGTTGACATTTCAGGTTGATTTAATGAGAATGCCCCACCAGCACCACAACAAAGCCCTTCATCGTCTAATTCAACGCATTCCACAAATGGATCCAGTAGTTCCCGCACGGAGTTGTGTGCGCCTTGAACATGGCGCAGATGGCAGGGATCTTGAACTATAACTTTTTCTTTTTTTTCTATTTTGTTTGGTGGCAACTCTTTCCATCTTGGGTCGTTTACCAGCCATTCGTGTATGTCATACACTCGTGAAGAAAACTTTTCAGCCTCTTCTGTTTCTAATAGTTTGTTGTATTCCTTAAGTGCTGCCCCGCATCCTGCTGAATCAACAAGAATTGGAAGCCCTGGAGGTAATTTTGCTATCACCTTAGTTGCTTGTTCTTGAGCTATTGAACGAAGTCCAGCATGATTATGAAGAGCGCCACAACATCCGACTGTGTTTCCAGAAACTGTGTACTGAATTCCTAAAGTTTCAAGGATAGAAAGTCCTGATTTATGAATCTTTGGAAGCCAAGCGTCCATAACACATCCAGTGAAAAAAACCACTTCTGGGTCTACGCATTCTTTGTACTTCTCGCTTCGGAGTGGAATCCGAGAAGTGATTGGAAGGAATTTATTTGATAGCAAGCCACTTCTTTGGATCAAAGCCAATAATCGACTTCCAATCATTAAGAGTCGCATACGCAGTAGCACCCAAAGACCCACTTTTAATCGAAGATTTAATTTGCGCTCAGTTATCAAAGCTTCTCGTGTGCGTTCAATCAAGGATCCGTATTGAACCGACGATGGGCATGCTGTCTCACAACCCATGCATTGAACGCAGGTGTCTATTGAGTCAATTACTTCTTTAGTGATTGCTAGCGAGCCGCTTTCGACACCTCGCATGAGGCTGATGCGACCTCGCGGAGATCGGCTTTCGTCTTGTGTTACCTGGTACGTGGGACAGTGTGGCAGGCATAGACCGCAAGAAACACATGCGGTCAACTCATCCTTTGCTAAGCCAAGTGGAGTGTTCATGGGCCGGCCTTATAAGGGTCACGATTTGGGTTCAGACGCCTCTCTGGATCAAATATCTCTCTCATTCTTCTTCCTAACAGCAATACTTCTTCTGAATGCTCTAAAGCTCTAGGTTCTCTGCTGCAGTAATGAATTGAGTTATAAACATCAACTACTCCCTCTTGAAGGTTTGAATCTGAAATAAATGGGTGTCGGAATTCAGGAATTTGTATCGGGCATTCTTTACCTCGTTCGCGAAAACCAAGTTTTTTGAGCTTTGATGCTTCTGAATTTACGTCTAGTCCGTATCCCTCTAGTTGAACGAACGTCGTTCTACCGTCCCAGAGTAAAGAGGAAGGGCGGAAGCAAGTTTCGCGGACTTTCTGAGGTAAAACCTCGCCTTCGAGCCAAATGTTTTCTTCTGGGAGAGGGCGGGTGCGGAGAATCACTTGACCGATTAGTCCTAATGTCCCCAGAGAACCAACAAGTAATCGGCAAAGATCATACCCGGTAACATTTTTTACTGTTGGACCTCCAG
>QCKS01000028.1 GCA_003215175.1 Acidimicrobiales bacterium AG-410-I20
TTCGGGTCATGACTCGCATGCTTACTGCTACATAAGGTGAATCAGTTAGCTGCACGCCTATGTGGGCAATTGGAGAACCAAGCGGACCCATTGAAAATGGAACAACATATAGCGTGCGTCCTGTCATACAGTTTTTATAAAGAGACATCATCTCTTCTTTTAACTCATTTGGGTCACGCCAATTATTTGTAGGACCGGCATCGAGCTCTTCACTAGAAGCGATATAGGTTCGGTCTTCAACTCGCGCTACATCATTAGGATCTGATAACGCTAAGTAACTGTTCGGCCTTAATGATTCATTTAATTTTTGAAAAGTTCCAGATTGCTGGAGTTGCCATATAAGAGTTTCAGCTTCTTCTTCGGACCCATCACACCAGTAAATTTCTTTTGGATTAAGAATTTTTGCCCAGTTGTCAACCCACTCAATCAGGTCTTTGTTCGTGGTGTGAGAAGCCATCTCCTAATTCATACTCGCGATCGAAGGCAAATGCATAAATCTAGGGTGTGTCGTATGTCTCATTTCTGGAATTATTCAATTCCTGGTGTCCCCATATCCACTTCGGAACCAAAAGAAAGAGACGTGGCGCAGTTATTAGTATCCAGTTCAAATATCACACGCTGGCCGGGTCGAAGCATACGAAAAATAGAACCTTCGAGAGCATTTTCGGCAAGATCGTATTCGTGAAACTCGGTTTGTTCTATAACGATTCCATCACCGGTACCAGGATCAAAAGATTTAATAACACCTTGCACTGTTTTACCTCGCAGCTTTTTGAACCTTGCCAGCTTTCAAGCAGCCTGTGCAAACATTCATACGTTTTGTAGATTTTCCTACAACGGCTCTCACCCGCTGAATATTAGGGTTCCATCGACGGTTCGTTCGCCGGTGCGAATGACTGACTTGTTTTCCAAACCAGGGCTTTTTGCCACAAATTTCACATACTGATGCCATTTTTCTTACCTCAATAGTCCCATTTGAAGATAGTTAAATACTATAAGGGAACTCAGTAAGGCTAGAGCCTTTTCCACCCTTACTCCAACCCTTTGTTTGCAGGATGGATGGTCGAAGCGAACAAGATGAGTACGCTAAAGATTCGTGGCTACTACTTCTCAATTAGAAGCGAAAGATATTCGTAACTTAATGAAACAGTTTTTCGAAGCTCTGGTGTCCCATCGCGAGGCTTTAAACATGCTCAATGTGTATCCCGTTCCTGATGGGGATACAGGTACCAATATGACCATGACGGCAGAGTCAGTAGTAAGTGCCTTAGAAGAACTACCAGAAGATGCCGAGATCGCTGATGTTACATCTGCGATTGCCCATGGGTCTCTAATGGGAGCAAGAGGAAACTCAGGAGTCATACTCTCACAGGTTCTTCGAGCTTTTTCTTCAGAGATAGGAAGTGCTGGCTCTCTGAATGCTGACTCTGCTTCAAAAGGGCTTACTGAAGCAGCGGAAGCTGCATATGGAGCTGTGATGACACCTGTTGAGGGAACGATCTTGACTGTAGTAAGAGAATCTTCCGAAGCTGCTGAGATCGCTAAAGAAGAAGGAAATGATCTGCTCGGGATTATTGAAGCTGCACTTGAACGCGGGAAAGATGCATTGGCTCGTACCCCTGAGATGCTTCCAGTTCTCGCTGAGGCAGGAGTGGTGGATGCTGGAGGAAGCGGGTATTTACTTTTACTAGATGCACTTTTGAATGTCATTGATGGGCGCCCATTGCCTGAGGCTCCAGAAGTGAACTCTTCCTTGCCTGGAGCAGGAGAGTCACATGAAACAAAAGAGTCTCTAATTGAAGGTCCAAGATACGAAGTTATGTATTTCCTCGAAGCTCAAGACGAACTAATTCCCTCATTTAAGGAAAGCTGGAATCAAATAGGCGATTCAATCGTCGTAGTTGGAGGAGACGGCACTTGGAACTGCCATGTTCACACAGACGACATAGGAGCTGCAATAGAAGCAGGAATCAGCGTTGGTCGTCCTTATAAAATTCGAGTTTCTGACTTACTGGAAGAAGCAGAAGAACAAGCATGGGTACGCGAACAAATGATGGAAACCCATGAAAAAGAAGTAGGACCTCCCGTTCCTTGTGCCGTTGTTGCCGTGGCAAACGGTGTTGGAATAGTTGACATTTTCCACTCATTAGGAGTCCAAAAAGTGATTGCTGGTGGCCAATCAATGAATCCTTCAACAGAACAACTACTTGAAGCCGTTGAAATAGTTCCTTCTGACGAAGTAGTGATTCTTCCTAACAACGGAAACATCATTCCCGTTGCAGAACAGGTGGATGGACAGACGTCTAAAACTGTTCGCGTTGTTCGCACAAAGGGCATCACGGAAGGATTTGCTTCCCTCTTGGAATACGATCCGCAAGGAACTGCAGAAGAGAACTTGGAAGGAATGTCTGCTGCGGCCTCTCAGGTAGTCGCAGGTGAGGTAACAGTTGCAGTAAGAGATTCCGGAAGCGACGCAGGGGAAATCTCAGAAGGAGATTATTTGGGGCTTTCAGACGGCAAGGTCAAAGTGATTGCAAGCTCTCTCTATGAAGTCACAACTCAACTAATTGACAAACTCATTGAAGATCATGAATTAGTGACGTTGATAGCAGGTGCGGAAGTAGAAGACTCCACGACAGCAGAAATTGTTTCTTGGCTTGAGAAAGAACATCCCATGGTTGAGTTAGAAACCCATTTTGGCGGCCAACCTTTGTATCAGTATTTTCTTGGAATTGAATAGAGGTTTTCTGTGGCTGATAAAGGAGTCACACTTCGGGAATTAAAGGAACGGCCCGTAACAGATCTCAATGGAGTGACTGCCAAAAAAGTTGAACCGCTCAGAAAAATTGGCGTAACTTCGGTACTTGACTTACTAACTGTATATCCAAGAAGGTACATCGACCGTAGTAAGCAAATCGCTATTGATGATTTGACTGTCGGTGAGGAGGGCATGATCCTTGTTACCGTTTCAAAAGTAACAACTCGGCGAATGCGAAATCGCCGTTCTCTGGTCGAAGTATCAGTAGCCGACGAAACAGGGTCTATGCGCTTAGTTTTCTTTAATCAGCCTTGGCGCAGTAAACAACTATCTGAAGGTGATGAAATAATTATTTTCGGCCGGCTTGACCTGTATCAAGGACGCAACCAGATGACTAATCCCATCGTTGATTTAGTCGGCGATCGAACAGGAAGAATCGTGGCGGTTTACCCTCAGTCGGAGATCGCTGGAGTGCAAAGCTGGGATTTAGATTCACTGGTCGCTGAAGCCCTAAGACGAGTTATGAAGGTCAGAGACTTTGAAGACCCAGTTCCAGAGCAAATCAGAGACAGGTATCGGCTTGTCGATCGATCAAAAGCATTTCATCAGATTCATAGACCTGACTCCATGCAGGAGGTAGCTGAAGCACGGCGAAGACTTGTTTTTGATGAGCTTTTAAGAATTCAACTTGAATTGGTACAGAGAAAGATTCAATTGGAGAAACTAACGAAAGGAATTAGTCACAATGCATCAGGGGTTTTAACGGCGAAGTTTCATAACGAACTCCCATATGAACTCACTAGCGCTCAGAAGAGGGTGATTAGTGAAATTTCAGAAGATTTAGAAAGTCATTCACCTATGCATCGCCTATTGCAAGGCGATGTGGGTTCTGGGAAAACAGTCGTTGCTGTAACGGCTTTACTATCGGCGGTGGAAAGTGGGCATCAAGGGGCTTTTATGGCTCCAACTGAAGTGCTTGCTGAACAGCACTTTTCGAGCATTTCGAAACTCTTAGAAAGCATGGAAGTCAAAGATAATGTATCGCTGCTTGAGCAACGTCCACTTCGAATTGAACTTTTAACAAGTAATGTTTCAGCAACTCACCGAAGAGAACTACTGCAAAAACTCTCTACAGGAGAGATTGACATTGTTGTGGGTACACATGCCTTGATTCAAGATGAAATCTTGTTCGCCTCATTAGGGGTAGTGGTGATTGACGAACAACATCGATTCGGAGTCGATCAAAGAGCAGCATTAAAAGAAAAACAATCTGATGGAGTGGTTCCGGATGTGTTAGTGATGACCGCCACTCCAATTCCTCGAACAGCAGCAATGACTGTTTATGGGGATCTTGATGTTTCTATTCTGGATGAAATGCCACCAGGGCGAATCCCGATTGAAACTTTCTGGGTTAAAGACGAGCAGGAAGCATGGGAATCAATATTCGAAGAGGTCAGAGAAGGTAGACAGGCATATGTTGTGTGTCCACTAATTGATGAATCTGACTCTCTAAGTGTCCGTTCCGTAGAGGAAACGTTTAGTCGTCTATCAAAGCAAGTGTTTCCTGATTTACGTGTGGAACTTTTACATGGTCGGATCAAAACTAATGAAAAAAATGAAATTATGGAGAAATTCCGAACAGGTAACGTGGATGTTCTTGTTGCTACAACGGTGATAGAGGTCGGTGTGGATGTTCCTAATGCCACAGTCATGGTTGTTTTAGATGCGGACCGGTTTGGGATCGCTCAACTTCATCAATTACGCGGACGGGTGGGCCGTGGCTCTAGTTCAAGTTTTTGTTTCCTGGTTGGAGGGGCAGGAACCGCTATTGGAGAAGAACGCTTAAAGGCTCTAGTGGAAACAACAGATGGTTTTGAATTAGCTGAAGTAGATCTCGAATTGCGTGGAGAGGGAACGATCATGGCGGATCGCCAGAAAGGACGCAACGACTTACGTTTAGCTTCTTTACGTAGAGATCGAGAATGGGTAGAGATTGCTCGTGAGGTAGCGATAGAAATGGTCACTCAGGATCTAGATTTAGTCCGTCATCCAGACTTGAAGGAAGAAATTTCTGTCTTTCTCGAAGATTCGGATGGCGAGTATCTTCTTAAATCATAAGAATTTTGAAGCTACCTAGTTGAATGTTTCTTCTTCGTCATCGAATTCAGGCAAAACGATATCCCATCTATCAAGGCAGTCTTTACAGCGGTAAGCAACTGAATCTCCGGGTTCGAATTCTGAGTCAGGATGAGGGAGCAAATAACATTTCCCGCCACAGTCAACACATGTAATTGTTTGTGGAGCTTTCACTTAACGCACCATACTGTTATATGCGGGTAGTTGCTGGAAAGTTAAAAGGCCGGAGTTTGGATTCGCCAGAAGGTGACCAAATACGACCTACTAGTAATCGTGTAAAAGAAGCTATGTTTAATGCTCTTTACAGCCTTGACGCCATTGAAGGAGCAAGAGTTCTTGATCTATTTGCAGGGTCTGGGGCATTAGGCATTGAAGCATTGTCTCGAGGATCCGCCGAAGCAGTTTTTGTAGAAAAGTCTTCACGGAATGCGCAACTCATACGTCAAAATATCGAAAAATGCGGGCTAAGCGAGCAATCAAAGGTCCATATTGACGAAGCAATTAGGTGGCTACGTAATAATTCTGGACCTTGGGATTTGGTAATACTTGACCCGCCTTACGAATTTGATGAATGGGAAAATGTATTTGATGTTCTTGAAGCAAAGGTCGTCGTGGTCGAATCAAATCGAGAAATTAAACCAGGGAATGGGTGGCATGTTCAAAGAAGTAGACAATATGGGGCTACCGTGGTGTTATTAGTTATTAGAGATCAGGAGAGCAAATCATAAAGAAAGGGGGTTTGCCAAGTGACTTGTGTTTTATATCCAGGCTCGTTTGATCCTATACATAACGGGCATGTAGAAATGGTTGAAACCGCAGCTTCACTATTTGACGAAGTCGTCGTTGGAACTTTAATGAACCCTTCTAAAGGAGGAGGACTCTTTTCTTTAGAGGAACGAATGGCTTTGTTGGATGAATGTTTCAAACATTTGCCGAATGTTCGAACAACTATGTTTGATGGGTTAGTGGTCACGCTCGCAAAAGAAGAAGGAGCGGACTTCATAATTAAAGGCCTTAGAGCAGTGTCAGATTTTGAATCTGAGTTGCAAATGGCTCAAACTAATTTAGCTATTTCTGGGGTTCATACTCTTTTCCTACCAACGGCTTCACGTCGCTCTTTCTTGGCTTCAGGTTTGATTAGAGAAGTGGCCCGACTTGGTGGAAATGTTGAAGATATGGTGCCTGGCCCTGTCTACGAAAAATTGAAAGAAAAGTTGCCATCGTGACAGACGATTTTCTTCAGCCGTCGGAGCCTGATCCGTATCGACCTCCTCAAGTAGAGGCTATTTTGCGAGAAGCACGTGACATTATTGAGAATGCTCGAGCTATGCCGCTTTCAGCTTCATCAATGGTCAATAAAGAAGAACTTTTGGAAATGATTGACGAAGCGATGCGAAGGCTTCCTGACGATTTAAGGAATGCCCGCTGGCTTTTAAAGGAACGCGAAGAGTTTTTAGCCAAAGTCACTCGGGAAGGAGACGAGATTCTTGAGTTGGCACGATCTCGTGCAGAGCGTTTGGTGCAAAGAACTGAGGTGGTGAGAACAGCTGAGCAAAAAGCAAGACAGCTGGTGGAAACAGCCAGAGAAGATAGCCGCAGGATGCGCTTAGAAACAGAAGATTATTGTGATCAAAAGTTGAAGAACTTTGAGTCAACTCTCGGAGAGGCAAAGGATGTTATTGCAGCAGGTCGTAGGAAACTGCAAGAAACAGGAACTGGGCGACATCAAGAAAATTTTGAAAATGATCTTCATGAAACGGAAGTTATAGAGAGTAGTTCTAGTTCTGGTTCGGCGCTTTTTGATCAGGACGACATCTCAGATAACGATGACTATTAACAAGTCATTCGGCAAAGACCTTATTTTTCCATTGCCACTGCTTAGACGCAGATCTGAAAAAATTCATCACGTTAATAAAGAGGTTTTTCTGGATGGTTTGGCTATCTCTGCCGCACGTGTTCTTGATGGGCGTGTTGGTTTGGACCTCAGCATTGAACTAAGCAGGGAAGAAGTTTTAGTTACCGGAAAGGTTGCTGCTAGTTGGAGTGGAGAATGCAGGCGTTGCATCGAGGAAGTATCTGGACAATTAGAACTGGCTGTTAGTGAAATTTTTCTTTCTACTGAACAATTTAAGAATGAAGTTAATTTCAGCGTTGAAGACGCTTTTCCTTTCAAAGAAATCGAAGGAGAAGAGGTGATCGATTTAGAAGAAGTAGTTAGAGACTCAATTTTGTTGGCTCTACCGTTTTCTCCGCTTTGCTCTGAAGAATGTCAAGGCCCTGACCCCCAAAGGTTCCCAACTGATACAACTATGGAAAAGAAAAGCCCTGAGAAAGACCCGCGTTGGGCAGTTCTTGATCAATTAAAGTTCGACAAAGATAATTCCGCTTGAATCACTACCACTAAATACTTTTAGTTCCGCTACCCTTGCTAGTTCGCCTAATTAATAATCAATTGGCGTAACCTGTAAATAACTCTATTAAGGACCAGAAAATGGCTGTTCCAAAGAAGAAAACCTCAAAAGCAAAAGGACGAAGCCGAAGAGCTTCGAACTGGACATTGCGCGCTCCATCTCGAAGCACCTGCCCGCGGTGTGGAGCCATAAAAAGACCACATCGAGTTTGCGGTAATTGTGGATGGTATGCGGGCAATCAAGCCATTGATGTTGAATAGATAGATCGATGTCTCAACTATCGCCAATAGCCGTTGATGCGATGGGAGGGGATAAAGCCCCTGAAGAAATAGTTGCAGGTGCACGGCAAGCATTCGAAAAGCATGGGATTCCAGTAGTTCTAGTAGGAGATCCAGGCAAGATTCAGGATCCTGGAGAACTTGACATCATTCCTGCTATGGAAGCTATCCCTATGGATGCTGAACCGGGATCTAGCGTCAGGAAGATGAAAGACTCCTCTCTAGTGCGAGCCGCTGAAGCAGTTCGAGATGGCAGAGCTTCAGCGATGGTTAGCGCAGGAAATACAGGGGCAACTATGGCCAGCGCTCTTTTGCGTATGGGAAGAATAAAAGGAGTTGCACGACCGGCTATAGCAACACTTATCCCTACCCCCGGTTCAACTTCAACAGTTTTTCTTGATGCTGGCGCTAATGCAGAATGCAGGCCCGAATGGTTGGTTCAGTTCGCCAAGATGGGCTCAGTATTTGCTCGCCTTCGGCTTAATGTTGAACAGCCTCGAGTGGGACTTCTTTCGATTGGAGAGGAACCCGGGAAGGGTAGCCCATTCGTTAAAGAAGCTTACGAAGAAATGTCCAAGGCATCTTGGCCTGATTCGACCTTTCTTGGCAATGTAGAAGGTCGGGATTTGATGTCAGATCAAGTGGATGTAGTGGTAACTGATGGCTTTACTGGCAATGTGGCACTAAAAACCCTTGAAGGATCGCTGAAGACCTTAATGATGGCACTATTTACTGCCCTTGGGGAACGCCCTGAAGCTGCTGAGGCTGCCCAAGTACTTGGTCCGGAACTTGATGAACTCTATACGGTCTTCCATCCAGATTCTTACGGCGGAGCAATGCTTCTAGGAGTAAAAGGGGTTTGCATAATCAGTCATGGTTCTTCTAGCGCACTAGCTATCGAGAATGCAATCAAAGTGGCGTCTGAAATGGTTGAAGCAGATGTAGTTGGAAATATTACGGCTTCCGTAAGCGAGAATCTCTGACATTTCAATATATTTCAACGTATTCCAATACCTGCTGAGCAGTAGAGTTATTCCGGTAAGATTGCAAATTGATGTTGAGTGTTAAAAAAACACAATTTACAGTCCGGAGGAACCGTGCCTGCTGAAACACACATCCAAGGAGATCCTATGAGCCGTGACGAAATTCTTAATCTTATAAGCGAAAGACTTGCAGATATTTTAGAAATAGACACACAGGAAATCGGAGAAGGGGATTCTTTCGCTGATGACCTTGAAGCTGACTCTTTAGCATTGATCGAACTAGTTGAAGCGATCGAAGAAGAACTAAGTGAAAGATCTATCGGATTTCGATTTGAAGACGAAGATCTAGAAGATCTTAGAACAGTACGCGATGCGGTGGACTATGTCGTTTCCCGCCTTGGCTGACAATTCTAGTCTTACTGAGCCGATGGAAAAACAGGCTCAAAAGATTGAAAACTTAGGTTACGTATTCAATGAAATAGAGCTCCTTACATCTGCGTTGACGCACCGTTCTTGGTGTGCAGAGTTCGGTGGAACCTCTAACGAGCGCCTTGAATTTCTAGGAGATGCTGTATTAGGTCTAGTAGTAACCCAAAATATTTACTTATCTAATCCGGACATTGCTGAGGGGCAGTTAGCTAAAATTCGTTCCGCAGTAGTTAGCTCAAAGGCTCTTGCAGGGATAGCTGAACAAATTGGTGTTGGTCAAGCGCTATGCCTTGGAAAAGGTGAAGAATCTTCTGGAGGACGAAGTAAATCTTCCATTCTGGCAGATGCTCTTGAAGCAATTATTGGAGCAATTTATTTAGATGGAGGAATAACTTCAGCTACCGAGGTCATCGAAAGGTTATTCAAAGACATAATTTCGGAAGCTTCCATGGAACCTGGTATTCACGACTACAAAACCCGTCTCCAAGAATTTTCTGCTCAACATTTTGGTATAGCACCCACCTATCAAGTTGAAGCTAAAGGTCCAGATCATGACCGAGAATTTTCTGCACTAGTAAGAATTGAAGATCAGACTTTCGGTCCCGGCGCTGGAACTTCAAAGAAGAACGCAGAGCAAGAAGCAGCTCGAATTGCTTGCCAAACACTAACCAAAGAAATAAATAACGATCATTGAAAGAAGCATTGTGAGTACACCATTAGAACTTCCCGAAATAGAAATTATTCGCCGCGACCTTGAAAAAGATGTCGCTGGACGAAAAATTAAAAGTGTAGAAGTTTCTTCAATGAACCTTCTCCCACGATATAAAAGCCGCAAAGCATTCGTTGATTCATTGTCAGGACAAAAAATTAACGCTGCCCGCCGTGCCGGCCTTGCGCTTGTATTAATGATGAAGAATGATTATTTAGTCATGAAGATTGGAGAAGGCGCCTTCTTTGAGCGTGTTCCTGCAAAAGCAAAAGTAACAAAAGGGACTGAATTCACGATTGATTTCACACAAGGGGGGCAACTTCGATTGGTAGACCCTGGAAAAAATTCTGAACTTTGTGTAGTTCCAAGTACTGACCTATTTGAGGAAATGCCCGAATTGAGAGGATTAGGCATGGACCCCATAGCAGATCCGATTCCTTTCCCTGCATTTGCAGGCGCAGTATTAGGGAACTCGATAGATTTGAAAGAACTACTTTGTGACGACGAAGTAATCCTCGGAGTAGGCGATATTTACAGTGACGAAATTTTGTTTGCAGCTGGACTCAAGCACGATCGAGCGAGTGATTCGCTCTCAACTCAAGAAATTCGTCGCTTACACCGTGCGCTAGTAGAGATCATTCATGAGGGACTTCGATACCGGGGGACACACTTAGAAGAGCGACCTTTTAACGATATTTTCGGAGTCCCGGGAACTTATCAGGAACATCTGGCTGTCTATGGACGTCATGGCGATCTCAGCCAACGAAGCAGGGCCCCAATAAAGCGGAAAAAATATAAAGGTAGATGGACCTATTTCTGCGAAACTCAGGTCTAATTATTAACGCTGTCAGTGAAAAAAAATTTCACACAGAAGCAGATAAATAACACCGATGTGATTTAGAAACGCTAGTGTCGTTTCTGGTGTTTCTTAAACGATTAACCATCAAAGGTTTTAAGTCATTTGCCGATGTGGCCGCGCTTGAAATGGAACCCGGCGTCACTGTAGTCGTTGGCCCAAACGGCTCAGGCAAGTCAAATGTGGTTGACGCCATTGCCTGGGTACTAGGGGCACAAGCACCGAGTTCAGTTCGCGCTCAAAAAATGGACGATGTTATTTTCGCTGGAACAGCATCAAAGCCAGCTTTAGGCAGGGCAGAAGTTTCTTTGACTATTGATAATGAATCTGGCCTTTTACCAATCGAATTTTCTGAAGTAACAATCACTAGAACACTTTTTAGAAGCGGCGATAGTGAATACTCAATAAATAATTCCCCTTGTCGTCTCCTTGATATTCAAGAACTTCTCTCAGATGCAGGCGTAGGCCGTCAACAGCATGTAATTGTTTCTCAGGGTCAAATAGATGCTGTATTAAATGCTCGACCAGAAGAAAGACGCATGATTATTGAAGATGCGGCGGGAATTCTTAAATATCGTAAGCGAAAAGAAAAAGCAGAAAGACGACTTAAAGCAACTGAAACTAATCTCAATCGTCTTGGAGACCTCCAGCGTGAGGTGAGACGCCAACTACGCCCATTAGAAAAACAAGCCGAAGCGGCTCGCCGCCACGGTGACTTGATTGCAGAACTGACCGCATTACGTCTTTATCGCGCTTCAAAAGAATTAATAGAGTTAAGGGAACGTACAGAGACAGAGTCAAAACAGAGAATAGATTTAACTCGCCAAGAAAGTGAATTAAAAAACGATCTCGCAAGGCTGGATACAGAAGTAGTTGCCGCTGAGGCCGAACTTTCAGCTCGTGGTGGAGATGAATTAAGCGATCAGTTAGTTCAACACGAGTCATTACGTGAAAGAGCAAAGGGCTTACGAGGAATCGTGATCGAAAGACTACGAGGAATAGAAAATGATCGACGCTCCGCTAACTCCTACCAGATTGTTTTAGACCTTGAATCAGAAATAGCGCGTTCAGAAGCAGAACTGGCGGCGCTAGAAGTAGAAGTTGCTTCATTCGTTCCTGAATCAGAACGTCTTTCTTTGTTAGAGGAAGAGTTAAAGAAAGAACGAGATGCATTTGGCTTGAAATGGGGAGATGGGATGCCTATTTCTGAAGGTTTAGCTTCTGAGGTAAGAGGGGAACTTGGGGCGCTTAGATCATCAGTGAATGAAATTAAAATCGAAAGAGATGGAGTGACAGAAAGACTGTCAATACTAGATGCCTCTTATGCACGATTAGATATAGAGGCAAGAAAGTTACGTGAAAGACTCTCCGAAGGAGATGTAGTCGAGGAGCCCCTTGTAGCAGAAATGTTGGAAGTAGAGTCTCAAGCTAGCCAAAGCTCACAAGACCGAGATAGTGCATGGGAACGTTTAGTTGCTGCAGAGGCAGAGTTACGAATGATCCGTGCTCGGGTTGAAGCATTAGCACTAGCACTAGACGAAGCTCGTTCAAAAGCTGGCGCTAATCACCTTGCCGAAATTGATGGTGTATTAGGAACTTTGCTCGATTTAGTTGAGATAGATGCAGGCTATGAATCTGCATTTGAGGCAGCAGCTGGAGAGGCTCTTGATGCCGTAGTGGTTCAAGGAACAGACCAAGCAATCAAAGCTATAGAGGCTCTGAAACGAGGTAGCTTCAATGCAGCAGTTCTCAGCCTTAATGGAATTACTTCAAATTTTGCGCAACCAGATATCGGGACTTCCATACGTAAGCATGTCAGGGCACGTATACCTGACGTGGATGAATTACTAGATCGGCTTCTCAGCCAAGCCACTCTGGTTACTACAGGTAGCGCTACGGCTATTGATTTGGCTATTGCTAACCCCGAAAGAATCATTGTCACAACAGAAGGCGACCGGTTTGGGCCTTCGGGATGGAGGATAGGCGGGGGGGACGAAGTGGAGCTACTGGAGCAGCGTTAGCTGAAGCTGAGATCCGTTTAGTAGCTGCTGAAATGGAAAGAACAGATGCAAAGTCAGCATTTGAAGAAGCTGAGAAGAGAGCATTTGATTTAGATCAAGAAGTCCACCGACTAAATCAGTCGCTTAATGACCACGATAATGAATTCACCGCAACCGCAGAGGCATTGCAACAGTTGCAATCTGAGCGACGAGAACTAGCAGCAGAAATAAATAATCTTCAGAATCGAGTAAAAGAAATAACTAAAAGGAGTGAAAATGAAACAACTCGAGTTTCTGAACTTGAAAAGCGTCTTTTAGAACTCGAAGAAGATGAAGAGAAACAGTCAGAAGTCGCCCAACGTATGCTTCAAGACCGTCATCAACTTGACAAAAAAAAATGGAAGAGATTTCTAAAAAGAGAACTGAACATGAAGTCCGGTATGCGGATGTCGCTGCACGAAAAGTCTCCGTAAATAAAAGATTAGAAGAACAGAAAAATCAGTTGGCATCTCTGGAAGAAATACATTCTGAAGCCTCGGCACACAGAGAGCAGCTAGATACGCGTGAAGCCATAAATAAACGAATAGTTGAAGCTTTAGATCAGCAAATCAGTGAAATAGAAACGCGCCTTGAAGACCTTCGATTTCAGAGACAGAAGCAATCAGATCGAGTACAAGCTGCAGTAGTTCGTTTAGATGGAATTCGCCGCGAGCGTTTAGAAAGCGAGCGTGAGATATCTCAATTACGAGAGCGTCAATCACGACTCGAAATAGAAAGAGCGGAGACCAGATTACGTCTTGAAAACTTGGTTTCTAGAATTCGAACAGAATTTGATAGGGAGCCTGAAGCGATACTGAATGAGCCTCAACCTGAGCTTCCATCAGGGGTATCAGAGACCAATAGAATCTCTGAACTAGAACATGATCTAAAGATAATGGGTCCAATCAATCCACTGGCTTTAGAAGAATTTGAAGCGCTCAATGAACGATACGAATTTTTGCAAGAACAACTTGAAGATGTTCGAACTACTAGACGTGAATTACGAAAAGTCATTCGTTCAATAGACGAAGAGATCGTACGAGTCTTTTCTTCAGCATGGGCAGAGGTTTCCGAGCATTTCACTAGCCTCTTCGGAAACTTATTTCCGGGCGGAACAGGAGTACTTCGATTAACTGATACTTCAGATCTTCTATCAACAGGAATAGAGGTTGAAGCTCGCCCGTCAGGGAAGAATGTCAAAAAACTCTCTCTCTTATCTGGAGGAGAGAGGTCATTAACAGCTTTAGCTTTTCTGTTTGCTGTCTTCAGAAGTCGACCTTCACCTTTCTATGTTATGGATGAAGTAGAAGCCGCATTAGACGACGTCAATTTGCATCGCTTTCTGGGACTTGTTGGACAGTTCCGAGACGATGCTCAATTACTGATTGTGAGCCACCAAAAACGGACAATGGAAGCTGCAGATTGTCTGTATGGAGTGTCAATGGCACCAGGTGGTTCATCCCGTGTTGTAAGTGAAAGAGTTGAAAGACAAGAAATGGAATTAAAACCAGAAACGGTCAAAACTGCAACTAACTCTTGATTCTTCAATAGAGCGACTATGACAAGTCCATTTCACCATGTAGCGTCACGTTATGAGAATTCTCGTAGTGGATGACGAAGTAGACCTTACAGAAGCAATAGCAAGAGGCTTACGCCGTCAAGGATATGCAGTAGATACAGCAATTAACGGTGAAGAAGCTATAGAAAAATCTTCGTATACGGCATATGACTTGGTTTGTTTAGATTTGACTATGCCTGATATTGATGGGCTCGAAGTTTGCAAAATCTTACGTAAAGATCCCCCTGAAGGGATAATCCCCCGGATACTTATGCTTACTGCCCGTGACACTATTGAGGAGAGAATCGCTGGGTTAGATGTGGGCGCAGATGATTATTTAGTAAAACCCTTCGCATTTGATGAGTTAGCAGCACGTATCCGTTCTTTACTGCGCCGTGATGGCGGTCGTAGCGGCGCTGTTTTACAAGTTGGTCCACTAATGATGGATACTGCACGGCACATTGTTACTCGCGATGACAGAACTCTTGATTTAACGGCAAAAGAATTTGCAGTTCTACGTTATTTAATGTCTCGGCCTGGGGAGGTTGTTTCACAAGAGGATTTGCTGGAGCATGTTTGGGATGAGCATGCGGACCCATTTACGAACACCGTTCGAGTAACTGTTGGAACGCTTCGCCGAAAAGTCAACTCTGGTCAAGAAGATTCAATATTGGAAACCGTTGTGGGTCGTGGTTATCGATTATCAGAAGAGTCGAGCTCGTGAAAAATAAAACACGCATACCTTTAAGTGGATTACGTATTCGCCTAGCTTTCCTTTATTCAATATTACTGTTTGGGCTTGCCTCATTAGGAGTGGGAGTTATTTATTTAAGCCTTTCGGTATCTCTCTCAGATGAGCCAATGTCACGAGACGCAGCATTCCAGATCTTGGTAGATGAGTTAGGAGAATTTTCTTCTACACCTGACGACATTGATAGCGTCGTAGGCTTGACTGAGAGTAATCAAACCCAATTAGTGGGTTTTGAACAGGCTGTAAATCAGAGGGCGCTAGACCAGTTACGGTCTTACTCTGGGTGGTCTCTTTTAGCGCTTTTTGCTACCAGCATGTTGATCGGGTGGTATGTATCTGGGCTAGTTCTTCGACCAATAGGAAGGATCACCTCAGTAGCAAGAGATATACAAGCAACAGACCTTTCTCGGCGAATTGAGTTAGGAGGGCCAGCAGATGAATTACGTGACCTTGGAGATACATTCGACCAAATGCTTGATCGCCTCGATCAAGCATTCGAGGACCAGAGACAATTTATTCAAGAAACTTCCCACGAACTTAGAAACCCGTTAGCAGTAATACGCACAAATCTTGATGTTGTCTTAAACGATCCCAAAGCAAATTTAGAAGAGTTTCGCTTTTCAGGCGAAGTAGCAAATCGCGCAGCAGTAAGAATGTCAGCTTTGGTAGATGACTTACTGTTATTAGCACATCATGAAAGACGAGATGTTGATCGGGAACCCATTTTTCTTTCCCAAGTTGTTAGCGAAACAATTGAAGATTTCTCTGCTTTTGCTAAAAAAAACAACGTTTCATTAACGCTAGAGATGTCATCAGAGATAAAAGTTATTGGCGATGCTGCGGCTTTAAGAAGAGCGTTAGCGAATTTGCTTAGTAATGCAATACGTATTACCGGCTCAGAAAAAACGGGAGGGCAAATTAAAGTCGTTGGTGGACAAGATACAGATCAAGTTTGGGTTTCAGTAGAAGATAATGGACCAGGACTATCCACAGAAGATATTGAGCGGGTATTCCAGCGTTTCTGGAAAGGAAATGTTTCTGAAGCCAAAGAATCTGGTCGGTCTGGTTTAGGTTTAGCTATTGTAAGGCAGATAGTTGAAGGTCATGGTGGTCAAGTGACTGTTCGGTCTCAACTCGGAAACGGCGCTACTTTCACTATTTGGTTACCTCGCTATATTACTTTGTAGTTGCTGCTTATTTTTGATCGTGATTGTCTAGGTTAGAGCCATGGAAGAAAATGAAATTGAAGAACACATGTCTGAGGGTTCTTCGTTGGAGCAAGAAGAGACTGAGAGCGGAATTTCAATAGATAGCGACAGCGAATCATTAGAAGAGTCGCAGAATTATTCCCCCTCTTTCTGGACAAGACGAAAAAACGTGCTCAAACTCCTTGTAGCATTCTTTCTCTTGGCCACTGGACTAGTTCTTGGTGGTTTATTTGTTTATTTATCTGATGATGAGCCACTCGCTACATCTCAAATCACTTTTCAATTAGGGGAGACCCCAGTTCAAAACCCTGGTGAAGAGCCAGTGGTAGAAGTCGCTAAAGCAGTTTCTCCATCTGTTGTATTGGTAGAGATCCCAACACTGGGTCAAGGATCTGGAATTATTCTTGACACTGATGGGCATATAGCTACTAATGGTCATGTAGTAGATGATGCAGAATCTGTTCTCATCACACTTCCAAATGGGCGAAAAATCGAAGCTAATGTGATTGGTTCTGATATTCGGCGTGATGTTGCTGTCGTTAAACTTTTAGAAACAGTTGAGGATCTCACTCCAGCAACATTTGCGCCAAGTGATGACATCCAAGTAGGACAATTGGCAGTTGCAGTAGGAAGCCCCTTTGACCTTTCACAAACGGTCACATCAGGAATAGTCAGTGCTCTTGGTCGGGTTGTTTCTTCTTATGGTTGTGAAGTTGGTGGCTTCAACAGTGCCGAATGTGCTGGAATTTCAACAATTCAAACGGACGCTCCTATAAATCCAGGAAATTCCGGCGGCCCCTTAGCAGATAGATATGGGAGGGTGATCGGTATGAATACCTTGATCTATACAGACGGCATAGTTGAGGGAAACGTCGGGGTTGGATTTGCTTTACCAAGCGACACGGTCGTGTTAGTAGCTCAAAGACTTATTGAAGGTGAACCTGTTGGAACAGCGTGGCTAGGAATTAGAGGGGAGTCGCCAGACGACGGCCGAGGAGGAGCAATAATAGTTGATCTAACTCAAGGATCCCCCGCAGACCGTGCAGGCCTTGAAGTAGGAGATCTAATAGTTGCATCTGAGGGTCGACCAATATTGACGATGGAATCATTAAGGGCAGATATTCAACTTCGTTTGCCTGGTATGACAATCACTCTTGACTATGAACGAAATAACGAACTATTTAGCACAGAAGTGACGTTGGGTGACCTAGATAAGTTTCTAGCGGAGCCATAAAAAATATGACAATCATGAACCGCATTGGGAAAGCCCGGACTTCCTTCACAGGTAGTCTTTCAAAATTTCGATCACGGAATGAGACGGATCCAGTTATTTGGGAGGACTTAGAAGAAGCACTACTGCTAGCAGATGTAGGAGTGGCGACAACAGAACGAATCATAAACGAAGTTCGTCAATTAGCCAAAGAAGAAAAAGTAACTGATCCAGAAAGCATCCTAGAAATACTGCAAAGGAAAATGATTGAATCTTTAGAATCCTCAAATAGAGAACTCAATCAGAACTCATCTCCAAGCATTTGGTTATTTGTTGGGGTAAACGGAGTAGGAAAAACAACAACTATTGGCAAACTTGCAAGCCAAAGAAACGCCATGGGTCAGAAAATAGTTCTTGCGGCAGGTGACACCTTTCGCGCAGCTGCAGTTGAACAATTAAAACAATGGGCTGAATTATCTGAGTCAACAGTCGTAAGTGGATCAGAAGGAGCAGACCCAAGTTCGGTTATTTTTGATGCAGTTGAACACGCAGCATCAAAAGATGCTGAAATTGTATTAGCTGATACGGCAGGCAGGGTTCATACCAAAAATAATCTTATGGAAGAGCTTCAGAAAATACGGAGAGTCGCTGAAAAAGGAGACGGTACTGTGACCGAAACCTTGCTTGTTATAGACGCAACTACAGGACAAAACGGCCTCATCCAGGCTCGACAATTCACTGAGGCAGCACAAGTTACCGGCGTTGTGCTCACTAAACTTGATGGAACCTCACGCGGTGGAATCATATTCGCGATACATGAAGAATTAGGAATTCCAGTAAAACTCGTTGGGGTAGGAGAGGGAGTTGAAGATCTCTTACCATTTAAGCCAACTGATTTTGTAAACGCCTTATTTGATTAACCATTTGACGGTAAAAAACTATGTTTGAAACTCTCACAAGCCGCTTCGACGGAATATTAAAGAGAATACGAAGCAAGGGTCTTCTTGGGCCGGAAGAGGTTGATGAAGTACTAAAAGAAATAAGAACAGCCCTTCTTGACGCTGATGTCAGCCTAAACGTGGTACGGACATTCCAAGAAAGAATTCGTACACGCGCGCTAGGTGAAGAAGTAAGCGGCGTACTTAATCCAGGTCAACAAATAGTAAAAATTGTTTCAGAAGAACTAACAAATATTCTTGGCGGAGAATCAGTAAAACTTACTTTCGCTTCAAAGCCTCCGACGATCGTAATGCTCGCAGGATTACAAGGGTCAGGTAAGACCACAACAGCTGCCAAACTGGCTAAATGGTTCAAAAGTCAAGGTAGGAATCCTTTACTTGTCGCAGCAGATTTGGCTCGTCCAGCTGCAGTTGAACAATTAAAAACACTTGGTTCTCAAGTCGGGGTACCGGTGTTCAGCGAAACTTCGGATCCAGTAAGTGTCGCTCAAGCAGGACTAGAGCAAGCAAGAAGTTTAGGCAAAGACGTTCTGATATGTGATACAGCAGGTCGGTTAACGATTGATCAATTGATGATGGAAGAAGTAAGCAATATCTCAAAAACTCTTTCCCCTCATTACACATTTCTCGTTGTGGATGCCATGATCGGACAAGAGTCCACGACAGTGGCTGAAGCGTTTTATGAAAGCGTCGAATATGACGGGGTCATTCTCACCAAGCTAGATGGTGATGCTAGAGGTGGGGCGGCTTTATCTATCTGTGAAGTCACAGGTAAGCCCATAGCGTTTACTTCAACTGGGGAAAAGATTGAAGATTTTGAAATCTTCCATCCGGATCGATTAGCCAGTCGAATTCTTGGAATGGGTGATGTTGAAACTCTCATTGAAAAAGCAGAAGAGGCTTTTGAGGAAGAAAAATCTAAAGCAGCAATGGAGCGTATGCTCGAGGGAACTTTCACACTAGATGACTTCCTTGATCAGGTTCAGCAGATACGGAAAATGGGTCCAATCAGCAATGTAATGGGCATGCTGCCAGGGATGACGCAGCCTGGACAAAAGATAGATGGCGAGGCAGAAGAGAAGCGTATAAATCGATTAGAAGGAATCATCCAATCCATGACTTCTCTTGAAAAAGCCAAACCAGAAATTATTGACGGATCAAGACGTGCTCGTATTGCTAAAGGCAGCGGAACACAACCATCTGAAGTTTCGCAACTGATAAAACAGTTTCGAGAAATGAAAAAAATGATGAAGAAGGTTCCTAAGAACAGTAAATCTAACAAGAACAAGAAAAAGAAGAAAGGTGGACGTACCTCTCCAAAAGGATCAGTCTCACCCGTAAAGAAAGGCCTTTCTCTCCCTGGCTTAGGCGAGGATTCAGTAAAAGAAAGCCTAAAAAATCTGGATTTAAGTGATTTTGACTTTTCTTAATTTTAGATATGTCCAAAAAAGGCTGGAATTCTCTCCATAATCGGGCAGAATGTTTCTCCGACTGGATGCATATCCTTAGTATCAGAAATTAAGCCATAAGATTGAGTGGCAAGAAACAAATAGAGAGTGAGCCACTGTGGCCGTAAAACTTCGCCTCATGCGAATGGGAAAAAAGAAACAACCAACCTACCGAGTGGTAGCAGCTGATTCGCGAAAAGCGCGAAATGGTCGATTTATAGAAGTAGTGGGTTTCTATGACCCTCGCCAAGACCCATCAGTAATTGAAATTGAAAATGAGAGAGCAGTGCATTGGCTTCAGCACGGTGCACAACCTTCAGAGAGAGTCAAGAAGTTACTTGAGATATCTGGAGCATGGGAAGCCTTTTCAG
>QCKS01000029.1 GCA_003215175.1 Acidimicrobiales bacterium AG-410-I20
CCTTAGAGCATTTAGCAGACGCGACTCTGGAACTAATGAATGAAGGGGCCACACTGGATTACATCATTCATGAAGTTGCTTTACCAGAACATCTAAAAGAAAAACCCTGGCTAGCTCCCCAATACGATGAACCAGAATTTGTTGTCCGGAATGTTTACCGCCAATTTGGGGGCTGGTGGGATGGAAACGCAGCAAATTTGAAACCAGCTCCGCATGCGCTGCTATCTCAAGAAATAGTTCAGATTGCTGGTTCAGTGGAAGTGCTAATTGGCCGCGCTCAAGAAGTTGCTGAAAGCGGCGATCTTCGTCTGGCTTGCCACTTAATAGAGATGGCAGTAGCAGCAGAACCCCTTCACGAAGGAGCGCATCGGGCAAGAGCAGAAATTTATTGGCATCGAAGAGCAGCAGAGCGTTCATTAATGTCCAAAGGAATCTTTGCTTCAGCGGCAAGAGAATCTGAAGCTGTTTTTGGTGAAGAAACAGATCAGAAATCCATGCGTTCCAGACCAGAAAAATAAGTCCCTAACTTAAGTGAATACAGCCGTCCTTTATTTCAGGTGCAGGAATCAAGTCATTTAGTAGAAGGTATGAAGTGGCTAGGCCAGGAGCGGGATCAGTTAACTGAAGGGCGGAAGCGAAGTGAGCTGCGAGACTAACCCCGATAGAACTTTCAAGTAACGACGTGACTACAACGTCGATTCCAGAGGCTCTGGCTAAATCAGTTACTTGGGTAGAGGGAACAATTCCACCGATAGCGGATGGCTTTACGATTATGCAGTCCACCGCTTCGCGCTCAATAAGAGTTTCAACAGCTTTAATATTCAGAGCAGTTTCATCAGCGGCTATAGGAACTCCGCAAGCGTTTCTCACTTCTCGTAATTGCTCTATGCCGGAAACTGGCTCTTCAATGAATTCAATTGAAAGATCTTGGAGTTGATTCACGTTTGCTATCGCTTCGCTAACGCTCCAAGCCCCATTTGCATCCAGTCGAATGGAAATGTTTGAATTCGCGACTTCCCTTATTGCATTTATTCGAGAAAGATCTTCGTTGAATGACCTAGCCCCAATCTTTAGTTTCAGTGAACTAAATCCGTCATCGACAATTTGCTTAACGTTTGCAGTAAGTTCTGATGGAGTTTCACCATTTACGAGAATGGAGACTGGAACCTTCAAAGAACTTTCTGGATTTAGATAGTGGCATAAATATTTCTCTTGCTGTTTGGCTTTTAGATCAAAGAGGGCTCCTTCAATGGCAGCTCGTGCAGTTGGAATTAAAGGAGGAGAGTTCTGATCCTCGGTATGCAGCCAGTCCCAAATCGCCTTTTCGGTTTCATCGATTGTTTCATCAGCGAAACCAACCATTGGACAAGCTTCGCCAACGCCAGTACTCCCATCTGAGTCTTTAATTGTGAGGATGACGGTAGGGCGTTCAGTAAAGGTTCCTTTGGCAGTCACAATAGGTGCCCTGTATTTCAATAAATGCCTGCTCACCTCGGCATCAGTAATCAAGTTCATTGATGCTCCACTAGAAATGAATAAATAGCGTCATTTAGCGCAGGAAGGTTTTCTAAATGAACGGCATGACCAGCATCAGGAATCACTGATATAGAACTTTCCTTAAACTTTGCCGACATCTTCATAGCAATACGACGAAATTTTGAATCCTCTTCTCCAACTACTAATAAAGCATCGGCAACAACAAGATCTAAGCTTTGCCATAACGAGGGCTGAACTCCTGTTCCGGCACCACGGAGACTCGCAGCTAACCCCTCCGCATTATTGGTAAGGCGCTGCTGGCGTTGTTCTTCAAGAATTGCTGGATCAAGTCTTTGTTGTGAAGCAAAGAGTGGTTGTTGCATCCAACTGTCAACAAAATTTTCAACGCCATCTTCGATGATCTGATCTGCGAGATCATTGTCGGATCTTTGCCGCGATCTTCTTTCATTTGGATCTGATAAGCCAGGGGAGGAGCTCACTAGAATCAATTTATTTACAGTTTCCGGGTAGGTAACTGCAAAACCTAAAGCCAGTCTTCCGCCCATTGAATACCCAAGTAGATCCACCTCTTCAAGATCTAAATGAGTGAGAAGATCCTTCAAAAGTCTTACCGTTTCTTCAAAACCGTGTAGAGATAAGTCGTCTAAAAGCCCAGTTTGTCCATGACCAGGTAGATCAATCAAATAAATTGTTCGTTCTTCAGAAAGACATTTCGCTAGGGGCAGCATTGCTTCGGCACTGCCGGTAAAGCCATGAAGAATAACTAGAGGTTGTCCCGAACCGACTTGTTGAAAAGAGAGTTGGTTGCTCATGTCAATAAGGCTTCAGCCACTCTTTGCGTAGCTAATCGGTGAATCTCCACATTCTTTTCCGCATCAACCAAAGCATGAATTATGTGGACGCCTGGACGACCGACCGAAGCATTCAGCGCAGAAGAGAGTTCATCCTGGTTAGTTACTTGATGAACATCCGTTTCAACTAGCGACCCTAAATTCTGAATATTCAAATTATGTGGGGTATGGAATAAGCGCTGATAATCAACTTCTGGGGAACCAGAAATAGGAAGAAAGGAAAAAATGCCTCCACCGTTGTTGTCGGCGACAACCACCGTGAGGTTTAGCCCTAGACGATGAGCGGATATAAGTCCACTTAGGTCATGAAGGAGGGTCAAATCTCCAACGAACAAGACCGTAGGGGATTTCATTCCGCATGCTACTCCAACAGCAGTAGATACTTGTCCGTCAATTCCATTAACGCCACGATTAGCAAAAATATTAAGATGCTTTGAGTTGGTGGCTAGGAATGTGTCCAAGTCTCTTATCGGCATAGAGTTCCCTACGACCAAAGAGGCAGTAGACGGTAGTTGTTGAGAAAGAATTTTCACAATCATCGGATCGCAAAAATCAGATTCATCAACTACTTCCTCTAGAACACCTGCAGCAATTGAATCAGCGTGCTTCCATCGATCAATCCAGTCATCTGAAAAGTGCGGAGACCTTGAAACCAACTTCGCCCAATCGCCCGGGTGGGCGTCAATTCGACCGGTAACCGCTCCAACTGGATCTGGATGTCGTCCAATATGATCAACAGTTAGAACTTGCTGTGGAGAGTTCCGTTCCAGCCACAATCGATACGGTTTAGAAGTAGGAAGGCCACCAAGTTGAACCACTAGATCGGGTATTTCAATGTCCGCCCAGGGGGAATTAAATAAGAGATCTCCTGTCGCGATGATATGAGAGTTTTCTGTATGAGGACCCCGTCTAAGCCCGGACGCCGGGTCCGCAATCAGTGGCCATCCCAAACTTCTTGAAAGATTAGCAATTGCGGAAACTTCCTCAGATTTGAGATCCATTGGTCCCGCTACGAGAAGTCCATGTTCAACATCTGGCAATTCAAAACTACTTATTTCTGTTCTAGGTGCCGGGATCTTTGGAGTGAAATCTTCAGGTGGTAAGAACTCTGGAGGTTCTAGAGGTTCTCTAAGAGGCCAGTTAATATGCACCGGCCCTGGATGCGGACTAGAGGATGCTTCCACAGCGGAGCAAGCCAGATCAAGCGAATCTGAGATTGATTCCTCTCCGACTACTTTGACTTGATGAAACCAACGGACATGTGTTCCATAAAGGTTCAATTGATCAATCGTTTGTGGTGCCCCTCTGTCTTGAAGCTCTGGCGGCCTATCAGCTGTCAAAATTATTAATGGCACCCCACTGTGGAATGCTTCAACAACTGCAGGTAAATAGTTAGCGGCGGCGGTTCCTGAAGTGCAAATCAAAGCAACTGGTCTTTTAGTAGATTTTGAAAGCCCCAACGCGAAGAAAGCTGCAGATCGCTCATCAAGGTGTACGGAAATTTCAAGCCCTTCAGTTCGATCTGCAGAAACCACCAAGGGTGTGGATCGAGAACCAGGAGATACTACAACGTGATGAACTCCTGAAGCCTGTAGCTGAGCGAAGAAAGCCCGTAAAGATTCGTACATACTTATTGGGTTTGCGTCAACCATGGCGTTGTCCTTCCGAGGTAAGAATCGGACCAAGTAAAGCACTCAACTTGATATCTGTCTCAAGCAGTTCCCGGTCAGGATCTGAACCTTCAACAACCCCTGCTCCTGCGTAAAGAGTGGCGGTGTTGTTAGTGATTAGAGCTGATCGTAAAGCCACTCTGAACTCTCCATTGCCAGATGAATCAAACCATCCCACGGGACTAGCAAACCAGCCTCGATCTAATTCTTCGTACTCTGAGCGCAGAAGGGAAGAAGGGGCAACTGGATAACCCGAAACAGCGGGCGTTGGATGCAGAGCACTAACGATGTCTAAGAGATGAATATCTGTAGTTAGTTCTGCAGTTATAGGAGTGAATAAATGTTGGATGCCGTGCAATTTCAGTAACTCAGGGTGGGACGGATGTTGAGTTTTTACGCCAAGAGCGCCCAATGCTGAATCAATAGCTTCAACTACAACACTGTGCTCCGATTGTTCTTTAGGACTTGTAATTAGTCCTTGACCAAGGATCGAATCAGTCGCTGGTTCCGGATGCCGGGGAGCAGAACCTGCTAAAGCAGCCGTATACAATTTCCCGTCTTCAACTGCTACTAAACGCTCAGGTGTAGCAGCAACAAAAGAGACATCATCGATACTGACACCAAAAGTGACACAAGCGGGATAAAGGTTACGCAGTGTTGAGAAGAGTTCTGCTAGATCAGGCGATGCAGGAACGCTAATAGACCGACAAGGAACAGCTTTTGTGATATTGCCGGCACGTATATTCTCCAAGGCCTTCTTCACCAATCGGCGATAATGCGATCTAGAGCGAGAAGAAGACCACAAAGCAGGGTCCACTTCTTTTGGAGTTAAAGGAAGGGGAGGGCTTGTGTTCGGAAGAGTTTCTAAAAAACTATTGATCGTGATAAGCCAACTTTTCCCATTTTTTCTTACAACTTGTATGGCGGGAAGGGTAATTCGTCCTGCGCCCAGAGGTTTCCATGATTCATTAAGATTCTTCTCCTCAAAGGAGAAGCCAGTAGCGACACGGGGAAGAGGTGCTTCTTTTGGTCCCTCCACAGACATGTCTTTAAATAATTGATCAGCGAACGTAACTGCATCAGTGAATCGATCAGATCCACTTACGCGATGGGTGGCGGCGCAACCAATCCCAACCCAAGACGAATCCTCGTCTGGGTTCTCCCAGAACCATCGTTGTTCACTTTGTGGAAAAGATTGAAACCAAGACAATGGATCACAAGCCGGTCCATCTGGTATCTCAACCGTTGAAGCCGTCAAAAGAAAGTCAGCAGAATCCTCGTTGATTAGTGCCATGTGCAGGTAACCACCAAGTCTTCGGTAATTGACGGACGGAGAGTTTCAGCGAGAGAGTGATACTCGCCATCTTCAGCTTTCTCTAACGCGCGAGTAACTAAGGTTCGATAAAAATGTTGCGCAACTAGCCGTGTGACTGCAGGTAGGAGAGTGTGGACGACATCTACAAGGTCTTCTTGAGAGTCATTAAGTCCCCGTATATGGTCGTCAAACAGTTCTATAGCTTTATCGGTAATGTCATCAATATTTTCTGCGTGTTCTGAAGCTAAAGCGACTAACTCTTCAAGAGGAACTCCCGCGTTACTTATTGCTAACCCAGCCCGCACCATCGCTACAGCACTTTCATTAAATCGGGGCGAACCTTTCACGATCACTGGTTGAAGTAGTCCATTGTCGCAAAGCAAAGTAACTAGACCTTCCGGCACGCCTGCTTGCTTAGCAACGTCAGAGCGACTTAACGCCGGCACAGAGTTCACTAACGGATGAAGTTCTTCGCCTCTTCCCTCAGAGAGTTCAGAAATTTGAGAAAGTGTGAGCCCAGCATCAGCTAATCGACGAATTTCAGTGAGTCGGTCAAGATGCCTTGAAGAATATTCACTATGGCGCCCAATTCGTTCTGGCGGCTCAAGTATTCCGATTTTCTGGTAATACCTCACCGTGTCTACGCTCAATCCGGCTTCAGAAGCTAAAGCGTCAACTCGGAATGAAACATAATTTTCAGCCATAAAACCATTATAGGAGTAATTACTCTCAAAGTAGTTACTCTTATATGCAGGTGGTGTTCACTATCTACCTCAGAACATGCGACGATAGAGATATGAATTCTTCTATAGAACCGGTTGACTACATTGCCCGCACACGCGAGCAGTATTCAGCACTCGGCTATCAACCCTATGAGTGGGCAGAAAGGCCGGATCCCCCAGCATGGGTGCCGTTAACTAAACCGCTAGAAGAATCACGCATACTGCTACTTGGTTCAGGCGGAGCATACAAACGAGGTCAGGTAGCTTTCCATTGGAAAGACGACACCGGTATTCGCCTAATACCCAGCGACCAGCCCGCTACTGATGTGCGAGTCACCCACTTCGCTTACGACCTTGAACCCGCACGCTCAGACCCAAATATCGTTTTCCCTTTAGATCGTCTCAATGAACTCGTACAAGAAGGATTCATCAAATCTTTGACACCACAGTCACTTGCATTCATGGGAGGCATCTACTCCGTAAGACGGACAGAAGAAGAACTAATCCCAGCCCTCATCAAAGAAATAGAGGCAATGGAAATAGAAATAGATCTCGCTCTGTTAGTGCCAGTTTGACCGGTATGTCACCAGACCGTGGGTTTGGTTGCAAGAGCTTTAGAAGAAACAGGAATATCTACATTGGTTCTAACTGCGGCACACAGCATCACAAAAGCGGCAAACCCCCCAAGAGCAACTTATGTTGATATGCCTTTGGGATACACCGCAGGCAAACCGCATGACCAAGAATTTCAGAAACAGTTACTCCGCAGTGCTTTAACGTTAGGAACGTCAATTGAGTCCCCAGGAACGATCGTAGATACTGGAATCAAATGGTCAGAAGATCCTTCTTGGAAAGACAAAGCATCAAGCGGACTCAACAATGGTGTGGTTTCCGCAGAAGGTGACACTCGAAGCGAACGAGTGGATGTCCCTCAATATCAAAGCGAAGAAGATCGCCAGGCAGCAGAAAACTAGAACCAAGGTTCTAGATCTAATAAATAGAAAGAAAGTAAATGCCAATTCATCCTGAAGTCGAAAAATATCTCGAGAACAGCCGACGACTGCAAATATCTTTGAAGACGTTAGCCAAACTAGTTATCACCAAGCCAGTCACTGTTCTCAAACTTCTCAAATCAAGAGACTCACTAGAAGATCTGACCGGAATCACTCCAGAAGTAGTGCGCTACTACTACGAGTCTGTATCTCGGCCAGGGCCAGAAGTTCATTCCGTTGAAGACAAAGAAATACAAGAAGGCATTCCAATACGAATTTATCGACCAAAGGAATCCTCGGAGCCTTTGCCTGCGATCGTTTATTTCCATGGAGGCGGCTGGGTGATCGGAAGCTTAAACACTCATGATGAAACTTGCCGGTCTATGGCTAATGCAATAGGCGCAGTCGTGGTATCAGTTGACTACCGATTAGCTCCTGAGCATCCGTTTCCAGCAGCACCTCAGGATTGCTATGCCGCAACCTGCTGGGTGGCGGAAAATGCACAGGAACTCGGCATAGACCCATCACGTCTAGTAGTCGCAGGAGACAGCGCTGGAGGGAACCTCGCCGCAGTAGTAGCACAAATAGCCCGTGAAGAGAAAAAACCAGAAATCATCTTTCAAGCCTTGATCTATCCCGCAGTAGACATTGATTTAGATCGATGGCCCTCTTATGAAGAAAATGCAAACGCACCTATACTTACTACAACTTCAATGAAATGGTTCCTCCAGCATTATGTTGGTACAACGCTTCTTACCGATGATCCTCTTGCCGCCCCAATAAGAGCAAAAGACTTTAGCGGCCTTCCTCCTTGCTATATCGCAACAGCAGAATTTGATCCGCTACGCGATGAAGGAATGGCATACGCAAACGTGCTAGCTGAAGCTGGGGTCACAGTAGAAGCTAAATGTTTTGATGGCCTAGTTCATGGGTTCTCTTCGTTAGCTCCAGATTTAGAAATCGCGGAAAAAGCGCGTGACGAAATTTTTGAAGCGATAAAGAAAGCAGTTACTGCGTAGAGGAAAATTTGAAGATACTTTTTGTTTGTACCGGCAACATTTGTCGATCGGCGATGGCCGAATCATTATTTAATCATCATGCTAAGCAACAAGGTTTAGCAATGAAAGCGCACTCTTCAGGAACCGACGCAATTCCCGGCAATCAAGCCACAGATCTTGCTATTGAAGTGTTAGCAGAACGAAATATCGACCTTGCAAACCATAAAGCACAAACTCTGACCTCTCATCAAATAATGGATTCAAACATTGTCATAGCAATGACCCGTCAACATGAAGCAGCAGTAGCAAAAAAAGATCCGCAAGCTCGATCACGGACTTTCCTTG
Source organism: Acidimicrobiales bacterium AG-410-I20 (assembly GCA_003215175.1). Lineage (GTDB taxonomy): Bacteria > Actinomycetota > Acidimicrobiia > Acidimicrobiales > MedAcidi-G1 > MedAcidi-G2B. The sequence goes on from QCKS01000029.1 coordinate 8,391, forward strand.
CAGGCGAGATACCGCGTATTGGTAATCAAATGGGTCCATTAGGTTCAGCAGAGATAAAAGAATGGTTAATGACTTTGCACAAAGCCCGAGGAGGACACATGACTTCCGGGCGCTTAAGTGACGAAATCTCTGACCCTTGGGGTTACCCAAAAGATGTTTATGAACAAACAGCAAGAAAATTAGAGAGCTGCATTCTTCATATAGTTCGACTCTTGAATGAATAATCAGAGATCAATAGTCCAACCAGCGCTAATCTTAAGGTGTGTCTGATCGCGTTCGTTTTGCTCCATCCCCAACGGGGTTCCTGCACGTAGGTAGTGCGCGCACAGCTTTATTTAACTGGCTTCATGCTCGTTCCACTGGGGGGACGTATGTACTCCGAATAGAAGATACAGATGCTGAACGTAATCGTCCGGAGATGACCGAAGGCTTGTTAGCGGAATTGGAGTGGCTCGGTCTTACGTGGGATGAAGGACCGTTCTATCAATCTCAACAAAAAGAAAGACATCGAGAAGTCGTTCAAGATCTTTTAGATAAGGAGTTGGCTTATCTATGTGACGCAGACAACGAACCCGTGAAAGGCAACCAAATCAAAGATGGTTTAGCCGTTCGTTTCAGAATGCCTCAAGGAGAAATTATTGAATTCGAAGACGTGGTGAGAGGGACCGTCTCTTTCGCTACCGATGATCTTGAAGATTTTGTAATTTGGCGATCAAACGGAACACCAATGTTTCTGCTCGCCAACGCAGTAGATGACGCCGACATGGGTATAACACATGCGATACGGGGAGAAGATCTTCTCTCGGGGGTTCCCAAAGTTATCTTGCTACTTAACGCTATGGGAGCAGAACAACCGACTTATGCCCATTTACCACTCTTAGTAAATGAACAACGTAAGAAACTTTCAAAGCGAAGAGACGATGTGTCGATCGCAGATTACCGCGAACGTGGCTACCTCCCCGAAGCAATGGTTAATTACCTCGCTCTTCTTGGTTGGGGTCCACCTGATGACGTTGAGATACGACCATTAGAGGAAATTGTTGAACTATTCGCGATAGAAGATGTAAATAAGGCTGCAGCTTTTTTTGATTTGAAAAAACTTGAGTTTGTTAATGCAACACATCTTCGTGATCTAGAAAAAAATGATTTCATTGAAAGGGCAAAACCATGGATTGAAGGTGATGCAACACCATGGACATCGGAGAATTTCAACCAAGACCGCTATTTGAAGATGGTTGATTTAGTGCAAGAAAAACTTCGAACTCTTTCAGATCTACCGCGTTTTGTTGATTTTATTTTTCTAGAAGAACCAGTTGAAGATCCTGACTCATGGAATAAAGCAATGGTGAAAGCCCCATTCGCCAGCGAAATGCTTGACGGCACATTCAAAGCATTAACTGATTGTGAATGGAACACCGAAACAATCAAAGAAGCAGTCACTGAAGTCGGAGAAAGTTTAGGAATAAAACTCGGGAAAGCCCAGGCGCCCATTCGTGTAGCTATCACTGGAAGAACTGTAGGACCACCATTGTTTGAAGCAATAGCCCTTTGTATGGACCGCCAGACAGTGCTTGATCGAATCGCTCGGGCTCGGTCCCGTTTGTAGGAGGATTCGTGCCACTTGTCCTAATCAAGGCATTAAAGTGGTCGCTTCGGTGGGTGCCGATCCTGCTCATTTGGTTCTTAGCAATAAGTATCATTTATTTTGGAATCACTTACCTTCAAGTGTGGATGGCTTCTGGATCGGATAATTCTGCAGATGGCGCCGATGCAGCAGTAGTTCTAGGCGCTGCCCAATACAACGGTGAACCATCACCCGTCTTTGCCGCACGGCTTGATCGAGCGTATGACCTATATGCCGACGGACTAGTACAAATAGTTATAACCACTGGTTCAAACCAACCCGGTGATCTATTCACACAAGGAAAAGCAGGGTACGACTATCTCCGAACAAAAGGAATTCCTGATGAACATTTAGTAGTGATCGTAGATGGGTCAAGCACCTATGAAGAACTAGCAGCCACTTCTCGCCAAATAGCTCGATTCGGAATAAAGACCGTTGTTTTAGTATCTGACTCGTATCACACATTTAGGCTTCGCCAAATTTCTAACGAAGTAGGGCTAGATGCCACAGTCGCTCCTACCTCTGGAAAAGCAGGGTTTACTCACTTGATGCGGGAAACATTTGCTGCCGGTTTAGGTCGTATTTTCGGTTATCGCCGGCTTGATGCTAGATAGTGGTGGTGGCTAATAGTCCAGACCGGTTACGCTTATTGAGCCTTCAAGGTGAATTTTCGGAGGTGGTGTAATTGGCAACACAACTGGTTCTGGTCCAGTTATTAGGGGTTCGAGTCCTCTCCTCCGAGCAAGAGGCGGCAAGAAACACTGTCGCTAAGATGAGAACGGTCAAAGGAAGTATTCTTTGACTGGTTAAGCCCCGTTCGTCTAGAGGCCTAGGACGCCAGATTCTCATTCTGGTAGCACGGGTTCAAATCCCGTACGGGGTGCAAATAAAGCCGGCCCAATGGGTCGGCTTTATCCTTTATAGGCATCAATACCGGCCAATAAGAACGACAGGATATAAAAAGAGTAGAAACTGATCATGGGAAGCGATGCAATGGAATCAGAATTTTCAGATCCTTTACTTCAACCAATTCAAATAGGAAAAGTTGAGTTACCAAATCGCATATTTTCAAGTAGTCATGCTCCCGGCTACAACACTGATGGAACACCGTCAGAAAGGTACATCGCCTATCACGAAGAAAAAGCACGAGGCGGAATCGGCTTAACCATGATTGGCGGATCCAGCAATGTTTCAATTGATTCGGCATCGCTCTGGGGTCAGTTGAACTTCGGACAAGACCAAATTATTGAGCCTCTAGCGGAAATGGCTCAACGAATTCATCAGCACGGTACAGCAATCATGTGCCAACTAACGCATATGGGAAGAAGGAACGTCTCAAACGATGGTGACTGGCTCCCAACAATTGCACCTACCTCAATTCGCGAACCAATGCATAGAGGTTGGCCGAAGGAAATGGATAAGCATGACATAAAAAGAGTCATCGGCGATTTTGCAAGAGCGGCGAAACGCGCAGAAACAGCAGGACTAGATGGCATAGAACTATGTGCGACCAGCCATTTAATTGACCAGTTCTGGACACCTTTAGTGAATCAAAGAACAGATGAATATGGCGGATCAATAGATAACCGTCTCCGTTTTACATTTGAAGTATTAGAAGCGATAAGAGAAACAGTCGGAAATGAATTTCTTCTAGGAATTCGAATGATCGCTAACGAAGATCAAATAGGCGGCTTAACCATCGAAGAAAGTAAAGAAATAGCTCAAAAAATCGCTGAAAGTGGATTCCTAGATTTTTTAAATATTGCAAGCTCATCATTAGCCACAGAAGAAGGGCTTTCAAAAGCCATACCACCTTCCGGCACCCCCCTCATCCCGTATGTGCCTTTAGCGTCCTCAATCAAAGAAACGGTTAATTTGCCTATCCTTCATGCGACAAGAGTGACAGATATTTCATCAGCTCGATACGCGATAGAGAACAACCTTGTTGATCTAATCGGCATGACACGTGCCCATATGGCGGATCCTCATATTGTGAAAAAAATTAGAGAAAAAAATGAAAACAGAATTAGGGCGTGTGTAGGGGCATCACTCTGTATAAACCGTTTACACCAAGGCTTAGATGCAGCATGTATTCAAAATCCAGCAACTGGAAGAGAGACTTTTGTACCACAACTAATATCTAAAACGGAAAAAAGTTCACAAAAAGTGTTCGTTGTAGGTGCAGGACCTGGAGGTTTAGAGGCGGCAAGAGTTTGTGCGGAACGTGGCCATGAAGTAGTCCTTTTTGAAGCTCAGAATCAAGTCGGAGGGCAAGTAGTTCTTGCCGCTCGCGCTAGTGAACGCCAATCAGAACTTCTCGGAATTACGCAATGGCTGGCTTCAGAAATTCAACATTTAAATGTTGACCTAAGACTTAATACCATTGCTGAAGTCGAACACATCCTTTCTGAGAGACCAGACGTAGTTGTTATAGCGGCAGGAGGCTGGCCCGAAAAACCTCTTTTGGAAAGTGGGCAAGAACATGTAGTCACTTCAGCAGACGTTCTCTCCGGACAAGTAAAGAGCGGAGAAAATGTTTTGATCTTTGATGACCACGGATCAGAAAGAGCGTTATCAGTCGCAGAGTACCTTCATTCGCATGGGACAGAAAATATAGAGATCGTTACTCCAGATCGTTTAATAGGACACGACCTTTCTGCCACAACCGGCCCAGCTTATTTGAAAATGCTTTACCAACTTGATGCAAAGCTGACACCGGATTACCGACTTATAGAAGTCACACGAGACGGTGAAAAATTTCAAGCAACTCTACGAAATGAACATACAAGGACAGAAATTACACGAACCATAGATCTCGTAGTTGTAGAACATGGAAGCACACCAAATGATGAACTGTTTAAGAGTCTTTGTGAACATTCTCAGAATGACGGAGTGACTGACCTAGAAGCCTTGCGGCAAGGACTAGAACAACCTGAACCTAAAGAAGGCTTTAACTTGTTTCGAATAGGAGATTCAGTAGCAAGCCGTGACATAGCAGCTGCGATTTATGAAGCGAGACGTCTCTGCCAAAGCCTTTAGCACAGATCGTTTAGTGACTTTTTTTCCAGTCTTCTGGCCAAGCATCCTCAGATAAATGCCACTCATCGGTCCGGAAAGCAAGACCAGTAGCAGAGGCAACAAGTTCTTCACCTACATGTAGTTCAATTCGATAATTAGAGAAACGGCGTGACCTGCTGAACTCAATAGCAGAAGCAGTCACTTCATCCCCAATAGAAGCTCCACGATGGTAAGTGATATCAACTTTCATCGCTAGAGATTTTCTACCATGACTGTTTGAAGCAAAAGATAAAGCAACATCAGCGAGAGTGAAAAGAAACCCGCCATGACCAACACCAAGAAAGTTAGTAAAATTTTCGGTCAAAACACTTTTAACGTAAGCTTCTCCGGGTTTCCAATCCACAGAAGTGACTCCTATGGACTCTGCCGTTTTGTCGCTCAGAAAAATATTATTTAGTTCTTCTCTCAGGTTTTCTGGAAGATTGGTCACGATGAAACCATGCCTTAAGTTGCTGGATTAAGGCAAACCGGCTTTGGCAACATCCACATTATGAGTCCAAATGTTGCCGCTTCCGGAACCAGCCTGGTTTGGCCCTGAAGAATCCGCCGTCAAAATAAACAGAGTTTTTCCGTCTTCGCCACCCAGGATGCAAGCGAAAGGGACCTGAGGTGTTTCCACTTCGTCGAGAATTTTTCCGCCTTTAGCTACGCGTACAACACGCGGTGTTGAAGCATCAGCAAACCAGATCGTTTCTTCAGCATCCATAGTGCATCCATCAGGGAACATTCCCGGAACTTCAGCCCACAAAGAAGGATCAGAAAGAGAACCGTCTTCATTTATAGAAAAAGATGTGTAACAACCGCCGAAAGTCTCACCAACTATTAATGTTTTCTCGTCCGGTGTGATGACAGAACCATTCGGAAAAGACAAACCGTCAGCACCTACGGAAGCATCTCCTTCTGGTGTCACATGAACCATAACGGTTTTGCAAAATTCAGCTCGGCCATCAAGATCAAACCCAAAATTTCCGACATATGCGTGACCACTAGAGCTAACAACCATGTCGTTGCAGTGCCAAGTAGCTAATTCTGAAAGGTCGGCATGAACAGAGACCCCATCAGAACTGACACGCAGAACTTGCCGGTTAATCATTGAAACAACAAGCATTGAGCCGTCCGGCATCCAGCCAAGGCCAGAAGGTTGGTCATCTAGCGTGAACTCAACGTTTCTTTCCCCATTGAGATCGACAGAGTAAACCGTTTTTTGGTGAAAATCTGAATACCAAAGGCGTCCGTTATGCCAGCGTGGACCTTCGCCGAAATCAATACCGCCAATCAAGTGCTTCATACAAAGACCGTAGCAGCACAACACTAAGAGTATGAAGCGGCAATGAAGTGAATGAAAATACCGTTGCCGACGGTGGCTGACAACGCAACCGTCACGGCCTGATCGGACACAACGTCAAATAAAGCCAGGGCGTGACAGAAGACCCTATCTAAGAAGCAATTTGAGGTTAAAAGCTTAATAGATTTACGGAAGTGATAAACCGTTAGGAGATTAAGTGGCATTCTCAATTTTGCGTGAAAACTTTCTTTTAAAGCCAGAAAATAGACCCAAATTAATTTTTATGTTTGCTGGTTTTATCTCATTTTGTCTATCAGTTGCACTTTGGTTTAGTGGCAACGAGTTGCAGGGAATTTTTGTTGGTATTTGGGTACCTTCAATCCATTCCTTAGGGACTCTTGTATTAACAAATTCGGAGAAAAACAGTGAATGAAACCCTGTTGTTTATTGTTGGAGCCATAGTTTTTGCAATCACTGTTTGGGGCTTGCTGATGGCAGGTTATAAAACAACAGCCGATGCAGGTGAAAAAGATAGGTCATAGCTTTATAAAAAGCCAGTGATTCTTTCTTGATCTTTGTTAAGAGAGAATTACATGCTTAATTTTAAATTCGTTTTTATTAGATAAGAAAGATAAGACATGGAGACAATTGGACTCTTGGCACAAATTGGTGCTGGATTATGGATCCTAAATGTATGGATATTGCGTTTCAACAAAGAAACTGACTTTCGCGGTGGAGATGCAAAAAACATGTTAGAAGAATTCCAAACATACGGCATTTCTTCCCCATTTATGTATTTAATTGGCGGAACAAAAGTCACATTAGCAATTCTTTTAATCGTGGGCGTTTGGGTAGAATCCCTAACTAGGCCGTCGGCTATTTTACTTGGTTTATTAATGGTGGGAGCCATTACTATGCATCTGCGTGTTGGCGATCATATTAAGAAAGCTGCTCCAGCAATAAGCGTTTTAAGCCTCTCAATTCTTGCTTTGATATAAGTTCTCGTTGCTTACAATTTTAAGAATTTAGTTCATCCGATACATTCGAAGGGCCAAGTCTACGGTTGGATGATTAACGAATAGGTATCTGCTAAATGTTCTTGAGCAACGCAAGGTAAATGAAGAATTATGGTCGGGATGAGAGGATTTGAACCTCCGACCCCCTGTCGGACTTTTGTGGGTAGTCCTCCGTGCTCAATTTTTTATTTCGATAAATAATTGAACGCTCCCAAAGACCGTAGCAGTACAGCACTAAGGAAGCATGAACTGTTTTAGCAAGTGGTATTGCTTGTCTTAGACGTTTTAGAGTGGATCGTATGGCAGTCAATGGTTACGAGATTGAACCAGGAGCGGACCTCAAAGGAGCGAACCTCCAAGGGGCGGACCTCAAAGGAGCGGACCTCAGAGGAGCGAACCTTGAAGGGGCGGACCTCAGAGGAGCGGACCTCCAAGTAGTGATCCTCGAAGAAGCGGACTTCAGAAGAGCGGACCTTAGAGAAGTGGACCTCAGAAAATCGCTCCTCAGAGGAGCGGACCTCCAAGGAGCGAACCTCCAAAGAGCGGACCTTAGAGCAGCGAACTTCGTAGCAGCGGACCTCAGAAGAGCGGACCTCAAAGGAGCGAACTTCCTAAGAGCGAAACTCTGGTTTGCGATCCTCCAAGGAGCGGACCTTAGAGCAGCGAACTTCAGAGGAGCGAACCTTGGAGGAGCGAACCTCAGAGGAGCAAACCTCAGAGAAGCGGACCTTGAAGGAGCGGACCTTAGAGCAGCGAAACTTGAAGGAGCGGTCCTCAGAGGAGCGAAACTTGAAGGAGCAAACCTCAGAGAAGCGAACCTCCAAGGAGCGGACCTCAGAGGAGCGAAACTTGAAGGAGCGAAACTTCAAGGAGCGAACCTCCAAGGAGCGGACCTCACGGAAGCTCACCTTGAAAATGTGAACTTTTTTGCGGTGAACGTCCTAGGAGCGGACTTCTCGCGAGCGAACCTCACAGGCGCGAGAATCGACAGAGTGAATAACCTTACAGGAGGGAACTTCTCAGGCCTTATAGGAACGAACTTCTCAGGAGCGAACCTTACAGGCGCGAGAATCATCAGGGGAGTCTTTAAACACCGTGCAGCGGTTGTTTGGGATAAGTCAACTATTTGGCCTGAAGGATTCAGCCCTCCCCGCGTCTAAGAGAAGACAGCACTCTCATCCCGATTGTCGGGATGAGAGGATTTGAACCTCCGACCCCCTGCTCCCAAAGCAGGTGCGCTTCCAGGCTGCGCCACATCCCGTCTCATAGAGTTTACGGTGGTGAAGGGACAGTAAAGAACGTCTAAGGTAGTCTTTTAGAATAAATTAGAGTAGGGACAACAACTGGAGATAACGGATGCGTTTTCGTCGCCTTGTATTTCTCATAATTACTGTATTAGCCACCTTTGGATCTCTCATGGCCAATCCGGCCGGAGCCATTGAGCCATGGGACGTAACTGATGAATCAGAATGCTTGGCAAACGGTTTTGTTTGGTATGAGGGTTATTGCGACTACCCCGACTGGGACCCTGAACCCGAAGAGCCCTATGACGACGGTTCCCTATGGTCTGCAACGAATGAAGAGGATTGTTTAGCTCGCGGTGGCGCCTGGTTCCAGGACGGCGATTGGGGTTACTGCTATGAGGATGATGGGTCGGCTTGGTCTGCTCGTGATGAAGGAACTTGTTTAGCTCGT
>QCKS01000030.1 GCA_003215175.1 Acidimicrobiales bacterium AG-410-I20
CTTTGCACTTCTTGGGAAACTAATTCGATGTCCGATACTTGACCCTGTGCTCCTGCATAAGGCTGATGGAGAAGAATTCGGGAATGAGGAAGAGCTAATCTTTTACCTGGGGTTCCAGCTGCAAGGAGAACAGCGGCTGCTGAGGCTGCTTGACCAAAACAGATTGTTGTCACATCTGGTCGTATGTATTGCATTGTGTCATAAATAGCAAACAGACCATTTATGTCTCCGCCGGGAGAATTAATGTAGAGGCTGATATCCCGATCAGGATTTTCTGATTCAAGATGCAAAAGCTGAGCACAAATTAAGTTGGCAATGGTGTCGTCAATTGGGGTGCCAATAAAAATGATGTTTTCTTTGAGTAGACGCGAGTAAAGATCGTAGGCTCGCTCACCTTTGTTGGTTTGCTCAACCACGGTTGGAACTAAATAATTTTGTACTTTCATATCAACCAACGACACTACTCTTCATCTCCTTCGATGTCGGTATCATTTTTATCTTCTTCTTCGTCAAGGATCTCTTCGGGCGGTTCAAGATCAGATTGACTAATTGATTGCCCGTGATCATCAACTATTTTTGCTCGCTCGTATAGCCATTCTACTGCAGCTTGCTTACCAAGGTCTGCTTCTAGGTCAAGTAGCCTTCCAGAATTTGTTAGCATGTCTCGCGCCTGTTCGGAATCTGAACCCATTTGTGCTCCAAGTAAAGAAAAATACTCTTCTAACTTTTCTTCATCGGGCCCTAAATTTTCTTGATTGATCACGGAGCGAAGCGCAAGGTCCGCTTTCACCGATACATCTGCTCCTTGAGAGAACTCCTCACGTAACGAACTAATGTCGGTACCTATTGCTTCCAAGTAGCGATCAAGTTCCATCCCTTGTGATTGGAGTCGCATAGCAAAATCTTGTATTCGGTTAGTGATTTCTGCTTCGACCATCGCCTCTGGAGGGTCCATTTCAACTTTTTCTGCCAGTTTTTGGACAATGAGATCTCGCACCATGGCTGAAGATTGCGCTCTCTTCATTTCTGTCATTCGAGTTTGTATGTCGTCGCGCATCTCTTGAGCAGTTTCAAATTCAGAAGCGTTTGAAGCAAACTCGTCGTTTAATTCAGGGAGGACTCTTTCTTGGATCATTTTTGTTTCAATGCGGAAAGAAAGTTTTCCGTCCTCTTCTTCATCTGGATGGTCAGCTTCAAACTCAACCACGTCACCTACGGAAACTCCTTGAAGATTTTCATCAATTTCTGCGACTACTGCACCTGTGCCTACTTCGTAGAGGTAATCGGTAGTTGTGAGGCCTTCAACTTCTTCACCTTCATAGGTTCCAGAGATATCTATAGTCACTTGGTCGCCATCTTGTACTGTTCGTTGTACTTCTTCCAAGGTTGCGAATTGTTCTCTCATCGCATCGATCTGTTGATCTATTTCCTCGTCCGTTGCTACGGGGTTTGGGATTTCCACTTCAAGAGAGTCATAATCTGAAATGACTATCTGCGGCCGGACAGGAACAATCGCTTCGAAAGTTAATGCTCCTTCATCTTGGCCTTCTGTTACTTCAAATGAAGGTGAATCAATCACATCAACACGATGCTCGATGAGAGCTTTCACGTAATATTCTGGGACTGCATCCTGAATTGCTTCGCTTCGTCCTGCTCCTACCCCCAAGCGCGCCTCTAAGACCTTTCGTGGTGCTTTGCCAGGACGGAATCCGGGTAAACGTACTTCTTTAGCTATACGTCGGAAAGCTTTTTCTATTGCTTCATCAAATTCTTGTTCATCTATTGTGATGACTAGCTTGATTTGGTTGTCTTCTAATGTTTCACAAGTGCTATTCACAGTGTCTGAAGTGTACCCCTGACTCGTCTAACTCATCTCAGATTTAAGGGGTAAACCCGTCATTTTTCTACAAATAACAAATTTTTAGTCAATAGCAGGGCCTTGAAGTCTGTGGTCTGCTCAGTTCCACGCTACGATCAACCACGCCGCGGGTGTAGTTCAACGGCTAGAACCTCAGCCTTCCAAGCTGATGATGCGAGTTCGATTCTCGTCGCCCGCTCAATTCATTTTGGTGGCACAAGAAAAGAATCTGACTAGGGTCTTATCGTGCTAATTGCTCAAATATCTGATTGTCATATTCGTAGTGACGAGAGCCCTTTTGATCAACTCGTCAATTCGACAGAAACTTTAGAACGGGTAGTTGCTCATTTAATGTCAAGTGGCATAAAGCCGGACGTGCTTTTAGCAACAGGAGATTTGACTGAATCTGGAACCGAAGAAGAGTATTCACTACTACTTGAACTACTTGCCCCTATTGATATTCCTGTGTTACCAATTCCAGGAAACCACGACGAAGGTCAACAATTTAGACAGGCATTAACAAATTATTTGCCGGAAAAGTTGCCTCAAACTCATTGCAGTTACGTAGAGGATAGTTACCCGGTGCGACTTATCGGTCTTGACACTTCTTTGGAAGGTCGTCATGACGGACATTTTGATGATGAACGATTTGAGTGGCTAGAGGAACAACTTCATCAGTCTCCTGATAAGCCCACAGTAATTTTCACTCACTTCCCTCCTTTTATGAGCGGCATTCATTTCATGGATATTTCCGGCTTGAAAGATCCGGAACGCTTCTGTTCATTAGTGGAGAAGAATCCACAAGTTAAACTTGTGACTTCTGGGCATCTTCATCGACCAATAACGACAATGATCGGAACCTCTATTGCTTCTGTTTGTCCCTCTACATCTCATCAACTTGGACTTGATTTGAATCCAGCGAGCGGATCTTTAGTCGACGAACCTCCGAGTTATCAACTGCATCGTTGGGATGGCATTCGTTTTGTTACTCACACTGCGGTGGCTTGGGAGGGGAAAACTTTTGATCTTTCTTCGTGGATTAACAAGGTTGCTGAACAAGCATCAAGTGGCTCGGGATTTCCAAAGAAATAATTTCTACTTTTAACTCGTTCGATTTTGTCGTTCCAGGAATCTATAGACATCTATTAAATCCACACCTGGAAAAGGTGTGAAGTCTCGACTAGCTGGAGGAAGTGCGGTGAGAACAAAACTTCTCTCCGCTGCTGATGGCCAAGCAATTCCTTCCCAACGTCGAATTATTTCTGGGCTAGCTGCCGCATCTTCGCTTCTGGCGTTAAGTCGTCGTGAAGTATCACTTCCCCTGAACCAGCGTGCATCTTTTGAATGGCACCCTAAAGTCACTGCGTAGGGTGTGCGCTCGTTTGAATTTTCTACATAGGTGGCGCACCAATACTCGCCAGAATCAGAAGTTGTGTACTGATAATGGAGTACATCTGCTGAAGCCCACGCCTGTCTGGCTCCCCAGTGACGGCCAACACGTGCCCCTTCAAGAGCGCCGTCAGCGTCGGAAGGAAATTCAATTCCATCATTTTCATATGCTTTGGTGATTGTTCCCTCTGGATCGGTTCGTAAGAAATGGACAGGGATGTCTAGGTAGGAAGTAGCAAGATTCGTGAATCTATGTGTCGCCATTTCGTAAGAGACGTAATATCTCTCCTTTAAGTCTTCAATTGAAAGATCTTCGTCATTCTTTGCTGTGTTGAGAAATTCAACAGCTGCTTTTTCTGGTATGAGTACCGCTGCCGCGAAATAGTTCGATTCAATGCGTTGACGGAGGTAACTCTCAAAATCTGTGGTCTCTGCATGCTCTAGAGCGAAGTGCCCCAGCGTTTGCAACACAACTGATCGAGCTCCTCTTACCCCAAGATCATCACGCTGCGGTATATAAATGACTCGTCGGCGTGTGTCCGTAACTGAACGAGCCGTCACTGGCATCCCTTTTACTCGTTCTACCGTGAAACCATAATGGGCAGCTAAATCAGTTATATCTTTTTCAGAAGGTGGCCCTTCTCCGGTATAACCAACAGCCTGTAAATCCTTAATCGCTATTTCCTCAATTTCGGGATAATAGTTATTGCGTTCTTTCATTTCTGTCCGAAGCGCCAAGTTTGCACTTCGGGCGCGATCACCAGCTTCTTGCCGCGCCATCCCAGTACGACTCATAGGGAATGCGGGTAGCGCTCTATAAAGCCCGACAAGTGTTTCCAGTACTTCATTACTTACAGTTACCCCGACACGGATTTCAGGCAGGTCTAACTCATTTCGCCAAGGACTGTTTTGCAGTTCTTGCAGTTCGATCTCCAGCGATGCTCTTTTGTTTGGTGGATCCGATGAAAGAAGTTCTGATGTTTCGCAATTTAAAGCATTTGCTAGATCAGATAGAACTTTAAGTTTCGGCTCTATGTGGCCATTTTCAAGTTGACTCAAATACGAAGCTGGTCGATTTATTAACTCACCAAGGGCAACGAGAGTCAATCCAGCTTCTTTTCGGTGGTGTCTAACTTGTTGTCCAAGAACTTTTGTATTGAACTCTTCTTCGCTCATTTGCCCTCACAATTCGCGAACTATTGCATTTTTTCGGTTATTTGAAAGGATATGCGTTTTTTTTGCTACAAATTGATCAATTTTTCAAGAAAAATATTGAATAATCAATACTGCAGAATTAATTCAAAGAAGTTTTATAAAAAAATGCCTGATATACAAATCTCCCCACATCCACAATTAGACGAAGTCTTTACCCCAGAAGCCACTGATTTCATAGTGGATCTCGTAACAACTTTTCGAGGAAGAAGAAATCAACTTCTTCAAGATCGCCAGGAAAGACAAAAACGAATTTCTGCTGGTGAACGTCCCGGGTTTTTAAAAGAAACAGCTGAGATTCGTTCCAGCGACTGGACTATCGCTCCAGAGCCCGAACAACTCATGGACAGAAGAGTGGAAATAACTGGACCCACTGACCGAAAAATGATGATCAATGCATTGAACTCAGGGGCACGTGTCTTCATGGTCGATTGCGAAGACGCTACAAGCCCAACATGGGACAATGTTGTTTCCGGGCAAATCAACATAAGGGATGCATACAGGCGAAACTTAACACTTGACCAGAACGACAAACACTATGAACTCAACGAAGAGATAGCGACACTTTTTGTCCGCGCTCGAGGCTGGCATTTAGATGAAAGCCATGTCGTAATAGATGGTGAACCTGCTCCAGGAAGCCTTATTGATTTCGGCTTAGCCTTCTTCCATGGCGCTCAAACGTCTTTAGATAACGGTGCAGGTCCCTATTTTTATCTCCCGAAGCTAGAAAGCCATCTAGAAGCACGGCTATGGAACGACGTGTTTATTCACGCACAAAACGCTCTTGGTATTCCACAGGGAACCATTCGAGCGACAGTTCTAATTGAAACTATTCTTGCTGCTTTTGAAATGGATGAAATCCTTTTTGAACTCAAAGAACACTCCGCTGGACTAAACGCCGGCCGATGGGATTACATCTTCTCTGTAGCAAAGAAATTTTCCTCTTACCCCGACTTTGTTCTTCCCGATAGATCAGATGTGACAATGACCGTTCCCTTCATGCGCGCATACACCGAATTAATGATTGCCACCTGTCATAAACGAGGTGCCCATGCGATTGGCGGAATGGCCGCTTTCATCCCTAACCGACGTGAACCAGAAGTAACAGAAGCAGCTTTAGTGAAAGTCACCGAAGATAAAGCACGTGAAGCCGCAGACGGTTGTGACGGAACCTGGGTTGCTCATCCAGACCTAATTTCTATAGCCCAAGCTGAATTTGATGCTGTTCTTAAAGGGAAAGTCCATCAACTTGACCGACAACGCACAGATGTTGATGTTTCCGGCGATGACCTCTTAGCGGTTTCTGAAACCGGAGGAGCGATTACCGAAGCAGGGTTACGCACCAACATTCATGTGGGTATCCGATATATCGCGAGTTGGTTAGATGGTACGGGGGCTGCAGCTATTCACAATCTTATGGAAGATGCGGCAACGGCAGAAATAAGTCGTGGACAAGTATGGCAATGGGTTCGCCATAACTGCATCCTTGACGATGGCCGGCAAGTAACTGAGGAACTTGTTTTATCTCTCATTGATGAAGAACTAATCGTTATTGCTGAAGAGATCGGCGCTGAAAACTTTGATTCCATGCCGTTCGAACAAGCAACAAACATTTTCCGAGACCTAGCTTTGTCAGAAGACTTTGAAGAGTTTCTCACTATCCCCGCTTACAAAATTTTAAAATAACAAACAAATCTCACTAGGAAACCCCTAGAAGAAAGAAAGAAAAACAATGAAAAAAAGTTTTGACCAACAAGTTGAAGAACTAGAACAAGACTGGGCGGAGAATCAAAGATGGGCTGGAGTTCAACGCGACTACACAGCCGCTGATGTTGTTCGCCTGCGTGGATCTTTTGTACCAGAATGCTCATTAGCCCGCCATGGCGCCGATCTTCTCTGGGAACAACTTCACAGCATGGATTACGTTCATGCTCTTGGAGCTATGACTGGTGGCCAAGCCATTGAATACGTTAAAGGAGGCCTTCCAGCCATCTACTTGTCTGGATGGCAAGTAGCTGGAGATGCCAACCTCTCAGGTGAGGTCTACCCTGACCAAAGCCTCTACCCGGCTAACTCCGTACCGTCAGTTGTTGAACGAATCAACAACGCGTTACGTCGAGCCGATCAGATTGAATGGGCAGAAAACGGCGGTGAAGCTTCTCGCGAATGGTTAGTTCCAATAGTTGCTGATGCTGAAGCTGGTTTTGGTGGCGCTTTAAACGTCTACGAATTAATGAAGAACATGATCATGGCAGGCGCTGCCGGCGTTCACTTCGAAGACCAACTTGCATCAGAAAAAAAGTGCGGTCACATGGGTGGAAAAGTTCTAATCCCCACTCAACAGCATGTCCGAACATTGACTGCTGCTCGTTTAGCTGCTGATGTTCTTGGAGTGCCTACTGTGGTGGTTGCCCGTACTGATGCTTTAGCAGCGACCCTTATCACAAGCGACGTAGATGAGCGTGACCGTCCTTTCTTAACCGGTGAACGCACAGATGAAGGGTTCTTTAACACTGAACCAGGTATGGCGACACCGATTTCACGAGGATTGGCTTACGCTCCTTATAGCGACCTGATCTGGTGTGAAACGGGAACCCCTGACCTTGAACAGGCCCGTGAGTTCGCTGATGCGATTCATGCCGAGTATCCAGACAAAATGCTGGCTTACAACTGTTCACCTTCTTTCAATTGGAAAGCCGCATTAGATGATGAAACCATTGGCAAATTCCAACGTGAACTTGGTGCAATGGGTTATAAATTCCAGTTCATCACCTTGGCCGGATGGCACGCGTTGAATGCATCTGCTTTTGATCTTGCGAAGGGTTACACCGAGAGCGATATGACGGCTTACGTTGAGTTGCAACAAAGAGAGTTTTCAATGGAAGACGACGGCTACACCGCTACTCGCCATCAGCGTGAAGTTGGTGCCGGCTACTTCGACGATGTAGCAACAGTTATTTCCGGTGGTTCTGCTTCAACCTTGGCGTTGACCGGTTCCACTGAAGAAGAACAGTTCTAAAGAAATTTGAATTAGCGCCCCCGGCAGGATTCGAACCTGCGGCCTACGGATTAGAAGTCCGTTGCTCTATCCAGCTGAGCTACAGGGGCTACTCTTTGAGGCTACAGGGGTCTTCGCAAACGACTGGGCAGAAGACCCTCTAAATTTAAATTCGCGAGAGATTCTGAAGGCTTTCCATTGATCGCTAATTCTGCAGTGAGTTGCCCGGCTGCAGGTGAAGTTTGAATACCTGTCCCGCCTTGCCCTACACACCAAATAAAGCTTGGTTCATCGGGATCTGGGCCGATAACCATTGACCGGTCTGTCGTGAAAGTGCGCAGTCCCGCCCAAGAAGAATTTACTGAACGGATGTTTAATGTTGTCGCAGTATTTATTCGCTCAATCGCTAAAGCGATGTCCTCTTCTAGAGGCTTCGCGTCACATGGTTCCGATGGAGTTTCATCTGCTGGAGAGCAAAGCAACTGTGGCCCATCGGGTTTTATATACCAGGAGTGCGCCGCGTCGTCGAGCATCGCCCATTCTGAAGTTTCCGCAACTGGTGCCGTGACCATGAAAGCTGTTCTTCTTTTCGGGTTTAAACCTATTGGTTCAATTTCTGCTCGTTTCGCTACTACGTCTCCCCATGCTCCTGAAGCATTGATTACTACATCTGCGCCGAACTCTCCTGTGGCTGTTTCGATTTTCCATCCATTTTTTTCTCTTGTTGCAGAATCAACGCGTGCCGAGGTAACTATTTGTCCGTTGTTTCGCCTGAAACCTCTGACAAACGCTTGATGCAGGGCAGAAACATCAATATCGGCGGTTCCAATCTCAATTATTGCTCGCTCAACTCGGCTGATATTTAAAGCAGGGAAAAGGTCTAGGGCTTCCATGACGGTGATTTCTTGTGTGGGTATTGTGCCGTCGGATCCGTCGGAGATGAGTTCATCAATGAGGTCTGATTGTTCTGCTGTGCCAGCGTGTATCAATGGTCGGAGTGAAAGGAGTGGTGCGTCTACCAGTCCTTCTGGAGTGTTGTGGTAGAAGTTTAAGCTGGCACGAGTAAGGCCTCGAACAGAAGCTTCCCCATAGTTTTCATAAAGTAGGGCCGCTGAACGCCCGGTGGTGTGGTAGGCCAATTGTTTTTCAGCTTCTACCAATACGACTTCTGCCGTCGGATCAATCAAACTGCATGAATACGCAGTGCTGATGCCAGCTATTCCGCCTCCGATTATGGCTATTGTCTGAGTCATAAAATTGACACTACTTAAACAAGTATTGAAATCAGGTGCCGAGTGCGTGTTTTTGGGCGTATCATTCGTCTTCTTGGTGATCGTAGCTCAGTTCGGTTAGAGCACCTGGTTGTGGTCCAGGATGTCGGGGGTTCAAATCCCCTCGGTCACCCAAAGTAAAAGTAAATAGGAAATTTATGCGAGACCTTCTAGACAACGCCCAGCTTGAAGATGCTAAGAAACTCTTACCTGATTGGGAAGTCAGCGGAGAGTTACTCTTTCGGGTTTTTCTCTTCAAGAACTTTGTTGAAGCTTTCGACTTCATGACTGCGATTTCTTCAACTGCTGAGGAGATGAACCATCATCCTGATTGGGCGAATGTCTACAACAAGGTTGAAGTTCGTCTAAGCACACATGATTCGGGTGGAGTGACTTCTCTTGATGTTGAACTAGCTTCGGTCATGGATTCGCTATTTTCTGAAGACTAAATTTTTTCGTTCGTTGCTTGAGTCGCCGATAGGATAGTTCCCTTAGCGCCTCTAGCTCAATTGGCAGAGCATCGGACTCTTAATCCGCAGGTTCCGGGTTCAAGTCCCGGGGGGCGTACAAACAAAGATTGGAAAGTTTGCGGTTCAGAGCGTATTTTAGGGACATGGCGCCATTTGACTCTCTTAGACCAGTGGTTTCAAGTGAAATTATTGAGTCTTTTCAAATAGTTTGGGACAACTTAGGGAAACCCGGTAGTTGGTGGTCAGGGCCTCAAAGAATTGAAATCGCTGAAGAGATACGGGATTCCAGCCCTCCTTCTATAGCAGAAAGAATTGTTGATTTTTCCAATTATTCAAATGAGGCAACAAGTGGCATAACTCCTTTTGTTAGGGCCGTCGCTAGAAAGGTTGCTTATGAATCTTCTTCAATCGATAAGGATATTTTTGATCAAATAGTGGCCGTCATAGGTGAAGATCAATACGCCGAAATTGCAACAATCGCTTCCCAGGTAATTCCGATATATCACCTCGCAGATACTCTTGGTTATAACAGAGAGCAATTACCAAATGCCGAAGCTGGAGATCCTTCTGGTGAAAGACCTGATGAACTTATAAATGGAGTGGGTTTTCTACCGACTGTTTCAACAAATGGCATGCCCCATGTCGCTGTTTCTCTAAGCCTTGCCCAAGCTGATAACGCGAGACGGATGCTACTCGTACGTGCCATGTACTCTGGCAAAGACTTTGGGGAAATGATTTGGACTCACAGGAACCTGTCCCGACCTCAAATTGAGCTAGTGGCAGCACGAACTTCAGCCATAAACGAATGCTTTTATTGAACTAGCGCTCATACCATGTTTCTCAGTTCGAGTAGCAAAGCAATCGACTCAGAATTAGATATAACCGACGCGGTTACTGGGTCTGGAGAAGATTCCGGTGTACCTAATGCTGAGTTGCTAATAGCTTTCACTGAATCAGCGAATCGACTCGACGACGATCTCCCAGCTATTAGAGAGGCCCTTGTCAATGAAATCGGAGAAGAAGGTATGGTCGATGCCGCTATAACCGTCTCAATTTTTCGAAGCCTGAATATAGCTGCTGATAGTTCCGGAATAAGAGTTGACGATGACTGGGTTGATAGTGCAGCTGAACTTGCAAATCAGTCTTATGCCAACGAATTTTCTACAGCAAAAAATTCTCCAGCAGTTAAAACGCTGTAACCGGTAAATAACATGAGTAACTTTAATTAAGAAGAAGTAGATTTTTTCAAACCAGAAATTTTGGCAGGTAAGAAATGACAGCAACATTTAATTCAGAAGGCAAAGTTGTTATCGGTGATGTCGTTTGCACGATCTGTGATATCGGCTGCCAGTTGAAAGCTGAATCAGTTGATGGTGTCGTCACGAAGGTTCGCCCGCACGATCACCCTCTGTTACGTAAGAACGTCTGCTATAAGGGAACGGCTGCTCCCCATATACATAATCACGCTGATCGGCTACGCGTGCCTCTAAAACGTGTTGGTGAGCGCGGAGAGGACCGCTGGGAAGAAATCTCTTACGAACAAGCAATGGACGAAATTGCTGAGAGGCTCCAGAAGGTAATCGATCAATACGGTCCAGAAGCTTTCGCTGTATCCACCTCTGGTTGGAACACACAAACAACACATGGATGTGACCGACGTTTCATGAATGTCCTCGGTAGTCCGAACTGGATTAGCGGCGTATCTTTGTGCGCCGGCAATACGGCGGCGGTCAACAAACTTACCTACGGATGGTTTCCGTTTCCTGACTTTGGGAACACTAGGTGTGTCGTACTATTCGGTCATAACCCTCGTAAACACTCTTGGACACCTATCTATAACCAGATTAACGCCGCTCGCGCTGGCGGAGCGAAGGTGATCGTGATTGATCCGCGTGTCTCTGATCAGGCCGAAACCGCTGATTTGCATTTGCGTATCACGTCAGGCACCGATGCCGTATTATGCTTCGGCTGGTTAAACGTCATCATCAATGAGGGACTCTACGACAAAGATTTCGTTGAGAACTGGACGGTTGGTTTTGAAGAGTTAAAAGAGCGTGTCGCCGAGTTTCCGCTTGAGCGTGTTGAAGAAATCACCGGCATCCCACGTGACCTCATCGTTGAGTCGGCACGCATGTACGCAACCGCCGATTCAGCCGTAATACCTTGGACACCAATCACCGATATGCAGTTGAACTCCACTTCAGCGATACGTTTGCATAGCATTTTGCGGGCAGTTACCGGCAACCTTGACGTCCTCGGTGGTGAAATGCTCGGCGGGTTCAACCCGGATTACATTCCAGAGTCAAAATTGCAATTACACGAATTGCTCAGTGACGAGCAGAAAGCAAAGCAACTCGGATCCGATTTACATCCGGCTTACACTTACCGAGCCCAGGAAATGCTGAAGGAAGCGACTGAACGGGTACACGGGTACGGATATGCGGACATTGTGATGGGCTGCTACATGGCTAACCCATCTGCGGTTTTTCGAGCTATGGAATCTGGTGATCCGTATCCAGTCAAAGCATTCTTCACTCTTGGGAACAACACATTGCTTAGTTACCCGAATCAACATCGCATCCTTAAAGCACTAATGAATCAAGACCTTATTGTCGCTCATGAAATCTTTATGACCCCAACAGCAATGCTCGCTGACTATGTTCTTCCCGGTGATGTCTTTACTGAACGCAACCACATCGCAGACTCGTGGAGTTGGTCTACACGTCTTTCCTTGTCGCAGAAGGTCGCGGAGCCTCCAACTGAGGGATCATCAACGTACCAATTTTGGTATGACTTAGCTCATCGGATGGGTATCGGTGAATACTTCCCGTGGGACACTTTGGAAGAGGTGCTTGATTATCGCCTCTCCCCTTCTGGTATGAGCTTTGATCAATTTTCCAAGGTCGCTCACATGCGTGCTCAAGTACCAGAATACCGATCCTACGAGAAGGCTGGATTTGGGACTCCGTCGGGCAAAGTTGAACTTTATTCATCGATTCTTGATGAACTTGGATTCGACCCGCTTCCCTACTATCGAGAAGCTCCACAACCCTCCACCGACTACCCCTATCGAGTATTTACCGGTGTCCGAGAAGATTCTTTCTTTCAAACCGGTCAACGCCAAATCAAGGTGCTCCGTAAACGTACTCCGGTGCCACGTTTCTTCATACATCCTGAAGACGCAGAACGTGACGGATTGTCCGATGGTGACTGGGCGTCCCTTGAAACCGAAACTGGACAAGTGCAAGCAATGGTAGCTATTCAAGAGTCAATGAAACCTGGTCACCTTCGTGTTCCTCATGGCTGGTGGTATCCGGAAATGCGGGGCGAAGGGCAAGAATTGTCCGGTGCGTTCCTTAGCAGTGATGCGGTACTGTGTCCTGACGAACCCGAAGACCTAGATCATGAACAAGGCATCCCGCACTTTAAGGGCTTTCCGGGACGACTGCGTCGAATCGATGGACCGCCCGCTGGAATCGATCCAGAAATGTTAGATCTACTGTGAATAAAGAAGAAATCAAAGCGCGAAAAAAGGCTGAACGTCGTTCGAAAATGATGACGCGTCTAGCCAACCGTACTTTTAGTAAAGACCCGAAATTTCTTGATCGTTTAGCTATAAAAAATCTCACTAAAAGAGCTGGCTCTGCACCAAATGATGACCCCGAACTAGATCATGATGGCCCAATCAAAGCCTTTGAGTAACCCCGGTCACTAAAGTTTGCTCCAGCAACATAGCATCGATGCATACCAGGTAAAAAATAATGTCTACTCTTGCTCTAAGTAGCAGATAGAGAATTTTTCGAATTATTCTTTATAGATGAATCTACTCCTATCAAACAGAGCGCAATTACCTAAGGGAAATTTTCAATATTTCCACAAAACAATCCAAAGCGCTTTAGCGAATTATGAGGAGATAGATATTGCAGTTGGCTACATCTCCAGAGATGCGATAGCGCTACTGATAGGACTAATTAAGGAAAACCCTGGCCATAAGTCAGTAAATCTTTACATCGGAATGAGTCTGACTAGAAACAACAGAAAAATTGCTTTGGAATTAAACGCAATTCTCCTTGAATTGGGATTGGGCCGTGTATATGAAACAAGAAATCCTTTCCATGGAAAGCTTTATTTATTTAAAGAGAAAAACAACCCTGCTTTAGCCTCAGTAGGATCCTCGAATTTAAGTGGCATCTCAAATGCACATGAAAATCATGAAATCGATCTTTTAATCGAAGACGAAATAACTTTACGTGGTTGCGAAAAGATCTTTTCCGATCTAATAGTTCCAATGGCAATACCACTTGAAGAGATCAAAGGAGAAG
Source organism: Acidimicrobiales bacterium AG-410-I20 (assembly GCA_003215175.1). GTDB lineage: Bacteria > Actinomycetota > Acidimicrobiia > Acidimicrobiales > MedAcidi-G1 > MedAcidi-G2B. The sequence continues at coordinate 13,521 of QCKS01000030.1, forward strand.
ATCCCCGTCAGCCAGATCCTGAATCTGATTCAGAGAATTGGATACTTGGTGAAAGATACCCCGGCTTAATCAAAGAAATAAGAGATGAGGAAGTCAAGAAAGTGCAGTCACTGATTAATCCAAATGACACCTTTGTTCATCGCCTCAAAACCTACGAAGAAGCGCCGAAGAGTAACATAAACGCTTATCACGCTAAGGGAAGATTCAGTAGGCCGAGAGGGAAACCTGAGTACATCTTGCCACGTCCATGGTATGAAGTAGCTTTTATCCTTTCGAAAAACGAACGAGAAGACCCAAAGGCTCCACCTAATCGGTTTGAAGTTGTCACTGATGACGGTTACACATTCGAGATGCGTCGAGCTGGAGACAACAACAAAAATCTGGAAAGTACCGGGAATCTCAGAGTCTTAGGTCGATGGTTCAAAGGGAGGCTTGAAGACGCAGATGTCTTAAAGCTGACTGAGAAAATAACTGAAGAAACACTAGCTTTATACGGAAAGAGAACCATAGAACTAACCCCGATACAGGATGGGAGCGATCGTTGGTACATGAATTTCGCTCCAGATTCTGAACAGTGAATTGACGCACTTGCACCGCTCTCTAGGTTTTTAATCCCTCAGAAAGATAATGTCTATTCTTCATTCCAAATATCGTTATTGAATAAGCGCCCATGAGAGCAACTTTCGATTATCTTGTTGGAAGCATTTCCATTACTTTCTTTTAATGTCTCACCTATCGGAGATAATGTTTTCATGACCAAGAACACAGAAACTTCAAAGCCAAAAATTGGTGGTTTATTTTCCGGAGTTGGTGGAATTGAACTCGGCTTTGAAAAAAGTGGGTTTGAAGTCACATGGGCTAACGAAGTCGATAGTTTCGCTTGCACGACTTACAGAGAAAACTTTTCTCATGAGCTCTATGAACGAGACATAAAGAAACTCAATGGGAATGATCTTGAGACGGTTGATGTGTTGTGTGGTGGCTTCCCCTGCCAAGCATTCTCGGTAGCTGGATACAAAAAGGGATTTGAAGACGATCGAGGGAATATTTTTTTCGAAATAATTCGACTAGTAAATGAATTAGAGACCAAGCCGAAAGTTCTCTTTCTTGAGAATGTAAAAAACTTCAAATCTCACGATAAAGGCAACACATTTCGGACAGTAGTGCAAATTATCAACGATCTCGGGTATTCAGTTTTTGACGATGTTTTAAATACATGCGACTACACTTCGATTCCGCAAAATCGGGAGCGAACATTCCTTATTTGCTTCAGAGGTGAACACAACTGGAATTTTTCTGAGGACAGTGACTCAATGAGTTACAGGTTTTCTGAACTTTTTCCACCCAAGAAGATCACATCAAATAAACCAATATCTGACTTTCTTGAAAAGGAAGATATTCCAGAGCGTTTCTACTACCGAAGCGACAGGTATATGTATGAAGAACTAGTAAAGGCAATGAAATCGGAAGACACCGTATACCAGTGGCGACGCATGTATGTCAGAGAAAACAAAAGCAACCAATGCCCTACCCTGACTGCAAATATGGGGACAGGGGGTCACAACGTTCCCTTAGTTGTAACTGACAATGGTTTTAGAAAGTTGACACCGAGAGAGTGCTTTAATTTCCAAGGATTCCCAAAAAGTTTTAAATTGCCAGATCAACTAGCTGATTCACACTTATACAAACAAGCTGGTAATTCAGTTTCTGTTCCTTTGATTACACTGCTTGCAAAAGCCATAAAGCAAGTACTTTAATACACCGATACCTAGCCGAATCCGCAGAGTTCTGAGAATTTCAAAAGAGCTTTGAGGTAGGATTCTTCTAGAAATACTATCCGCTCACCCCATGAGGCTGATTCAGAAATGTCTATGCAACCGGCTATACGGAAGCAGACTTCAATTTGCGTAAAGTTTGTATAAGTTCTTTGCCCATAAGCACGATAAAGAACTGTAAGACACTAAATCCTGCCATTGTTGCTCCGCCTGCTGTTCCATAGTGGAAACTCACTACAAGACCCAGAAATACTGCCAAAACGCCTACCAGTATTGAAACAACCATTATTCCAGGAACCCGTCTTACTAGTAGAGATGCAGTTGCTGGTGGGGCAACAAGCAAACCGAAAACTAGAAGTGTTCCAATTGCTTCAAAGCTAGCGACAATACTCAAAGACAAAAGGGCAAGCAACACCGCCTGAGTAAAGCGTGGCCGCATGCCTAAAGTCTGTGCTTTGTCTCTATTAAATGTGAGCACCATGAACGGACGATAGAACAGAACCGTACAAACCAGCAGAATTAACGTGTAGATGAATTGACGGCGAATGTCTTCTCTAGTTATTCCAAGAGCATCTCCAAAAAGGATTGAAGTAACGTCTGTTGCAAAGGACCCCGATTTAGACACGATGAGAACCCCTAATGCAAGCATTCCTACAAACAAAAGTCCTATTGCCGTATCGTCTCGAACAGGAGTCCGGTTAGAAACAAGGGTTACAAGGCCGCTCATAATAAGAGCGGAGAGGAAAGCTCCGATTACAGGACTAAAACCCCACAAGATCGCTATAGCAATACCTGGAATAACTCCATGGGCTAAAGCGTCGCCAAGAAACGCAAGTCCACGTAAAACAATCCATGTCCCAACAAGGGAAGTTGCTACGACTGCAATGACGCCTCCAACCAGCGCCCTCTGCATGAACGCTGGTTGAAAAGCATCAATTAAGAAATCCATTGAATCTGAGGCTAGTTAGTTAGCCCTCCAGTAATCAACTCTCCGTTAGTGCGGACCATATCAAGGTACGTTGATCCTGCAGAACCAGCTTCTCCGAGAGACTCTGTAAATAGAGTTATTACTTCAATGTTGCCAGCTTCTTCTGCAAGTACTTGAGCAAGAGTGTTGGATGATGCAGCATCAGCGAAAATCGCTGAAACATTTTCATCTTCGATCACAGAAACCAAATCGGCGAGATCCTTTGCGCTAGCGCTATCAAGAGTGCTACTGCTTTGGATAATGCTGCCCAATATTTCGAAGTCATACCGATCAGCAAAGTAAGCAAACACTGAATGGTTTGTTATCAGTTTCCGTGATCCTTCTGGAATAGAAGAAAGCATTTCTTCTACTTCGGAGTCAAGGCTGTTGAGCTCACTCAAATAAGCATTTGAGTTTGTAAGCAACGACTCCTGATCCACGTCTGGGAAATTTTCCACTAAGAAAGCTGTGAGCCCTTCTACGACACTAGCCATACGAGCTGGATCTGTGAAGAAATGT
>QCKS01000031.1 GCA_003215175.1 Acidimicrobiales bacterium AG-410-I20
ACGTGAAATATGGTCTTATGGTTCAGGATATGGAGGCAATGCGTTACTGGGTAAAAAATGTTTCGCTCTTCGTATAGCTTCAACTATGGCTCGTGACGACGGTTGGTTGGCTGAGCACATGCTTATTCTTTCCATTACTTCTCCTGAAGGTAAGAAGAGTTACATTGCTGCCGCGTTTCCTTCAGCATGCGGTAAAACAAACATGGCAATGCTGGTTCCTACTTTGCCTGGATGGAAAGTCGAGACCATTGGGGATGACATAGCGTGGATGAAATTTGGAGATGATGGTCGTCTCTACGCTATTAATCCGGAAGCAGGGTTTTTTGGTGTAGCCCCAGGGACTTCAGAGAAAACAAATGCAAATGCTATGGCTTCAGTGAGTAAAAATTCGATCTTTACAAACGTTGCTCTTACCTCTGATGGTGATGTGTGGTGGGAAGACATGACGGACGAGCCTCCAGCGAGTCTGACGGATTGGCGTGGCCAGTCATGGGCGCCTGGATCTGAGACACCAGCAGCTCATCCAAACGCCAGATTCACTGCGCCTGCTGCGCAATGTCCCTCAATCGCCCCTGAATGGGAAGATCCTAAAGGAGTTCCTATTTCGGCAATCTTGTTCGGAGGTAGACGTGCTTCAAATGTTCCACTTGTTACTGAGGCAAGAGACTGGAATCATGGAGTTTTTCTTGGCTCAATCATGAGCTCCGAAAAAACTGCAGCAGCAACAGGGAACCTTGGTCAAGTTCGATTTGATCCTTTTGCCATGCTTCCATTCATGGGCTACAACGTTGGGGATTACATAAACCACTGGCTCGAAATCGGCTCTAATGCTGATCCAGAAAAATTGCCAAGCCTTTTTTGGGTTAACTGGTTCAGGAAAGACGAAGAAGGAAAATTTCTTTGGCCCGGATTTGGAGAAAACTGTAGGGTTCTTAAATGGGTTCTTGAACGTGTAGAGGGTTCAGGAGAAGCCACAGAAACTGCTATAGGAAATGTTCCATCTCCGAGCGGTCTTGATTTAGATGGACTTGATTTAACAGAATCTCGATTAAGAGAACTGCTTTCGGTGGACAATTCAAGATGGGCTGAAGAAGTGTCGCTTATTGAGAGCCACTTTGCTTTCATCGGTGAAAGATTGCCGAATACTCTGGTCAACGAATTAGAGGAACTTAAACACCGTCTTCAGTCTTAAGTGTTTCCTAGAAGCATGGCACGTATGCCTAGCCCCATGAGGAATAGTCCGGAGCCACCATACAGAAGGTACATGTGCTGGCGAAGAGACTGACGATAGCTATAAGCAATACCTACTGTAATTAGAGCTACGAACCCGTAGAACAAGTGGAATTGTGGCGTATCAATATTCTCTTTCACCATAAATCCGACTCCAACAGATACTTGAATAGCAATAGCTACCTGTGCGATACCTGTAAGCCACCATAAAAGTTGGTGACGCACTTTTGTGAATCGGTGTGCAATTAGAGCCCACAGTCCGGCCGTCCCATTACCAACTACAATCACCCATGCTAAAAGGTCATGAATATCACGTAACGAACTTAACTGAATTGCTGTGATCATTTGCCCGTCAACGTGTTTTCTCTAATCCGCTAATTGAGTAAGAGGTCGGTTCGTAATAATTCTTCTGTACCCCTAGGAAAATTCGGATCCACGTACCATTCTTTTCCAAAGGCTCTTGAATACTCTTCATTTCCTAAGGTAACGAAAAATGAATCAGAAGCTATTTGACTAGCGTGAGTAGCAACAGCTTGTCTTTTTTGGTCTAGAACTGAGACCACATCTATTGCATGAGTTATGTCACTTTCTGCCATTCCAAAAGACTCATCAGAAGAACGTTCTTCTCTTTTGGCTAAATCGCTATCTAGTTCTTGACCAGCTTCAATGTTTGCTTTTATAGCCTCTTCTACCACCCGGCGAATAGCATCTCGATTAAGCGTGACCCAACGCAGTCGGACACCGTTCTCTTCCGCCCATTTCGTCCCCACACGATGCACTTGAATGTGATCAGGATGGCCGTACCCTCCATTTGGGTCATAAACGACGATGAGGTCGACCTTTTCATCTTTAAGAATATTTGTAAGTCTGCTGACTGCTGCCGATTCGTCTGCTTGCCAGAAACATTCCGGATGTGCTGTAGTGCTTGAATCAATCATGCCGCTGTCTCGATATCCCAAAAATTCGACTCGGGAAACACCCAAGATTTTTCCCGATTGCTCTGTTTCTAAAGATCTGCGGTCTTCTAACTTCTCACCGTCTTTAAGGATGCCTTCAACTGGCTCTCCCTCTTCGCCCCGTGTAGCCACTACAAGGATGACTCTGTGGCCAGCTTCAGCCATTAAGGCCATTGTTCCTCCGGTCGAAAGGGCTTCATCATCAGGATGAGCGTGAAAAAAAACAACTGTTGCCATTTCGCTAAGCCACCGCTCCTGATTTGCGTAGAGATTCCACATCCATACCTGCTTCTATAAGTATCTCTTCCGTATGTTGACCCGGATGAGCGGGCGACCTTTGAATCGCACCAGGCGTAGCACTTAGCCGTGGAGCAGGCATAGGTTGAGTAAGCCCTGCTATTTCAGTGAAAGTATTTCTTTCAACGTTATGTGGGTGTTGTACCGCCTCTTCCACAGTAAGAACTGGGGCGTAGCATACGTCGCTTCCCTCTAAAATCTCGTTCCACTCGTCTCTACTTTTTGTCTTTACTATCTTTCCAATTTCATTTTTTAACTCTGGCCATTTAGTTCGGTCCATTTGAGGAGCAAATTTTTCAGGGTCTAAATCCATTTTTTCTATTAGTTCGGCATAAAACTGCGGTTCTATAGATCCAATCGATATGTAATTCCCGTCATTACATTCATAAACATCGTAAAAATGTGCACCAGTATCTAAGAGATTGCTTCCACGATCAGTCGTTTGAAATCCTGTTGCCATCATTCCATGAATAAAGCCCATCAGGCTTGCCACTCCATCAACCATTGCTGCGTCTACAACTTGACCCTCTCCAGTAGAACGAGCGTTTAAAAGAGCGCAAACCATTCCAAATGCAAGGTACATTCCTCCGCCACCAAAATCTCCGACAAGATTCAGAGGAGGCACGGGCCCGGAATCAGATCGTCCAAAATGAGCAAGCGCTCCAGCTAAAGCGATGTAGTTGATGTCATGTCCCGCAGTCTGAGCATAAGGGCCACTTTGACCCCATCCCGTCATTCTCCCGTAAACCAAAGAAGGGTTTCTCTCAAGGCAAGTTTCCGGCCCTAGCCCCAATCTTTCAGCTACTCCAGGGCGAAATCCTTCAAAGACCATATCTGCGCGTTCAATGAGATTTAACGCTACTTCAACTCCTTCAGGAGATTTCAAATCAATCCCTATACTCCGTCTCCCTCTATCAATAACTGATAGTGGAGGGTCAGTAGGCCTCTCTGATCTAACTGAAGCTGCTCGATCAATACGTATAACATCGGCACCCATATCCGCTAACATCATCCCGCAAAAGGGTCCAGGTCCTATGCCGGCTAATTCAACAACTTGAACTCCTGTAAGTGCTCCCATTTTTCTCCTTAGATTTTCTCTTATTCTGCTTTTAAATTTTCTATATGTTCAACTATTGCTTGAGTAACTTGAGGCCAAGAACCTGGCGGCAAATCGTGCCCCCACCCATCAATAAGGACGAGATCTGCATTGGGGATTACCGCTGCTGTGCGCTCTCCCCCACTCACATCGATTAACGTATCCGCTGTCCCGTGTATGACTCGAGTAGGTGAAGAAATCGTTTTTATTCTCTCTTCCCTATTCCCTCCAGCAAGAACTGCTTTGTACTGACGATCATACGCGGAAGGAGGCATAGGTGATCTATTTTCATAAGCCTCAAAAAGTGCTCTTGCATGATCTTCATCGTGCCATTCAGTGCTTGCCCATAACCGGCGATCAGATAATTCTTTTTCTATTTTTCCTTTTAGATCTTGAGGAGGAGGAGCCAACATGGCTTCAAGAGTCTCGCCATGAGGGCGCCCATAATTCGGATTTCCTGTATTTGAGGACATTGATATAAGACTTAAACACTTTTCTGAATGATTTGAAGCAAATGTTTGGGCAATCATTCCTCCCATAGAGAATCCTGCTATGTGCGCTCGCTCTATGCTTAGGAAATCAAGTAACTCTGATAAGTCTTGAGCCATCTCACTCAGTGTGTATTGATTTCCATCAGGCAATCGAGTTGAAAGACCTGAATCTCGAGAGTCAAAACGTATGACTTGGAGTCCGTGTTCTACTAATTCTTGACAAAATTCTTCATCCCATAGAAGCATTTGGCTCCCAAGCCCATGCATGAGAAAGAGAGCAGGGTCTGAGTCAGCCCCAAATTTTTCGTGGAATATATTGATACCTGAAGGCAAAGACGCTAATGACATATGACTATCTTTCAAGTTCAAGATGTTTGCCGCAAACCGGGCGATAGCGTCGCTTTAATGAGCGAGATACAGAACTGTACTTTTCCCGAAATCGACTCCAACATTCTCTATAAGATCTTGCGGCTAAGATCTGAGATTTTTGTCGTGGAACAATCTTCCATTTATCTTGATCTAGATGGGCATGATACAGATCCTGAAACACGACACATTTGGATAAATAACTCAGATGAGCCCGTTTCCTATCTTCGAGTTCTATCGGAGCCAGATGGAAACCGCATTGGACGAGTAGCAACAAGTGTTGAGTTTCGCGGTCGCGGTTTAGCTACCGAACTGCTTGAATACGTCGCTGATTTAACTGAAGGAAAGTTGACACTGCATGCTCAATCTCATCTCGCTGACTGGTATAAAAGTTTGGGTTATGTAGTAACCGGCGAAGAATTTGATGACGGCGATGGGATTCCTCATCTTCCAATGATTTTTATGCGCTGAGCATTAGAGCATCGCTCTCCTCTTGAGTAGGGTGCAGTTGTGTCTGAAAATATTCATTTTCCATCCGGGGCTGATGGACTATTACTAAATTTGAATGAAGAGCAGCGTCATGCTGTCACCAGTAAACAAGTTCCGCTTGCTATACATGCTGGTGCAGGTTCGGGTAAAACACGTGTGTTGACTCATCGGATCGCTTGGCGGATTGCTATGGATATTGATGACGCCCGTAAAGTTCTGGCTCTTACTTTCACAAGAAAAGCAGCAGCTGAACTAAACCATCGCTTACGTGGTCTCGGAATTAGAGATCAAGTTGCTGCTGGAACTTTTCATGCAGTGGCTTACGCTCAACTTAAAAACTTCTGGAGAGAAAAGTCCTTACCCGAGCCGGAGCTACTTACAAATAAGTCAGTATTTGTTACTAAATTGCTACCTCGCGACTACCGCTCAATAAAAGTTCTAGATGTAGTTGGAGAAATTGAATGGGCGAAAGTAAGACGAATCGGACCACAAGCTTATGCGGGCATGGCAGAAGAAAATAGGAGAAATATCGGTATTCCTTCTTCACTAATCGGTCAAATTTACCAGAATTATGAGGACCTTAAGAGAGAGCAAAACAAAGTTGACTTTGATGATTTACTTGTGTTCTGCGCAAAAGCTATTCGTTCGGATCGATCTTTCGCCGCCGCTCAGCAATGGAGATTTCAACACCTATACGTCGATGAATTTCAGGATGTCAATTCAGTACAGGTTGAACTTCTCAACGCATGGCTCAACGGAAATGAGAACCTATGCGTAGTAGGAGATCCAAATCAAGCGATCTATGGATGGAACGGAGCAGATGCCGATCATCTTGTACGGTTTGGCACGTATTTCCCGGGAGGAGAAATAGTTGATTTAAAGCAGAACTATAGAAACACTCCTCAAATCTTACGAACTGCTACTTCCATTCTTGAAGACACGACTTTTAAAGCAAATAGATCAAGCGGCTCTAATCCAACCCTCACCCATTTCTCTTCAGATAAAGACGAACTGACCTCTGTAGCCCAAAGAGTTCGTGAAAATCGTGGCCCCAATGGACGATGGTCTGATCAGGCGGTTCTGACTAGAACTAATACACAGGTGGAAGCACTGGCTCGTGCTTTTCGCGATGTAGAAATACCTGTTCGAACCCTCGCCGGAAGCAGCCTCTTTGACCGCGGTGATGTCAAAAGAGTTTTAAGTTCTTTTGAAAACAACAACCAGCCTTTAACAGAACTTTTAGGGGACCTACATGCTGGTTTTGATGAAGATGAAGAATATGAAATTCCGGCACGTCAACAAGAACGGTTTAATGCATTTTCTGAAATCAGACTTCTAGCAAAAGAACACCTTGCTTTAGATCCAACAGCTACGGCTGATGGCTTTCTTTCATGGATCAAAAGCCATATCCGCACCGTAACTGATATCTCTATTGATGCGGTAGAAATCGCTACTTTTCACTCTGCTAAGGGCTTGGAGTGGCCTACAGTCCACTTAGTGGGGCTTGAAGAAGGTTTCGTTCCCATATCTTACGCTCGAGATGCTGACTCTTTAGCTGAAGAAAAACGACTCTTGTACGTCGCTCTTAGCAGAGCGAAAGAAAATTTGTTTATTTCTTGGGCAGGAGAAAGAAGTTTTGGCGACAAAGAACCAATCGGAAGAGACCCTTCTAGATGGCTCGAACAAATTCAAGAGGCAATCAATAGTTTGGATAAGCCTTTGAATAAAGAAGGTCAAATTGATCAAATAAGGAAAGCCCGTAGTGGAAAGACTTCTAATTCCGCTTCTGAACATCCTGTGAAAACAGCATTGCTTTCATGGCGTAGCGAGCACGCCCAATATGCCAGTCTGCAACCTTATGAGGTTTTATCAGATGCCGCATTAGAGGCCCTTATTCAATCATGGCCAGCAACTATTGAGGGAATGGAAAACATCCCTGCCGTTACCTCACATAACATTCAGAGATACGGTGAAGAATTGCTGAGTATTTTCCGTCAATTTGATCCTCCAAATATTGATTCTCAAATTCAAAGAGCGGTAGAAGGTGATTCTTTACTAGAAGGTTCCGAAGGCCAAATAATCTCAGACCTAAAGGTTTGGCGTATAGAGAAAGCTGCTGGCAAACCGGCTTTTACTATTTTCAACGATGAAACTCTTCGTGATCTTGCTAAGAAGCGTCCGGAAAATTTAGATGAGCTTCTGTCCGTCTATGGCATAGGTCCGGCTAAAGCTGAAAAATTCGGTCAAGATCTATTGAAGTTTTTCAATAAGTAGCATCTTCAAATTCTTTGATTGCCTTCTTGGGGGCAACTAGTCGCCATGCTTGTTCCATTGCTTCAGTTACTTCTTCCCAGTCCAAATCAATGTCTAAACGCATGCCTACCCAGCCAGCTGGGCCTAAATATGGGGGTGCAAAGAAACGATCTGGGTCTTGCTCAACTAATTCTTCTTGGACCCCTGACGAAGCTTTGAACCAAAGGGCTACGTGATTTTCTTTCCGTGATTCTCTCAAAAAGACAAAAGCGCTTCTATTTTTTATTGCGAATCCTGGCATCCCGTGGTTAAACCGCTCTTCAGTTTCAGGAAGATTTAAACAAATTCTTCGCATTTCTGACAAGTAGATTCCTTCCTTAGGCTTGCGACCTGGGTGAGGAACCATTCGAATCAGGTCACTTTGAAATCTGCGACAACCGGAGCATGGTCGGAGGGCTTTTCACCTTTGCGTTCATTCCGGTCTACTACTATGAATTCTAATTTTTCCGTTAATGGTTTAGAAGCCAGAACTAAATCAATGCGCATCCCTTGTTTCTTGTAAAAAGATCCGCCACGATAGTCCCACCAAGAAAATAGTCCCGACTGATCAAATTTTTCTCTAAACGCATCTACCAAACCTAAATCAATCAAGTTTGATATTGCTTTGCGTTCTTCCTCTGTCACATGTGTCATGCCGACAAAGGCTTCTGGGTTCCAAACATCTCGGTCATCGGGGGCCACATTGAAATCTCCAACTATTGCTACTTGTTCTTTTGAACAGTCAGTATTTGTTTTCAAGTCTTCTCTTAATCGGTCAAGCCAGTCGAGTTTATAGTGATAGTGGTCATGGCCGACCTCTCGTCCATTTGGTACATAGCATGAAGCGATTCGGACTCCTCCACAAGTTGCCCATAAAATTCTTGCATCAGGATCAGGGTCGTCTCTCCCATCATCAAAACCTTGTCTTACTTTCTCAAGTCCCACTTTGGAAATTATGGCTACACCATTCCACCGGCCTTCACCATAATGAGCCGATTCGTATCCAAGTGAGGAAAACGACTCGTGAGGGAATGCTTCGTCTGTCATTTTTGTTTCTTGCAGACAAAGCACGTCTGGTTCTACAGCTTTTATCCAAGCCTCAACGCGAGATAGCCGTGCTTTTAATGAGTTGACGTTCCAAGTTACAATTCGCATGAAATCGACGTTAGCGCTCAACTCAAAGGGAATCCGACAACTGTCGATAATTCTGCTATGGCTTGATCAGGATCCACGACTTTGATGGTTGTCATACCCATTGCTCTTGCGGGTTTTAAGTTCACACCTAGGTCATCTAAAAAAACACAGTTAGCGGGCTCTACATTTAATCGGTTGCACGCTATTTCGTAAAATTTGTCCTCTGGCTTTCGACACCCTTCAACACTTGACTCAACAATTACGTCAAACATGTCGACCACCTCTTGGACATCTCCTGAAAAAGGCTGTGATCCGATTGGAGTTATGTTGTTAGTCAACATGGCTGTCTTAAGGTTGTTTGAGCAACGACGAAGCGCCTCAACCATATTGGGCCTTAATGCTCCATGTAAATTTTCAATTAGTTTTCTGGCATCGATCATGAAACCTTGTTCGGCTGCTTCGGTCTGGAAAAGTTCAATAAATTCTTCTGGGTTAATTTCTCGACGTTCAAATTTTGCCCAAGCGTTTGTGTCTGGATTTGTGGAGTTCAATGTTCTTATTGTGTTTTGAGGCAACCCAGCTTCAATTTCATAAGCCGCGAATGTTTCAAACGGGCTGGTAAGGATGACTCCTCCAAAATCAAAAAGAGCTGCTTCAATCATGCGGTTTCATGTTATGTCATTCCCAACAGCGGAGCCTAGGTGAACAGGAAGTAACCTCACTTTTGTGAACGCAGAATTCATTTACACAATGCATAAAGTTGGTCGATTTTATCCACCTGACCGCGATGTTTTGAAAGACATCACTCTGGCTTTCTACCCGGGAGCAAAGATTGGGGTGCTTGGGCCAAATGGTGCAGGAAAATCGTCTTTGCTTAAAATTATGGCGGGGCTAGATGAAGAATTTTCAGGCGATGCCCGACTCACTGATGGGTTCACAGTAGGACTGCTAGAACAGGAACCTGGACTTAACCCTGATAAAGACGTTCTAGGCAATGTAATGGAAGGTCTTGGTGAAATTTCAAGTCTTTTATCGCGGTATGACGAAGTTTTAGCCGCATGGGCTGACCCTGAAGCGGACTATGAAAAATTAGGTGAAGAACAAGCAGACCTTGAACAACAAATTGAATCAGCGGGGGCTTGGGATCTTCAGCGAACTATTGATATCGCAATGGATGCATTACGTCTACCACCAGGAGAAAGTGAAGTTTCTCATCTTTCTGGTGGTGAGCGTCGCCGTGTGGCTCTCTGTAAATTATTGCTCTCACGCCCAGATCTCTTACTTTTGGATGAGCCAACTAATCATCTCGATGCAGAGTCAGTAGCTTGGCTAGAACGATCTTTACGCGACTATTCAGGAACTGTTATCGCCATTACACACGACCGGTATTTTCTGGACAATGTTGCTGGGTGGATACTTGAGCTAGACCGAGGGAAGGGCATTCCTTACGAAGGAAATTATTCTGGATGGCTTGAGCAAAAGCGTGCTCGTCTTGAAGCCGAAGAAAAGACGGATTCGGCTAGACAACGAACTTTAGAACGTGAGCTGGAGTGGGTGCGGATGGCTCCCAAAGCGCGACAAGCAAAAGGAAAGGCCCGCTTAGCCGCATACGAAAAACTTGTGGCAGAGGCTGCAGAAGATACTCAAAGAGATAGCGAACTACAAATCACGATTCCTGCTAACCAACGCCTTGGAGATCAAGTTATTGAAGTTGAGAATATTTCAAAGGGATTCGGGGAAAGCCTTCTTATCGAAGATTTATCTTTTATTCTCCCCCCAGCAGGAATTGTTGGTGTTATTGGTGGGAACGGAGCTGGTAAAACCACACTGTTTCGGATGCTTATCGCTGCTTCAGAACAAGATAAAGATTCGCCCTATGCTCCTGATTCTGGGGAAATACGTATCGGTTCAACTGTTGAGTTAGGTTACGTTGATCAATCGCGCGAGTCTCTTGATCCGGAACGTTCTGTTTTTGAAGAAATTACAGGTGGTCAAGAGTTCATCCAAGTTGGCACTAGAGAAGTCAACGGTCGAGCATATGTAGCTTCGTTTAATTTCAAAGGGTCTGATCAACAGAAAAAAGTTGGGGAATTGTCTGGCGGAGAAAGGAACCGCGTTCATTTAGCGAAGGTTCTTAAAAGTGGTTCTAACTTACTGCTGTTAGATGAACCGACTAACGATCTAGACGTTGATACCCTGCGTGCTCTTGAAGGTGGATTGGAGGCTTATCCTGGTTGCGCTGTGATCATTAGCCATGACCGTTGGTTTCTTGATCGTGTCGCAACCCATGTATTGGCTTTTGAGGGGAATTCTCAAGTTCGGTGGTTTGAAGGAAACTTTGATGAATACGAGAGTGTTCGCAGAAAAGAATTAGGAGCTGATAGCGCACCAACTCGTGTTAAGTACAAGCCCCTTACTCGATCCTGACTATTTCTCTAAAAGAGTTATTACTTTTGTCGCTACCGCAAATGGCGCCCCATCTTCGGGACTGATAACTAGATCTGGTGAATCCGGTTCCTCATATGGATCGTCGATTCCCGTAAAGCCTTTTAATTCTCCTGCTCTAGCTTTTGCATAAAGCCCTTTCGGATCACGTTCTTCACATACATCAACTGTGGCATTAAGAAATACTTCAAAGAAAGGTATCCCCGCTGACTCATGCACTTTTCTCGCCATTTCTCGATCCTTGTTATAAGGGCTTATAAGGGGCACCAAAGAGATAAATCCAGCATCCGAGAACAATCGTGCAACTTCTGATACACGACGAACATTTTCATGTCGGTCTTCGGCCGAGAAGCCAAGATCTTTGTTGAGGCCATACCGTAAATTATCCCCGTCTAGGAGATACGCAGGTTTCCCAGAAGCTATCAAAAGACGTTCACATGCGGCAGCAACCGTAGATTTACCCGACCCGGAAAGCCCAGTAAACCATATAGTTGCGCCGTTCAATCCTGTAGCTGCTGACCTTTCTTCTTGACTGAAACCATCAGAATTCCAAACAATGTTGGGGTTATGTTCAGCCATGTCAGGTTCCGGAACCAACAATTATGCCTGCTGCTACAGTGGCGTTAGTTGCTTCATCTATAAGTATGAATGAGCCAGTATTCCTATTGCGGCGGTATTCATCAAAGAAAAGTGGTTGAGTGCTTCTTAAAGAAATTCGACCAATTTCATTAAGTTGAAGGGAAGATGGATTTTCTTCTCGATGTAAAGTATTCACATCGATTCTGTAATGGAGATCTGTGATCATGACCCGGCTTGATCTTGTTGTATGTTTGAGAGCCAGCTTCATTCGAGGGGTGAGATCTGCATTTTCCGACATCCAACACACCATTGCTTGTATGTCTTGACTGGAAACAGGTTGATTATTTGGTCGACAAATCATGTCGCCGCGCGAAATGTCAATGTCATCTGTAAGGCGTATGGTTACCGCCATTGGTCCAAAGGCTTCAGCTACTGGGCCATCATAGGAATCTATTGAGGCCACTGTAGAGGTGAAGCCGCTAGGTAGCACCATCACTTCATCTCCGGGTTTGAAAACCCCTCCAGCCACTGTCCCCGCATATCCCCGATAGTCATGATGTTCATCACTTTGTGGACGAATGACATACTGGACTGGGAACCGTGCATCGATATGGTTTCGGTCGCTAGCAATATGAACCTCTTCTAAGTGATGGAGTAAAGGGGATCCTTCGTACCAAGGCATGTTTGAAGATCTTTCTACCACATTGTCCCCATGCAAGGCTGAAACTGGAATGAAGGTCAGATCAGGAATCTCTAATTTCATTGCAAAGTTACGGAATTCCTCTTTTACTTCGTTGAATGCCTTTTCGTCGTAATCGATTAGGTCCATTTTGTTTACGCATACGACCAAATGTGGAATTCGGAGCAATGACGCCAGAAAAGCATGTCGTCTTGATTGCTCTACTACTCCATGGCGAGCATCTACTAGAACAAGCGCCACATCAGCTGTTGATGCTCCAGTGACCATATTACGTGTGTACTGAATATGTCCTGGTGTGTCTGCAATAATGAACTTTCGCTTTGGGGTAGCGAAGTATCGGTATGCAACATCAATAGTTATTCCCTGCTCCCGTTCTGCGCGGAGGCCATCAGTAAGTAACGCTAGATTTGTGTAGTCGTTACCCATTTGGACTGAGGTTTTTTCGATAGATTCCATCTGATCTTGAAAGATTGATTTTGTGTCGTAAAGTAATCTTCCGATAAGAGTTGACTTTCCATCATCGACACTTCCAGCTGTAGCAAAGCGAAGAAACTCCATTAGAAATAGCCTTCTTTTTTGCGATCTTCCATGGCTGCTTCCGAGACTCGGTCATCTGCGCGTGTTGCCCCACGTTCTGTTATGCGAGTAGCCGATACCTCTTCAATGATTTGTTCGAGTGTTGCAGCTTCAGATTCTACGGCGCCGGTGCAGCTCATATCCCCAACTGTTCTGTACCGGACTCTACGTGTTACTACTTTTTCGTCTTCGGTTCGAGTTACAAATTCAGAATCGGCAAGCCACATTCCGTCGCGGGAAAACACTTGACGGTCATGAGCGAAATACACTTGCGGTATTTCAACGTTTTCTCTTTCTATGTATTGCCAAATATCTAATTCTGTCCAGTTTGATATTGGGAAAACCCGAATATGTTCACCTATTCGTATTCGTCCGTTGTAAAGGTTCCATAATTCTGGACGCTGATTTTTTGGATCCCATTGACCGAAATCATCGCGAAACGAGTAGACCCGCTCTTTAGCTCGTGCTTTTTCTTCATCACGGCGTGCGCCTCCGAAAAGTGCATCAAATCTATGTTCTTCAATGGCATCTAATAATGTTGTGGTTTGTAAGCGATTTCGGCTTGCTCGAGGTCCAGTTTCTTCAACAACTTTTCCATCATCAATTGACTTCTGCACTGAGGCGACCACTAATCTGGCTTCTAATTCTTCAACACGTTTGTCTCTGAATTCAAGAACTTCGGGAAAATTATGTCCGGTATCAACATGCATTACCGGGAATGGTAAACGAGCAGGCCAAAAGGCTTTAGCGGCCAGATGTAGCATGACTATGGAATCTTTACCGCCGGAAAACATCAAACACGGGCGCTCAAATTCTGCAGCGACTTCACGAAATATGTGAATCGCTTCAGCCTCTAATTGATCTAAGTGATTGAGTTCATATGTGGTGATACTCATAACTTCTTTCCACAAGATTTAATATTTCTATACATATGCTAACCCTGTCCTTCTAAGATGGTGACCCTTGAAGATAGAACTTGATGACCATTTACTTGCTGCTGATCTAGCTACTCGTGCTGGAATACTGCTGCTTGAACAAAGAGAACTTATTTCTGAAGATGATTTTTCTAATTTAGGAACAATCGGAGATCAACTGTCTCACGAGTTTCTTATGAATTCTTTAGCTGAATTTCGGCCGATGGATGCTGTACTTTCAGAAGAAGGAACAGCACACTCGGTGCACCCAAATCGATCCGAGAATGATCGGGTGTGGATTATTGATCCCGTGGACGGGACGAGAGAGTATGGAGATCCTCCAAGGACTGATTGGGCGGTTCACGTTGCCCTAGCTATTAATGGAGTGCCTGTTATTGGGGCTGTCGCTCTGCCCGCTTTGAATCTGACTCTTTCTACTTCAACGGACACTGGTCAATCCAAAACGAGTCTTACTTCTGTCCCAGAATCACCGCGGTTAGTTATTAGTCGTTCACGTCCCCCGAAGGAGGCGGAAATGGTTTGCCAAGCATTATCAGGGGAAATGATTGAAATGGGTTCTGCAGGAGCAAAAGCGATGGCGGTCGTTCGAGGGGAAGCAGATATTTATCTCCATTCTGGTGGACAATATGAGTGGGATAACTGTGCCCCTGCGGCTGTAGCTTTGTCTCACGGGCTTCACGTATCGCGACTTGATGGCACTTCACTTTCTTACAACAATTCAGACCCTTGGCTTCCTGATCTTTTAATCTGCCATCCGGACTTAGCTGAAGCAGTTTTGAACCTTTTAGATATGGGTGGACGGCCTTAAATGCGATTAGTTATTGCTAAATGCACTGTTGATTATGAGGGACGTCTTTCCGCTCATTTGCCTGAAGCTGTGCGTCTAATAATGGTTAAGGCAGACGGCTGTGTAGCCATTCACGCGGATGGGGGTGCTTACAAACCGCTCAATTGGATGAATGCCCCGAACCGCCTAGTTGAAGAAGAAGGGCACTGGCGTGTTTCGAATTCGAAAGGTGAAGTCTTAACCGTGTCTTTTCTTGAGGTGATCAGCGATAGCGCTTACGAGATGGGAGTTGATCCTGGGCTTCAAAAAGACGGAGTTGAAGCACATATTCAAGAGTTGCTTGCCGAAAATCCTTCGGTTCTGGGAGATGGACTACGTCTAATACGTAGAGAATTTCCTACTGAAATTGGACCTGTGGATCTTCTTTGCAAAGACCAAGAAGGTATAACTGTTGCGGTTGAAGTCAAGAGACGTGGAGAAATTGATGGGGTTGAACAGCTCACCCGCTATCTCGATTTTCTAAACCGAGACTCTGAACTGAGTCCTGTAAAAGGCCTCTATGTTGCTCAAGAAATAAAGCCTCAAGCAAGAGTGCTAGCTGAAGATCGTGGGATTGAATGTGTGGTCGTTGATTATGATGAGTTAAGAGGAATGGAATCTGACATCCTGAAATTGTTCTGACTCTTTCTGATAAGTTTCAAGCGCTACGGTAAATCTTGTGTTAAAACGTCAAGGTCAACGATGGGCCTCGTCTACTTCAATTAAATGGCGCATAGTGGTTCTAATAAGCGCGGTCCTAGCACTTTCCCTTCTAGTTATCGCGATAATCTCTCGTGGCTCGAATGAAAAACCTCATGTATCTTCCATTCCTCTTTCATCAACTATTCCAGTTGCTGCCGAAATAAATAAAAATGACGATGTTTCATCTACAACTATTTCTCATGGTGACCGGCTTCAAGCGATAAACCATTTGAACCACCTTGCCGAAAAAGGATTTCTTACATTAAGCCCTGCAGGGCCAATTGTTTTTTTCTCGGATGAATTAAGAACTTGGTTCAATATCGATGGACTATCAATAAAAATAGATGAAGAGGCAGTGAAGTCTTCATTATCGTTGGCCTACGGCGACGTTTTTGTTGAAGGCACCGACGTATGGTTAACGGCAAGCGATGATCACTTGTTAGAAATAAGCGGAGGAGAGCCAGATCGTATTTGTTGTAGTCATGAAGATGTGAATCGCATCACTGCAGCGCTTAATTCGGGTAAAGATTACGCAAATATTGACCTACTAGCTGTCAATAGAGAGCGTGGCAGAGACTGGATAACTTCAACGGGTGCTTCACACTTAGTAGGAGAGTTCACTACTTACTACCCTGCCGGAAGGCCTCGAGTAA
This sequence comes from Acidimicrobiales bacterium AG-410-I20, assembly GCA_003215175.1. Lineage (GTDB taxonomy): Bacteria > Actinomycetota > Acidimicrobiia > Acidimicrobiales > MedAcidi-G1 > MedAcidi-G2B. The sequence continues at coordinate 15,768 of QCKS01000031.1, forward strand.
CAAACATTCATCGCATAGCAGAACTCACACGGGGTGTTGTCATCAAACCAGACGAAACGTTCTCTCTTAACGGTCATGTAGGGGAACGAACTGTAGAGAATGGTTTTGTTGAAGATGGAGCGATCGTTTACGGAGTTCTAATACAAACGGTTGGAGGTGGTATTTCACAATTTGCTACAACATTGTTTAATGCTGCCTTCTTTGCTGGTTTGGATTTTGAAGAATATAAAAGTCACTCAATATATTTTCAGAGATATCCATATGGTCGCGAAGCAACGATTTCTTGGGGTTGGCCGGACTTGAAACTTAAGAATGTCACCCCCTATCCAATAGTGATTTGGACTTCGGTTACTCCAGATTCAGTGACTGTCCAGTTTTATTCTCAGCCTTGGGTAGTTGGTGAGCAAACTGATCAAACAACCCGAGAGATACAAGAGGAATGCACGGAAGTGTCCACTGAACGTACACGAACATGGCTAGAGACGGGCACGACCACGTTTGATT
>QCKS01000032.1 GCA_003215175.1 Acidimicrobiales bacterium AG-410-I20
CTTTTCTTAGGCATGGTTACAGTTTAGAGCAAATTTCTAACTGTCGGGATATTGAACGAATTTAGGTTTAACCTTTAAATATGAGAAAAAAGATCATTATCAGTGCTGTACTTATCGTCATCATCGCAATAGTCGCGATTTGGTTCTTTCTATTCAGGGACGACGCCCCGCCACCTCCTGATGCTCAATCTGCAGCTGCAGTAGCTGCGGCAGCTCAGAGCACAACTACTATTCCAACAACTACAAGTGAAAATTCAACGACTACAACTCAGGCCCCAACTACAACTGAAGAAGCAATAAGCATTGAAGGCTCTTGGGCTGTAGACACAACAATTGGCTCTTTTGATGACTTCTCAAGTTCATATGTTGGATTCCGCATCGAGGAAGAATTAGCTCAAGGCATAGGAAAAACTACAGCGGTAGGCAGGACTCCTGTGGTAAGTGGAACCTTAGTATTCTCAGATACCGCCCTTTTAAGCGCTGAGATTACGGCAGATCTCTCTCAAATCACAACAGACCGGAATTGGCGAGATGACAATGTTTACGATGCATTAGATGTCGACAATCATCCCAATGCCGTATTTTCCTTGATCGGGCCATTAGAACTTGAGAACCCAGAATCAGAAGGTACTGAGCAATCTATTTCAGCACTTGGCCAATTAACAATTAAAGGGGTAACACAAGAAATTTCAGTTGAACTTATTGCCCAAAGAATTGGACAAATTATTACTGTTACTGGACAGTTCCCTATGGTATTTAGCGACTTCGGAGTTGAGGTCCCAACCGCACCTATAGTCGTATCAGTTGAAGACAATGGACTAATTGAAGTCCAACTATTTCTTACTCCATCACCTGAATAGAACATGACTACTGACTATCAAGAGCGTGCTGCACGAGTAAATGCAGCTTGGACGGCCTTACCGTTCTATCTATTGATAAGAACAGCAATTTTAGGAATCATGTGGCCATACTTTCGGGTTAAGACCACTGGCCGTAAGAACATTCCAAAAGAAGGACCAACAATTCTCGCTCCGGTACATCGCTCAAATTTAGATGGACTCCTTATGGCTCCTTTAATGCGGCGCCGATTACGAGCACTAGCTAAAGAAAGCTTGTTTAAATCTCGACCGTTAGCGTGGGTCTTGGCGTCTTTGGGGGGTTTTCCAGTTCGACGAGGGGCTGCTGATCGAGAATCAGTTCGTATAGCCCGTGACCTCTTATCAGAAGGAAACCTTGTTTTAGTTTTTCCGGAAGGAACCCGCCATGAAGGACCTGAAATTGCAGAATTATTCGATGGGACCGCTTATTTAGCTTCTAAAACTGGATCACGTGTTGTCCCGGTAGGAATAGGAGGTACAGGCGATTCGTTACCATCTGGGTCAAAGTTTCCGCGTCCTAAGAAAGTTAGGATTGTCGTCGGCGAAGCGATTGATCCGCCTGAAGAAAAAGCTAAAAGAAGTGAACTTACAAACTGGACTAATCACCTAGCAACACAGCTTAAAAGAGTTCAGGATCAGGCTCTTGGATAAGAAAAAAACTCTTTAATCCAAGAACCAATGATTTGACGATCTGACGGAGAATTTAAGGAATCGTTAGCTATTTCAAGGGCTGATGGGTCGAAAGACTGTTTCCAGTCGTTGTAGAGATCTCGGGCAAAAACATTTGAGAATTCAGGATGTGGTTGCATCGAAAAAATATGGTCTTCTTTAGTGAACATTGCAATTGCACAATTTTCAGCACTGCCAATTAGTTTGCTTTTATCTGGAAGGCCGACCACTTCATCTTCATGACAGAAAGTGATAACCGGTGCGTTCATTTGAGGTGTCATCCACGGTTCTTTTAAGTGGATTTGTGTCGGTTTAGAACCCAATCCCCAAGAATGCTTCCGCTGCACTTCACCACCTAACGCATGGGCTAATGCTTGATGTCCGAAACAAACACCCACTGTTGGTGCCTTATGATCATCTAAATCCTGAAGAAAATCAAAAAGCTTTAACATCCAAGGTTCAACTGCAGTAATTGAAGAACGTGACCCTCCAACTATCCAACCTTCTTGTTCAAAAGGGTCTTTGGGAAGTTCATTATTTACTACGTCATAAACGGTGATCGTTACTGGATCTGTGTCTGTATTGAGAAGGTCGTAAAAAAATTTTTGGTAACCGCCATGAGCTTCATATAACAAACCATCAATCTCATCATTTAATAACAAACCAAATTTCCTAGAAACCATAAATTCATCTTAAAGCCAAAATATTTGTGGCGGGTTGGGGGTGATGCTTCAAGTCATGGGAGGCTAGAACGATGCAGCAAAAAATCGTAATCGGGCGAGGCGCTGCATTTCTTTCTGTTTTGTTACTCGCAGCCGGGCCAAGCATTGTAAAAATTTCCGATTTACCTGAAATGACATTTATTTTTTGGCGCTTACTTGCCGCCGCTACGGGTTACTGGGTAGCGATGAAACTTGTCGGCGGAAAGTTAGGAATAAAAGAGTTTCGTGGGTCCTTAAAAGGAGGAGTGGTATTTGGAGTAAACCTTGTCTTTTTTGTAATGGCGATGCGCAGAACAAGTGCAGCAAACGCAGTCATGATTGGAGCACTTCAACCAGTTGTTCTTCTAGCAGCAGCTGGTCCACTGTTTGGAGAAAAGCCACAGAAAATAGTTTATTTTTGGTCAGTAATTGCAATGGGTGGCGTGGCTTTCTCTACTTATGCTTCCGATACAACCGGTATAGCTACGCGTCAAGGGGATCTACTTGCCCTAATCGGCATGCTCCTTTTTAGCGCATACTACGTTGTGTCAAAAAGAGCTCGTGAAGAGCTCGACTCAATGACGTATCAACTAGGCCTCACTCTCGCTGCTGCGATAACAATTCTCCCATTCGCCTTTGCTTTTGGACATGGGATAAGCCCGCCAAGTGGAGGAGAATGGTGGCCGGTGCTTCTCATGGCTTTAATACCAGGAGCAGGTCACTGGCTTACGAACTATGCCCATGCACACGTTCCATTAGTCACAATGAGCCTTGTGAATCTTCTATTTACAGTAATCGCACCAATTTATGCATGGATTTTGGTAGACGAAGAACTTGGGGGTTTGCAAGCACTCGGAATGGCGTTTGTATTGATAGCCCTCACTCAAGTAGTCATCAAGCCCATTGAATCTCCGGAATAATGATTCTCATTAATCAAATGAAAATAAAAGTTGCTTTGCGTGTTCAACCAGTAAGACTTCACTAATGAATCGCGGAATTTTCTTTGGATTAGGAGCCTACGTATGGTGGGGATTTACTCCTGTTTACTGGAAACAACTAGATCACATCCCTTCATTAGATGTCACATGCTTCCGTATGCTATGGACATTTATTCTTCTATTAGGAGTTCATCTCGTTCGTCGTTCATGGCAAGACATAGTGGATTTATTGAAGGACAGAAGACAAAGATATTTACAAATAACTGCCGCGGGTCTCTTATCCACAAATTGGCTTGTCTTCGTATGGGCTATCGGAGACGGCCAAGTAGTTGAAGCAAGTCTCGGCTATTTTATGAATCCGTTAGTAAATGTTTTACTTGGCTACTTATTTCTAGGAGAAAAGTTTCGCTCCTCTCAAAAAATTTCTATTGGCTTAGCATTGATTGGAGTTCTTGTTTTAGTTGTGGCGGTTGGTTCCGTCCCAATAGTTGCCTTATATCTCGCCGCAAGTTTCGGATTTTATGGACTGGTTAAATCAAAAGTAGATCGTCCTGCTTTAAACACCCTGACAGTAGAAGTCATGTTCATGTCCTTGCCAGCACTCATTTATTTAGTAATCCGAGGAGTTAATGGATATGGGGCAATGGGTTGGACAATTCCTTCAGACAACTTGTGGTTGATCTCGACAGGCATAGCAACTTCTGTTCCTCTCATTTTCTTCGCTGTTGCAGTCCAAAGAGTTCCACTTGGGGTTCTAGGGATGATGCAATACGTAGCCCCCACAACACAGTTGATTTTGGGCGTGGTCGTATATGGAGAGATCATTGCCCGAGGGGAACTAGTGGGATACTCCATTATTTGGGGAGCTGTTGCTTTATTCGCTGCTGATGGGCTTTTTGCTTTACGTCAAAACAACGATAGGAACTTAGGTTTTCGTCAAACTTAAATTCAAGCCGTAACTCCGACACCATTTGAAAGAGAAAGTGCTTCGTTAGCGAAAGCAGGCGCTTCTAATTCAAGATGATGCCGGTTTAGAGATCGGCTAGCGAGAACGTTAGCCCCATGCTCTTCAAGTAAAGAAGCCATCTTTTCTGCAGCGTTCCCAGGGTTCAAAGCATGGGTCATAAAAGCTACAACTTTCTTATCCCAAAGCTTTGGAACTTTTTTTATTTTCCCAGAATCTCCGGGACGATGCCCAAACATGATTAAGCCGTCTACCCAAGTGCCAACGAATATTAAATCAGCATCCGCTAATTCTTTGTAATCAATATTGCTGACAGACCGAACAGAAACAGAGGCACCTGATGATTGAACAGCCCCTCCGATTAGTTCTGCAGCTTTCTTTGTATTACCAGTACGGCTTTGGTGAAGAACAACAACTTTCATGCTCATAGTTTGCCCTCAGTAAAACAATTTTTCACGCTTTAGCTTCCAACACAGAAAGGTATCCGGCGATTTCGGCACTAGTTAATCCCATTTCACTCATACCTGCTGCTAATACTGCACGGTAAGACGAGCTAGGTGGGCCAGGAGAAGGTGGTTCACTGGACCCAAGAGTGAGCGCTGGAATACCATCTATAGGGTCCAAAGAAATAAGTAAATCAATTGGACCATTGTTTGTTTGTGTTGCATCACCAGATTTTGGGAAAGCATCTGGTAAAAAAATTTCCTCTGTATCTTTACGATTTTCTTGAGCGACGACATCTGCTAACTGGTCGCGAGTTATACGCCAAGCACGCCCAACCGGGGATGGTTCTCCATCTGAGAGAGGATTGTGGGAACACCAAGCAACTCCACCTAGCCAGCGCTTGCTGTATCCTCCGAAATGAACTGGATAGGGAATTTCTATTTTGCGATCATCACGCGGGAAAGTAGGGTCTTTCGCTCCTCGGTGCGGACCCCAAAGAGAATTTTCAGTACAACCTTCTAAATAAGCCAACATTCGAGCTGTTAATAGGTTCGAGCCGTAAGCGACATACCAGACTTCTTGATCAGAGTTAGAGCTCATATTGGTTTCTATTTAGCAAACAATTCGTTCAGCGCTTGTGCCGCAGGGTCATTATCGGGAGGGGTTTCAGTGGGAATATGTCCGAGCCAAGTAACGCTTACATAATCTTCCATAACAGCTCCTCCATCGGTATCACTTGGAAGGGGGGATGGATCCCCCCAGTTCATTTCTACCTGGTAACTTCCTGCATGACCAGGTTTAGAAATAAGGTCCGCTTTAGCTAATGCACGCATTGGTTCAAATCCAATTCTCGTATTACGCCACCCAGCAATTTTGTTAAGAGGCAAATTTGGGACATTGACATTAAGAACAGAAGCTTTCGAAAGTGGACGCTCTATAACTGATGCCGTAACAATTTTCGCTACTTCAGCAGCTGATTCCCATATTTGTTTATCGAGAACTTCATTGGAAGCCTGCCCTTCAACCCCCCAGTCAGTGACTGCTTGACTAACCGCTATACCTGTGATTCCGCCATTTCGTGCAGTCAATGCAGCACCAACAGTTCCGGAGTGATAAACAGATCTGCCCACGTTTATTCCGGGATTAATGCCTGAAACCACTAAGTCAAAAGGATCTCCGAATAGACCAAGGCGAGCATAAATTACACAAAGACCTGGAGGGCCGCTCACAGACCAAGAGGTTTGTATTCCTTCAATATAAGCATCATGGACCTCTGGCCGTATGAGGTGAACAGCGCCGATTGCTGCCCCAGCTCCTGAGTATTCTTTATCGGGCGCCACTACAGTCACTTCACCTAGGTCAGCAATTGATCGTGCTAACTCATGAAGACCTAAAGAATCAATGCCGTCATCATTGGTCACCAAAATACGCATGAAGACGACGGTAGCCCAAACAAATGAACAATGGACATCCAGATCGCTAATTAAGTCAACTGGTTCCGTTAATTAAATTACTAAGCCTTTCCCACTCCGCCATAAGTCGAGCAGCTTCATCTTTTGCAGCGTTATGAGCGGCAACTGCAACATCCACATTTTCCGGATCCTTATATAAGTCGGAATCGGCAAGAACCTTTTGCGAAAGTAAAACCTCAGATTCTGCGGCTTCCCATTCTTGTTCCACCTTTTTAAGCCGGCGCATTAATTTGGCTTCTTCGGAGCGTGATTCATCTTGTTTTTTCGCTTCTTTGTTTGACACAACGCCACTTTTTTCTTTGGTTTTCTGAGTACTTCCTCCGATTGGGAAGAGAACATGATCTGGAATTCCTTCATGCCAAGAAGCCTTTCCATCTCGAACCTCTACTAGTGAGTCCGCAACAGAGCGGATCAAATATCGGTCATGAGTGATAAGAACTACTGTTCCCGGATAGGCATTCAAAGCATCCTCTAAAACATCGCAGCTAGGTAAATCAAGATGATTTGTGGGTTCGTCAAGAATAAGTAGATTTACAGGAACAGCTAAGGTTTTAGCCAAAGCCAATCTAGTTTGTTCACCTCCAGAAAGATCGCCCACTTTTCTGTCAGCGGCTTCTTCCCGAAAACCAAAAGAAGCTAAATACGTTCGAAGGTTACGACCATCAGATTCAACATCTGATACTGTTCTTAATTCTTCAAGTACTGAACGCTTTGCATCAAGAACTTCAGTTTGCAACTGGTTGAAACTTGATAGGTCAACGTTTGTTCCAATTTTTAGATCGCCTTCAAGCGGGGTTAGTTGACCAGTAAGCAATTTAACCAAAGTAGTTTTTCCAGCACCATTTGGGCCCACTAAAGCGACAGTGCTTCCACGTTCGATGGAAAAAGAGACGTTTCCTAAAACAGGTTCATTCTCATACCCAGCAGTAACATCAACTAATTCAGCAACTAATCGAGATGACCGGCGAGGAGACGGAAATCCAAACCGAATTTTTTGATCTTCAATTGTTTCTACATTGATTTTTTCTAATTTCTCTAAGGCTTTGATTCTGCTTTGCACCTGTCGTGCCTTAGTGGCCTTATAGCGAAATCGTTCAATAAATTTTTCCGCTTTTGCTATTTGACGAGACTGCTGTGCCGCTGCTGCTTGCTGTGAAGCGAGTAATTCTTCTCGAGCGACAACAAAATCTGTAAACCCACCCACGTATTCAGAGACCCTAGAATTAGAAAGCTCTAAAATACGATTTGCTACACCATCAATAAAATCTCTGTCATGGCTCACAAATAAAAGGCCCTTATGCCAGTTTTTAAGATGTTCCTCAAGCCAGCTCACTGAATCAATATCAAGGTGGTTCGTGGGCTCATCCATAATCAACAGATCTGGGGCAGAGAGTAAAAGTCGAGCTAAAGCAACTCTCATTCTCCAACCACCTGACATTTCATCCATTGGCCGCTCATGGTCTTCAGGTTCAAATCCTAAGCCAGAAAGAATGCGGTGAGCATCGGCTTCGACTGCGTAGCCTCCAATCTGCTCAAATCGAGACTGAGCTTCTCCCAAAGATTTCAATGACCGCGCTTGATCTTCACCAGAACTTTTTGCAACAAGATTCCCTAGTCTTTCGATTTCTTTGCTTAAGTTTGTTACTTGCTCAGCCCCAAGTAAGACCTGTTGGAAAACAGATCGGCCAGCCTCAAGAGGAAGCTCTTGAGGTAGATAACCAACAGTTAACTCTTTCGGCCGGTGAACTTGTCCGCTATCAGGGATTTGAATTCCCGCAAGGATTTCTAAAAGAGTTGTTTTCCCGGTTCCATTCCCTCCTACTAAAGCAACTTTACGACCGGACCCAAGTCGAAGAGAAACATCTGAGAAAAGCGTACGGGGACCGAAAGACTTAGATAATTCTGAAGCGGTAAGCATAAAACAAAGTTAGGTTTTTGGAGGATCCCAACGCACCACTGCAGCAGCTGAGGTCATTCCAGCACCAAAACCAACTAAAAGAACTAAATCACCAGGTTCTACACGGTCGTTATTTACCGCATCAACAAACGCTAGGGGAATAGAAGCTGCGGAAGTATTGCCGGTAGAACTTAAGACCACTGCAGCTTTCTCCATCGGAATATCTAAGCGTTTCAAAGCTGCTTCAATGATGCGAATGTTTGCCTGATGAGGTACTACAAGTTTTATTTCATCAGAAACCACGTTTGCTTTATCCATAGCGGTCAAGGCAGCAGCTTCCATAGCTAGTACAGCTTTTCGAAAAACTGCTTGCCCGTCCATTACGATTTTGTCGCCATGTTCACAGTAGAGAAGATCCGCTGCTTCGCCGTCAGACATCAAATCCCATCCCAATAGTGAAGGCTGTTCACCTGAATTCTCTACTACGAATGCCCCTGCGCCGTCGCCAAAGAGTATGCAGGTGCCTCTATCTTCCCAGTTAGTTATTGAACTTAATGAGTCGCTTCCGATTACCAGTATTCGTTCCATACCACCTTGAATGAATTGCATGGCAGTTACTAAGCCATAGACGAAGCCGGAACAGGCAGCGTTTAGATCAAATGCTCCACAAGTTAATCCAAGACTGTGTTGTATTACCGAAGCGCTAGCGGGAATTTGTTGATCGGGTGAAGTTGTAGCAAGCAAAAGTAGATCAATTTGATCAGGAGACACTCCAGCCATCGCCATAGCGTCTAAAGCGGCGGAAGTGGACATTTCAGTCACTTTTCCGTCAATATGTCTAGTTTTCACTCCTGTTCGAGTAGTAATCCACTCATCTGAAGTGTCTACCATTTGAGCTAAATCGTCATTAGTGAGTATGCGATCTGGCAGATTTGTAGCCCATCCAGTTATACGTCCATATGGCATGTTGTGCGCTCTTCAACTTAAAAGAATTTTCTTACTGCCCACCACGCTACCTCAGTTAGGAGCCAGGTAGTGTCTGCTGGGTCATGAATGATCACGAATTAGCAGGCTTGTTAGCGCGACAAACAGGATTGTTACTACTGGAAGCGCGACAAAAAGCATTTGCTGAAGGCAAGTCTGGTAAGCAAGTGCAGGATTTAGGTGATCGCTTGTCGCATGAATATTTAGTTCAGAAATTATCTGAATTACGTCCAGACGACGCCGTTTTATCTGAAGAAGGCGTGGACGATCTTGAAAGGCTTAGAACGGAACGCACATGGATAGTAGATCCGTTAGATGGGACTCGTGACTATGGGTATCCCGACAGTAGAGAATGGGCGGTCCATGTTGCTTTAGTCGTGGAAGGCCAACCGCAGGCTGCTGCAGTTTCTATTCCAGCGGATAACCGTCTTTTTGGAACAAACCAGACACCTTTTCATATTCCTCCAGCAAGAAATGAACCAATTGTGATTACTAGCCGTAGCCAATGGGGAGATGCTGAGGAAGTAGCACACGCTATTGGTGGCGTAGCCGTAGCCTGTGGTTCAGCTGGCTATAAAGCGATGGCAGTAGTTTCAGGAGCGGTTGATGTCTATGTGCATCCAAGTGGTCTTTATGAATGGGATACGTGCGCTCCTGCAGCAGTTGCGGAAAGTGCTGGATTTGACGTTAGTGGAGTTGATGGAGGGCCACTTAACTTCAATAAGCCAAGACCAGTTGTAGCTGGACTCTTAATTTCTCGTCCTGAATATACAGAAAGAGTGAAAGAAGCTCTTAGATGGTAATTGACCAAAAGTGTGAATTAGTTAAAAACTTAAGGTAATCTTTCTTTACCTTGTACAAGGCGAAGTTGGTGAGAATCCAACGCTGTCCCGCAACTGTGTACTCGTATTTGAGTGAGCCAGGTCGACCTTTACAAGGCTTCGGCAAAAATTCTCGAGGAAGAGCGGATGCTGACAGTTCCTGTCGCTCCGTTTTGACGAGGCATAGACAGGAGAAAAATGTTAATTTCAAAGCTTGGAAACAAGCGAAGAACTACTGCTTTAGTAGTTTTATCTTTGTTACTTCTAGGAGCTTCATGTGGCTCCTCAACTGGTTCTAACCAAGTTGCAATTTCCGCAAATCAAGAAACTGCTACGACGGAAGCAACAACTACTACAACAGAAGCAGTAGATGAAACAACGACCACCGAGGTGATGGAGCCAGAATTTCCCGAAGCAATTATTTCTTTGTCACCAACTGCAACAGAAATACTTTTCGCAATAGGTGCTGGGGGTCAGGTCGTAGCGGTTGATGAGTACTCAACTTACCCAGAAGAAGCACCAACAACTGATCTCTCTGGCTTTACCCCAAATATTGAGGCAATAGCAGAATATGAACCAGATTTAGTTGTTATTTCTTATGATCCCGGTGACTTGGTTGTCGGGTTAGAACTCCTTGACATCGACGTTGTGATGCAAGGAACCGCTTTATCTGTGGAAGACACTTATTCCCAAATAACTGAGTTAGGCGAATTAACTGGACATAGTGAAGAGGCACAAGAATTAAGTGATTCCATTTCAGCAGATTTAGCTTCACTAGCTGAAAATCCTGTGGGAACAGGCCTCACTTATTTCCATGAAGTCGACGCCACGCTGTATACGGCAACATCATCAACATTTATAGGCCAACTCTATGCTTTGTTAGGTCTGGAGAATATTGCAGATCCTGCAGACGAACAGGGCTGGGGATATCCACAATTATCTCCGGAGTATATTGTTAGCGCTAATCCTGATCTGATTTTCCTTGCGGATGCTATTTACGGAGAATCACTTGACACATTGATGGAACGACCAGGATGGTCAGAGATAACCGCAGTGCAGAACTACGCCGTTATCGAACTTGATGAGACTTCTGGAAGATGGGGTCCACGAATCGTTGACTTCTTAACTGGCATACATGCTGCAATTACAGATTTAACTAGTTAAGTAATTTAGATATGAGGGCTTCAAGGAATAAAGATAAAGAAGAGAAACTTGAGGCTCCAGCAAAACTTAAAGCTTGGTGGTTAGTTCTAGCGGCAACAACTGCTGTTGTGGCTGTAGGTCTTGGTCTTACTTTAGGTCCGGCTTCTCTAGGAGTGCGAGAAGTACTTCTTGAAGTCTTAGACCGGTTACCTTTTGTAGATTATGACTCTGGTTTATCAGAGCGCGAACAGGCAATAGTCTGGGAGATTCGTTTACCGAGAGTGGTATTAGGTCTACTTGTAGGATCAATGCTTGCCACAGCTGGCGCTTCATATCAGGGAGTGTTTCGAAACCCATTAGCGGATCCTTATCTGCTTGGTGTCGCAGCTGGCGCTGGCTTTGGGGCAACAGTAGCGATTGTCTCTGACCTTGGTGATGGTATAGGTACTTTTGATGCAGTGCCGATGCTCGCATTTGGTGGAGCGCTCGTAGCTGTATCTCTGACTTATCTTGTCGGATTCTCAGCTAGACGAAGTGACCCTGTTACGAGTCTGGTACTTGCTGGTGTGGCAGTTGCTAGTTTCTTCACAGCAATTCAGACCTTTGTTCAACAACGTGACTCAGAAACAATCCGCCAAGTTTATTTCTTCGTACTAGGACAGTTACGTACCGCAGGATGGGATGAAGTGATACTCGTCTCTCCATATGTTGGAGGTTGCCTTTTCATTTTGTTGCTCCTAAGGAGGCGACTAGATGTTTTAGCAGTTGGTGATGAAGAGGCGGGATCATTGGGTATAGACGTCCGACTAGTTCGACTGGTATCGGTGTTGGCCGCATCTCTTGGAACAGCCGCAGTTGTTGCAGTAAGTGGTCTTATAGGATTTGTAGGAATCATTGTTCCGCACACCATAAGACTCATTTTTGGCTTTAGTTATAGGATCATTCTTCCTTTAACTATTTTGTTTGGTGGAGCCTTTTTAGTGGGAGCAGACTTAGTCGCGCGCCTAGTGCTTGAACCTGCAGAAATTCCCATCGGGGTTGTCACCGCTTTTATGGGGGCTCCATTTTTTGTTCTCGTTCTCCGAACCTCAAGGAAGTTGTGATGGAAGCAATTTCTTGCCGGTCCCTAAGAGTCAACTTCGGTTCGACCGAAGTTTTACGTGGAATTGATTTGGAGGTACCAAAGGGAGGCTGGACCACAGTTGTCGGCCCCAATGGTTCAGGGAAAACCACTCTTCTTCGATCAATTGCAGGAATTCAAGCATCACAAGGTGTTATTCAGATTGATGGACATTCTCTTGGTGCATTTAACCGTAGAGAGGTCGCTAAACAGATAGCGATTGTCCCACAACAACCAGTTATACCCGACGGTATGAGAATTATTGATTATGTATTATTAGGACGCACTTCGCATTTAGGGTTTTTCGGAATCGAAAAAAAATCTGATATAGAAATAGCTCAGTCTGCTTTAGAGGAATTAGATGTCAATTTCTCTGAATCGCGAACAATGGGAACACTATCTGGTGGAGAACGACAGAGAGTAGTTGTTGCACGTGCGCTAACACAAGGTTCACCGATTTTACTTTTGGATGAACCGACTACATCTTTAGATATAGGGCATCAGCAAGAAATGTTAGAAGTAGTAGACGAATTAAGAAGTCGTCTTAGTCTTACAGTTTTGGCCACAATGCACGATCTAACCCTTGCTGGGCAATATGCAGAATCTCTGATTCTGATTGAACAGGGTCAAGTAGTAGCTTCTGGATCAGCACAGGAAGTATTGACTGAGGATTTAATAACTCGTCATTATCGAGCATCAATTAGAGTCATAGAAGACGACTCTGGACCAATTGTGACACCAGTCCGTCGGAAAAATTCTAATTCGCTGGAGTAATTAGTCCGTAATGGCCATCAAATCTTCTATATAAAACTTGGCCTCGTCCGTTTGGCGCATCCGTGAAGAAGACAAAAGGCTCTTCGCCTACATCCAATAATGCTTTAGCGTCTTCTAACGGTAAGTGGTTTAAAACAAGTGAACTTGGGAGAATAGGAGGGCGCGTGTCTCCAGGTAAGTTCTCTCCGTTTATTGTTGGCATTGCATACAGTAAGCCTCCGCCATTCCTGTAGACCACTCGATCAATGTCATAGTCACAGTCAAAGAAAAGATAGAAGCCATGGTCTAATTGGTCCATTTCATCAGCCGCTTCTTCAAGTGTGACTGGTCGCATCGCTAGACTTTTGTGCTTTACTACTTCACGTTCCTCTGCAGGCACTCGAGAATAACCAGGTTGTTCCCCGCGCTCTTCGGAGCTCTCCTCATAATGAACGTTTTCGTAGTTCGACTTGTTTCGTAAGCGATTTATTTTTTGGCGCCGTCTATTCTCAAAACGTTTTCTCCTACGCCTGAGTCTTCTCGTTAGTTTTTCAACAAGGAGATCAATTGCTTCACTCATTGAGTGACCAGCAGCATGAGCTCGAATAGGTGTGCCATTTAAATCTAATGAAGCTTCGGCAATAGCCGGTAGTTCTAATCTTGATTTTGAACGGACTTTCAGTTTCACAACTGCAGCAAGTACTGGTTCATGCCCTAATTCACAGAGGTGACGGATCTTTGTCAGGGCGATTTCTCTATCTTTGGATCCAACTTCACCACGAGTAAGAAGATCAATATCACAAATGTCATGTGGCTTAACCAAAGCATTCCCCCATTCCGGACTTCGTATTTGTCTTAATCGATCTTCGCGTATTTATCCACCTCTGTCATGTAAATTCAGTACAGACTGCATAGATGAATCTGACGATTTCTGAAGCGCTTCAATTATCTCCTCGTGAAATGGTATGTGCGGTAGGTGGGGGCGGTAAAACAACTTTGATTCTTTCACTCGCTTCAGAAGGACAAGAAAAAAAACACCCGGTCATAGTCACTACTACAACCAAGATGGGGCTAGAAGAAGACAGAGAGTTCCTTACGGTAACGGATGAAAAGGTGCTACCAACAGATCAAGTTGTTCGATGGATAGGAGGCATCCAGGGAGAAAGAGTGCTCGGGAGAGATCCAAAAGAGGTAGACGCTTGCTTTTCAGATTTCCATGGATGGGTTTTAGTAGAAGCAGATGGGGCTCGAAGACGTCCCATAAAAGCACCAGCCAGCCATGAACCCGTCATACCTTCACAAGCAACTTTGGTCGTATTAAACATTGGGTTAGATGCAGTTAAGAGACCAATTGGTGAAGTAGCCCATAGGCCAGAATTGCTCGCTGAGATTTTAGAAGTAGACAAAGAATCTCTTATTACACCTCAAATGATTGCTTCTTTAGTCACCCATGATCAGGGCGGGAGAAAAGGGATACCAGATTCTTCAAGATTTATTCTCGCGTTGACAAAATGTACAGAAGAAAGAAGACAGCAAGCCGATCAAATCATTGAAGTACTTTCTGAGCACGAAAAAACTCCAGAAAAAGTGGTTCTAATTGGCCGACCAGGAGAAATTTTAGATTTAAAGTCTCTTAAGTGATTTTCACACGAGTAGTGACTTGGTTGTAAAAATCATTGCCTTTATCATCAATCACAATAAAGGCAGGGAAGTTTTCTACCTCAATACGCCATATTGCTTCCATGCCTAATTCCGGATATTCAAGTACTTCAACTTTCTTGATTGAATCTTTTGCTAGACGGGCAGCAGGCCCTCCAATTGACCCAAGATAAAAACCTCCATGTTGAGCGCAAGAGCTTGTAACTTCGGTCGATCTATTGCCCTTAGCTAACATAATGAGACTGCCGCCAGCAGCTTGAAAACGTTCAACATATGAATCCATACGGCCTGCCGTGGTCGGGCCGAAAGAGCCTGAGGCGTATCCCTCAGGAGTTTTAGCCGGACCAGCGTAGTAAACAGGGTGCTCTTTTAAATAACTTGGCATCTCTTGACCAGAGTCAAGTAATTCAGCGATCTTTGCATGCGCAATATCTCGTGCAACCACAAGAGTTCCTGTTAAGGAAAGACGTGTAGTAACCGGATACCCCGACAGTTCCTCTCGTATTGCTGACATCGGCTGGTCAAGGTTGATTGGGATAACTTCATCAGTTAATTCACTATCAACTATTTCGGGAAGAAATCGTGCAGGATCTTCTTCAAGGACTTCAAGAAAAACTCCCTCTCTCGTAATCTTCCCTAATGCTTGTCGGTCTGCAGAACAAGAAACAGCAATACCGACAGGGTTTGAAGCCCCATGCCGAGGAAGCCGAACGACACGAACATCATGACAGAAGTATTTACCACCAAATTGAGCACCAATACCAAAACCACGAGTCATCTCTAAAATACGATCTTCCCACTCTAAATCCCTGAAAGCGTGACCTGAAGCGCTTCCAGATGTTGGTAAGTGGTCAAGGTAATGTGCGGAAGCGTACTTGGCGACTTTCAGAGTGTGCTCGGCGGAAGTACCGCCAATCACTACAGCAAGGTGGTATGGAGGACAAGCCGAAGTGCCAAGACTTCGAAGCTTTTCCTCAAGAAAAGAACTGAGACTTTCAGGGTTCAACAAAGCCTTTGTCTCTTGATAAAGGAAGCTCTTATTTGCAGAACCCCCACCTTTTGCCATGAAAAGGAATTTGTACTCTTCCCCAGGTACAGACTCAATCTCAATTTGAGCTGGCAAGTTATTGTTGGTGTTTTCCTCATTGAACATGTCGAGAGGCGCCAACTGCGAATACCTAAGGTTGCTGTTTTGATAAGTGTCGTAGATGCCGAGTGAAATCGATTCTCGATCATCACTCTTGGTGAGCACTTGTTGGCCTTTTTTAGCGGAGACAATTGCTGTTCCAGTATCTTGACATGACGGCAGCACTCCACCAGCGGCAATGCAGGCATTTTGTAGTAGCTCTATTGCTACAAAGCGGTCATTCTTAGAAGATTCAGGGTCATCAAGAATTGCAGCCACTTGAGCTAAATGGCTTGATCGTAAAAGATGAGCGATATCTCTCATAGCAGTTGTTGTCAGTAAACAAATTGCTTCATCGCTAACCTCAAGAAATGTTCTTCCCCCAGGCCCCTCAATCAGCTGAACTCCTTCTTCAGAAAGTTTTCGAAAATCCGTTGTTGTATAGGGGTCACTAGTAAGAGGCAGTAAATCAGTGAAGTTAAACTCCGCTTCTTTCATGAACACAACGGTATCGCTGTGTTGGGCACCA
>QCKS01000033.1 GCA_003215175.1 Acidimicrobiales bacterium AG-410-I20
CAATGTACTGAAATACCTGTTAATCGAAGTTGGCGGCTAAACGAACGCCACTATGGAAATTTAACCGGGAAAGACAAAGCTGCTGTAGGAGAAGAATTTGGTGCTGACCAATTGCATGCATGGCGTCGCGGCTATGACACACCACCGCCCCCAATTAGCCCAGACAATCCCTTCAATCCAAATAACGACCCGCAATACGAAGGTATAGAAGAAATTCCATTGACAGAATGTTTAGCTGACGTCGTCGAACGCCTACTTCCCTATTGGGAAAAAGAAATTCTTCCACAAGTACTTGAGAGAAAAACTGTCTTAGTCGTCGCTCATGGGAATAGCCTTCGAGCACTATGTAAGCATCTTGACGGAATCAGCGAAAAAGATATAGCAGATCTCAACATTCCAACTGGAACGCCACTGGTATATGAGCTAAACGACGAAGGCTTTCCATTACAAGCAATGCCTGTTCTTGATCGTTCATTAAACAGAGAAGCTGCACGCGCTGCCGCTGAAGCGGTTGCACGTCAAACAAATTAATCAGCTAGCCCATAACCAGGTGAACCATGTTCAGCTAGATCTAAGCCCTCTCTTTCTTCAGAAGCGGAAACTCGTAATCCAATTGTGGACTTAATTGTTTTGAAAAGTATGGCTGAGGTTCCAAGCACCCAAGTAGCAACAATTAAAGAACCTATTGCTTGAACGAGAAGTTGTTCAAAGCCCCCACCATAAAATAGTCCTGCATTTTCTCTGCCAAGAAATGCGTCGTCGTATCTAGCGAATAATCCCACCGCAAGAGTGCCCCACACACCACAAATACCGTGAACAGATACTGCTCCGACAGGATCGTCTATTCCTTTTCTTTCAATCATGATTATTGAGTAAACAACAATTATTCCACCTATTAATCCAGAAATAATCGCTCCTAAAAAGTTCAAGGCTCCTGTACCTGCAGTGATACTAACTAGGCCTGCTAATGCTCCGTTACCAGCCATTCCTACATCCAAGGAACCGGTTTTTTTCCAAATTACGAAACCAGAACTGAGAACTCCTGCTGCAGCAGCTAACAACGTTGTCATGATGGCGTGAGCTACCCATTCATCCATAGCTAACTCTGAACCAGCATTAAATCCGAACCATCCAAACCATAAGATGAAAACACCAATTGTCACGTAACCAATATTGTGACCAGGAATAGCTCTTGGATTACCGTTCGAATCGTATTTACCAAGTCTCGGCCCTAAAAATATGGCTCCCATAAGAGCCGCCCATCCACCGGTGCTATGAACAATGGTTGACCCTGCAAAATCACTAAATTTTGCGTCACCGATCGCAAGATCGCTTAATAAACCATCACCTTGCCAAAACATATGAACAACAACTGGGTAAATAAATCCACTCATTACCGCACTAAAGATTAAATAGGCTGAAAATTTGGTTCTTTCCGCCATAGCTCCTGACGCGATCGTTACTGCAGTTGCGGCAAAAACCACTTGGAAAAAGAAAAACGATGGAGTTTCCAGTACATCACCACCATTAAGAAACGCTTCGGACATTCCTGATAAGAAAAATTTGTCACTGCCGAAGAAACTTCCCGCATCCGTTCCAAAAGCTAAACCAAACCCAACAGCCCAGAAAGCAAGCGCACCAATAGCCATATCCGCAAGGTTTTTCGCCATGATGTTGCCAATGTTTTTAGCTCGTGTTAACCCTGCCTCAACGAGAGCAAATCCTGCTTGCATTAAAAAGACAAGACATCCTGCGACGATAAGCCAAAGACTGGTAAGTAACGCATTGTTGTCACTAGGAGTTATTTCTGCAGCTGCAGCTGGCGTGGCAGAAATAAATAGGGCAGCACCTATACCTAATAACCCGAAACAAATCTTCCTTCTTCTTTTTTTGGCAACAGCATGAGCCATGATTACTACCTTTCAGATAAATACAACTCTGTGAAAGGTACGAGCGTTACGTTTCCAATCTGTTTCATACCGATGACAAGGAAACGACAATTCAGATAGGCTTTTCACCTATCGCTTTAGGAAGATAAGGTTTGATCATGGCACAAAACAAACTTCGTTCTCATCACGCTGCCATCGGACTTGGTGTAGGGATCGCTCTAGTAACTGTTATTTCTGGCATAGCTGCTGCAATTACTGGATGGCACGATGATTCCGAAATAACTCGAGAAGTCTTTGACAATATTCCGGGTGCACTAAAAGTTGCTTTCTACACAGTGATCCCCGCCTTACTTATTTATGGATCCATTCTCTTTGCCAACCGGATGAAAAATTGGGAAAGAGGAACTCCGGATAATCGTGCAACTACAACTAAAAATGTAAAGAGAAGATTTGAAGATTTTCGAGCAGGGGTCTATATGAAAACTCTGCTACGGGAGCCAGCCGCAGGAGTAATGCACTCCCTAATTTATTTCCCCTTCCTTATATTGTTAGCTGTCACCACTGTTCTTGAAATAAATCACCAAGTTCCAGAAAGTCTAAAATTTCTTCATGGTGACGTGTACCGGGCATACACCCTTGTTGGCGATGTCGCCGGTGTCCTATTCCTTATCGGCGTCGGTTGGGCAATACTAAGACGCTATGGACCCCGTAAATTCCGTCCATACAGAATTCGAATTAAATCAAAACCTGAGCATGCCGCAGGTCTCTTCATTCTTTTCATTCTGGGTATCACCGGTCTTGGGGCTGAAGCATTCCGTATCGCAATGCAATCAATTAATGGTTCCGGCACAGAGGCAGAAACCTGGTCAATAATTGGTTACCCACTTTCTTTATGGTTAGATGACATCGACTTTTTCGCCAACCAAATTCATGGATGGCATCAAGCTTGGTGGATAGCTCACGTTGTCTCATTCATGGCTTTCCTTGCTTTGTTACCAATCACGATGCTTCGACACATGTTTACCTCTCCTCTAAATATGTATTTAAAAGATCGAGATCGGCCAAAAGGTGCGATGAAAGCTATGCCGAACTTGATGGAAACAGAGTTAGAAACTTTTGGTGCTTCAACAATTGAAGATTTCACCTGGAAACAATTAATGGACACTGATTCATGCACCATGTGTGGGCGTTGCACAAGCGTTTGCCCTGCTCACGCCACTGGAAAACCACTTGATCCACGCGAAATCGTGCTTAAAACCGGTGAAGTTATGGCAGCAACCGGTGACCCCGTTGTTTCCCCACCCTTAGGAGTAGATGCAGAAATCACTATCCCAGCAAACTCCATGTTTGAAAGAATTACCGGCGAAGAACTTTGGGCTTGCACCAGTTGTCGGGCATGTGACGAAATATGTCCAGTGAACATAGAAATTCTGGACAAAATTCTTGATATGAGACGGTACCTCGCACTCATGGAATCAGATTTCCCTTCAGAACTAGGAACGGCTTTCCGTTCAATGGAAAACTCTGGTAACCCATGGGGGCTTTCCCAAAGCGATAGAGCTGAATGGGTCGGTGACCTAGAAGGCATCAAAGTCCTAGACGGCGGAGATCCATTCGATTCTGAGTTCCTTTATTGGGTGGGTTGCGCAGGTGCGTTTGATGACAAAAACAAAAAAGTATCGCGGGCCATGGCACAACTGATGCAACGTGCCGGTGTGTCATTCTCCATACTTGGACCATCTGAAATGTGTACCGGTGACTCAGCTCGCCGTTCAGGAAATGAATACATTTTCCAGATGCTGGCAATGCAAAACATCGAAACACTCAACGAAATGGGTGTAAAAAAGATCGTTACACAATGCCCCCACTGCTTTAATACTTTGGCAAATGAATACCCCCAACTCGGCGGCCATTATGAAGTCGTCCACCACAGTCAGTTACTTGAATGGCTAATTGATGCAGGAAAACTCGATGTCACAAACGCTCGTCTAGAAGAACGAATCGTTTATCACGATTCCTGTTACTTAGGTAGACACAATGACGTTTATAAAGCTCCACGCAAAGTAATAGGTTCACTCGGCGGCATTGAAGTCGTAGAAGCTGAACGGCAAGGAACAAAAGGAATGTGTTGTGGAGCCGGTGGAGCCCGCATGTGGATGGAAGAAAACACCGGAAAGAACATCAATGTCGAAAGATCACAAGAACTTCTTGCTACTGGAGCCACCCGTATCGCTACAGCATGCCCGTTCTGTTATGTGATGCTCGATGACGGGGTAAAAGGAGAAGGTGTGGAAGAAAGCGAAGTAAAAGTAGGCGACATTTCACTCCACGTATTAGACGCTCTTGAAGCCGGTGAAAGCTAAAAAACCATCCGGAGTAATTTAAAAATTCTCCCAATACCTACTTGGACGAGGTCCTTCTTGACCTCGATATTTTGAACCTAACTTGCTTGAACCATAAGGATTATCAGCAGCTGTTGTCATCTGAACAAAAGAAATCTGACCTATTTTCATGCCGGGATACAAAGTAATCGGCAAACTAGCGACATTGGATAACTCCAGCGTTAACTGACCATCCCAACCAGCGTCAACATAACCTGCAGTTGAATGAATAAGAAGACCGAGCCTACCCAAACTTGATTTACCTTCTAATCGGGCAACCAAGTCATCAGGGATACCAACCCTTTCAGAAGTTGAACCAAGAACAAATTCTCCTGGATGCAAAATAAATGGGTCGTCTTCACTAGAAGAAACTTCCTCAGTTAACTCAGACAAGTCTTTACGAACATCAATGAGCCCCATTGTGTGGTTACGGAAAACCAAGAAACGGTGATCAAGATGCAAATCAACTGATGACGGTTGAACACACGCATCATCAAAGGGATCAATAATGATGCGGCCAGCGGCAACTGCTTCCCGAATAGATCGATCAGAAAGAATCATGAGTCAGATTTTGCTCGCCGGTTTAACCCATGACCAAAAACATCTCTAATCAAAGGCTCGTAATGTTCAATCGGATTAGATTGATACTTCGGATCAAACGCAGGGCCGTCATATTCCGCACAAAATTCTTCACACCTGTCGTAATACTGATGGCCGCTGAAACGATCACGAGTATTACGATCCAAACCAATGTGATGCCAGAAGTAGTAGCCCTGGAAAATTCCATGGTGTTCAACCATCCAATGGTTTGCTTCTGAAACAAAAGGTTTAACGATGGCAGCAGCAATTTCAGGATGATTAAAAGGAGCTAAAGGATCGCCCAGATCATGGAGTAACGCACACAAGACATATTCATCATCACGACCGTCTCTTTCCGCTCGAGTGGCAGTTTGAACACTATGTTCAAGACGATCAACAGGAAACCCCCCATAGTCATTTCGTAGATGTTCCATTTGTTCAAGTATTCGATCAGGAAGACTGCCCTCAAGTTCACCACGTTGGGACATAATGAGATCCCAGTCTTCTTTTGTTGACTCCTCGAAAGAAGTAAACGAAGCTCTTGGTGGCTCTATTAAATCAGTCATTTTGCACCCTTTCTACAATTAAGTGCTCTTAATTTCAGTGTAGGTCACAGGAAACAAAATTTGAATTCCGGCTTTGCTGCTTACCCACTTACCCTTTCAATACAAGAATAAGTGGGTGAATAATTTAATTATCCAGTTGGGTTTGGTGTTGTTGGGCAGTTCGCAGCTGGCGAGGGAGCAAATACTCGAGGCTCAGTTTCAGAGGAATAATAGGTTGTTCCAGAAACCGAAAGGGACCAGGCCACATACCATTCTTGACCGTTACTGACTTGGAAATTTACTGCCTTTTGGTCGCCAGCATCAATGAGAACTTCTTTTGTATTAGATAATTCTCCATCAATGTAAAGCACTGTTGTGGCCATAGAATTCCACACAGATTTTTCATTATTAAGAACCATACGTACGGATTCCGAACCACAATTTGGTTCAGTTGTTAAACCGAAATTGAATTCGTAGGGGCAACTAATCGCCATTGTGGATTCAATTACCTTAGATGCGGTAATTGATTTACCGCCTGTGCTTAATGCGGTTGCGAGTATTTCAACACTGATCATTTTGCCAGGATCCGGGATAGGAATATCTATAAGGTAAGGGTCAGTAGAGCCTTCTCCTACTTCCTGTGTCGTAGAAAGTGCATCAAGTTTCGGAGCTGATGTAGTTGAACCATCAAAAACATTTACTTGATAGCTTGCATGGAAATCTGATCGAGAATTATTAAGAGTTAATTCAATAATTTTCGGATCAGCACCACATTGTGCAACCAGAGTGACTGTTGGATCAAAGGCGGTAGGTTCGCCTTCACAATCTGTGTAGACCTCTTCTGCTGCTGAACCCCATCCAGATTGATCGGGATGAAGTGATTCAACCCGGATTTCATATGTCATCCTCTTTTCGCCATTTTTAGTGATTGAGATTTCTTTATCGAAGCCGGCGGGGAGAGTTGACCAGTCTCTAATAGTTGTTTCGGTTTCAACACCGTTCATTCCTTTTTCTATTGCCACAAGTTTGTATCGGATATCTACTTCGGAGTCACTGTTATTTACTGTGAAACTCACAGAAGCGTCATTGTCTACACCGCACTCAAATGATGTAGAAGTTGAAGGAGAAAAATTTGGGCACGTTTTTACAGGAAATAAGAGCGAATCCCCAAAAACATCGTTTAGGGAATAAACACTAATACCGATTGGTTTACCTTCATCGATGGTAAGAGTTTCGGTATATGTGGCACCCGGAACAACATTGGTTCGATTCAGATTTAATACGACCATGTTTCCTGCGGTAGTGGTGATTTTTACTGTGTTGCCGTCGGTTGCTGGATCAGAGTTATTAGTTGTAAGCGTGGAGTTTGAGTTATCTACTGTGAAGGTAACGGTGACTGCATCGTTTGATACGCAGGCAATAGTTCCACTAACTGTTGGTGCGAAAACAGGTTCCACACAATCCAACGTCATATCGTCTGAGGCCGATTCAGGAATTCGATAAGGTCCGAAACTTCCAGCAGTAGCGCCAGCGACTTGCCAAGTAACTCCCCATTTAGAGTCCTCTGGGATATTTAAATCCGCATTCGTTAACGTGACAGTTCCAGCTGCTGGAACAGCTTTAGTGATTGATGTTTGGTTCACACCATTCACAATTGGGGTAATAGTGAAATTCGCTATCTGATTTGACTCAGTATTGTCCAGAACTACTGAAACGCCGTCACCTGCACAATTGATTTCTGCTTCAACCTGAACACATAAAACATTGATCGCGTCATTGGCGGATTGATTCAAAATCACTTCGCTGTAATCAGTTGCATTGACAACACCATTTAAAGAGCCTTGTCCTTCAATCACAAGATAAAGCAACGTATCTGCCGCTGGGATTGTGATTGCGGTTCCATAAGCGGTGGGGCCCGCCCCGTCAGCAACAACTTGCGATGCTGACTGTGCGGTTACGTGAGTGACTGTTCCCGACGGACTGACAGTGTAAACATTGACAACAAAATTCGAGTCAATCTTTGAAGTTCTGTTATCTAGGTTTACAACGATGGTTCCGGCTGCACAATCAATATCGACCGTAGCGGTCGGGGTAAATACGAAATCTCCAACTACGCCGGTATCGGCTCGATGAACGCTGCCTTCACAACTCACAGTAAAGGGTGACGACATGGGGCTTGTTGCACCAGCTGAAAGTCCTGTATCCGAATCCAATACTGCTGCATTCACATTGTCAGGGTTATTTTGAACGGTGTATCCAACAGGAGTGAAACCAGTCGGCCAAGTTGCATCTGAATAATCAAACTGGGCTTGCCAGGTAATTGTTCCACCACTGTTGTCTTTACAAGGAAGGTTGGCTTCCCACTTATAATTCGTGTCATTGTTGCCGGCCATTACGGCATGATCCTCATATCTCATTCCACCTGGCAAATGAACTGTGTTGCCAGCTGAATCCAAGTAGGGAGTTACGTTCGTGAAGGTAACGTCATACCCGGTTACATGTGGCTCCTTTCCAGCTTCTACCGCAGTCCGGTTGCCGTCTCTGTTGAAATCAACCCACATGTATCCATAAACATCACCAAATTCAAGAGGGACGCTAAGAATCGAAACCGCACACCCCATACCATCGTTCTGTGATGAGTTTGGAAGACTTCCCGCGTTAGAAAAAGTAACGGTTTGATTGCTGTTATTGATATTAATAGAGTCAAGATCTAATTTGATTACTGTTCCCGGAATGCCAGACCCTCCATTACTGGAGAAGAAAACTGCAGGATCACCGTTGTTGTCTGTAACTTTGTAAGCCGCCCCGTATCCCTGATCAGGTATGGCGGTGCCGTCAGAATATTCAAAATTAGCGAATGTTGTGATGGTGTTCCCAGCGACGTCATAAACATAGACACCTGCATTTCCTGCGTACGGTGGCTGTATTCCTAAAAGGTAGGTTTTTTCTCCCGTACCGAAATCTTCAGTCACCGCAATCAGGTCTGCTCCTCTCATAACTGAGGCTCCGAAAGAAGGGGTAAGCGTTGGTATGTTTACATCGGTTACGTCCCAGTGATTTTGATTCGCCTGCGCATTGATTTGAGCTGCAGTAATCTTGGCGACTTTGCCACCTGATGTCCAATAATAGAAGTTTCCATCATCGTCAAAAGTACCGTTGTTGGACCACCCACCTGTAGTTCCGTATTCGGGCAGTTTGAAGACGTATTCAAATTTTTCATCATCGAAACGAATTAGATAATTCCTATTGTCTTCAAATCTGAGCAAGCCATAGGCTTCATCTGTCGTGGGATGAATAGCAGTCCCATTTAGTCTTATGTAATTGTTATCAGTATTTCCATCACTTGATGGCCAGGTTACAGGCATCTCCCAAAGAGTTTCAAACCCGCCTGATGCTGGATCTAACACAACTACCGCAAAGGCCGTTATGCCCGACACACCCCGTACTTGTATCGGGCCGCTTACGTTAGGTGAGCTACAAGGAAACGGATCTATCGATGCTTCTTCAGGGATTACACAATCATCCGCATGATAAGTAGTGGTGGTAGGTGTTTCTCCTATCTCACCAATCTTAAGTACGATTTCATCGCTTGGATTGACGACCAAAGTAATGTCTTGGATAGAGTCATTTTCCGGAGAATCTGTCCCATGAGGAATCGTTTTTATAGTTTGGGTAATTCCCGCAACGATTGCTTCGAAATTTGCATCAACATTTGAGGTGCTGTTATTTATCGCAACAACGATTTCGTAGTTGTCTCCTACGGTTGCACAAGCACCAACGCTATGGGTTGCGTTAAAAATCGTTTCTTCGGCAAAATCCCCATCACAGGTTGCTGTATTGAGTGTGCCACCGCTTGGAATCAGCTCTAGAATTTTGTTGCCATCGTTAGGATTTTTAATTTCCACAGACCATGTTTGATCTTTTTCGATATCAACAGTGAGAGTCAATTTTCCTTGAACGCCATTTTTTTGCTCAGGGACACTCATTTTTGTTGTTCCATCTAAGGTCGGATTAGCGGTGGAACCGGTACTGGAATATTTATCTCCAGTAACAGCTACATTGTTAATTTTTGCCGTAATCAGGACATTTTGAGGATTCTCATCTGTATTAAAAATTGAAATAGGGAAAGTAGAACCCTTACCGTCTGGGTCAGCAAGATTGCAGTCCGGCGGCCACGTTGAAGCGACTAGAGAACCTAAACGAGGTGGCGGATCATAAGGACATCCTGCTCCATCGTTGTCAGAAGTTACTGCAGTTTTACCGACATGAGTTATGTCAAAACTATTCGGAGAAACAATAGTGATATTTCCATCACTGTTCGGATCTGGCAGTTCAACCTGAATCATTTGACCAGATTTATTTGCCGTGAAATATATGTATGTTTTGTCGTCACCTAATTTGAAGTTATATGACGCACCAAACGTGTCTTTTTTAGCCTCTGCTTCTGCAGGTATAGATACGCCAGTAATTTTGGCGGTACTCGGCCCGTCAGCTTGACCTAAAAATATTGTTCCCGTTGTTCCAGAACTATCTGGATGCAAT
Organism: Acidimicrobiales bacterium AG-410-I20; assembly: GCA_003215175.1. Taxonomy (GTDB): domain Bacteria; phylum Actinomycetota; class Acidimicrobiia; order Acidimicrobiales; family MedAcidi-G1; genus MedAcidi-G2B. Next base: position 9,937 of record QCKS01000033.1, read on the forward strand.
GCAATGAGATCATAAATTTGGGTTCCATTTATATTGTTTTGTCCAGCACCAGGACTATAAGAACCAGTCCAAGAAATTCCTTCTCTGATCCAAGAGAAATCTTTTGGTCCACCACGATCATTACTCGTTCGTGTTTGTTCTTTTTGAACAAGCGGGATTGCAGCGCCTTCTGCTCTGTAGAGAAGAACGTTATAAGGCGCAGATTTAAAGAAATTTCCACCCATCACTACTTTCGGATGCCCGTCCTCAGTTTCATAGTAGGTAGCAGCATTAATACTCGTTGGGTTATCAGCGAGTTCTGCGATTGCACGCATCGTTCCAAGCTCACCCTCCGCTGGGGGAATTAATTGAACATAATATGCGGATGCTTTTCCCTTTTTCGGTTGAATCGCAACATACGCGTTGCCATAAGGATCCATAGCAAGACCGTTTACTTGCTCAAAGTTGCTTTTTAAAAATATGTCAGCGGATAGTAATGTTTCTCCGTTGTCGTTCTTTAATCCTCCATTTAAAGCTGGAGCCCAAGTACCGACAACATCGTATTTTTCAGTGCCAGCGTTATATCTCGCTAGCTGTAAATGAATATGTTTATCTGGGTCAATACCAAGATCCGTTATCTCTGAAGGGACTTCTCCATCACCACCGTTGAATAAGTTCTTTGATTGTTTCTCTGAGTTCGCCCACATCATTTGATACGGGAAGCCCCCACGCCCTTCAGAAGAACAAGTAAACCCAGTATCGGAAGGTAAATCTTCAACAGACGCACCCGCGGTACGAGTGGTTTGAGGGATAACAACGACAAGCGTTGCAGCAACAGCAAGAGCTAATACCCCAATTAGAAAGTTTCTCTGCAATCTAAAAAAAGTACTAATCATTGAATTTACCTTTGTCATTTTTATTCTTCCTCAGAGCTACTTATTTCAGAGTCGTCAACTTCAGCCAAGGTTTCTTCGCTAAACAGGGCAACTCCGATAGGGGCAAGAGAACTTATTTGAGGTTTCATGAAACGTTGTTTCGCAACAAGTCGAATCATGGAAGTATCAATATTCTCTTTACGTGCAGTTTCTTCAATATTTTCAAGATCTGATGCTTCAGCAACTGCTACCCAAGAATTGCCAATCTTTGCCTCAACAACATAAGAAGTTGACTTAAAGATGCTCAATGGCACATGCCAGGTAACGAGCGTAATAAGGCCTTGTGAATCAGAAAGCTCTTCTGCATTAGCAACCGGTATTTCATGCACCGGAAGACTTTCGTCAGGTCCGTAAATTATTGTGGAATGGGTCTGTGCTTGATTAGTTTCTTTTCCAAACACAATTCCAAGATGTAATTCTTTGTGTGTGTCTTTACCTAATAAGACATCAAAGTGGTCGGCTTCGTCTTCACGTATAAATCGTGAATACCAAGGAGTTTCAACTACCTCTTCATCTTCTTGATCCCAAGACTCAGTTGAGATATTTGTAAACCCTTCGACATCTATAGCAGACGGGGAAATTGTGATTGCAATTAAGCGTGGAGCGCTTCTTCTCTTGTAGAACAAGAATAAGAAGAACATGCCAGCAGCAAATCCAAGAACTCCAATAATTAACCACAGCCACCAGTAACTCTGAGCTTCTTTTTCAGGGCCTTTTTCAATTGGTGCTGAAGTCGTTGTTGTAGGGATGGTTGTTGATGTGACAGGTGGAACTACGCCTTCGTCACCTGGGCAAGATGGATCTAATACGCAGCCTTCTGGCTCCATGCCATCAATTGTTCCGTCTTCGTCACAATCTTTAATAGTTATACATCCTGGTTCTTCATCAGGGTCATCAATCGAGTCGTTGTCACAGTCTGCGAAATGGACACATCCTGGTTCTTCGTCTGGATCAAGAATCGAGTCACCATCACAATCTGGTTTAGCTGCACATCCTGGTTCTTCGTCTGGATCAAGAATTGAATCACCATCACAGTCTGGGATGGTTATACATCCTGGTTCTTCGTCTGGATCTAAGAGTCCGTCGCCGTCACAGTCTGGGATGGTTGCACATCCTGGTTCTTCGTCTGGATCAAGAATTGTGTCGCCGTCACAGTCTGCAATCTTTGCGCATCCTGGTTCTTCGTCTGGATCAAGGATGCCGTCGCCGTCACAGTCTGGGATGGTTATACATCCTGGTTCTTCGTCTGGATCTAAGAGTCCATCCTCGTCACAATCGCTAAGTGTTACACATCCCGGTTCTTCGTTTGGATCTGAAATACCATCCCCATCACAATCACCAAGCGTGATACACATTGGGATTTCAGCAGGATCTGGGATGCCGTCGCCGTCACAATCTGGAGACGTCACACATATCGGAATTTCAGCGCCATCAATTATTCCATCATCATCACAGTCAGGATCAGTGATACATGATTCAGTTGGCTCATCCCCATCGGGGAGACCGTCGTTGTCACAGTCAGGGTTAGTTATACATTCAACAGTTGGTTCTTCGTTGTCGCGAAGGCCATCGTCATCACAGTCAGGGTCGTCTGGACACGGATCTTCACTATCAAGGATGTAATCGTCGTCCCGGTCAGGTTCATCATCAAGAACGGTTGCTGCAACAATTTGTGAAGCAACTGCAACGAAACCACTGTCTGAGTCAGAGGTTGTAATGGAAACAGTAATGTCAGCTGGTTGGTCTTTATCAATAATTACGTCATCGACACCAACAAGAGTTACTTCTTGTGGAACATTCCAATTTTGCGGAGTGAAGGTGAGTGAAGTACCAACGGTTGCTTCTTCTGTATCGCTTGAAGCAAGACCCAGGACCACATCTTCATATGGTTCTGCGGTTAGAACAACGGTAAAGGTATCAGTCGTACCATTCTCGTTAACAACAGTTGAACCATCAGTTTCAGCAATGATAAATCCAGCAACGTCGTCATCAAGATTTGTTCCTTCAACCGATTTCGCAGCAACTGAATCAAAGGCGTCATCGGAATTATTTGGATTGATTGAAACGTCAATTTCGTAAAGTACGTTGCCGTCAAGAACGTAATCGTTGGCTCCAGTAACTGTTACGTCTTGAGGGACATTCCAGTTGGCTGGGGTAAATGTGAGCGTAGTCACGGACACTGAAGCTTCATCAGATGCTCCAGCATTCATAATTCCCAGACCAGAAGAGCTTGCGTTAGTTGGTTGACTAATAGTTATTTCAACATTGCTTGATGGTTGTGCGGTTAGGACAACACCAAAGGTGTCTGAAGTCCCTGATTCTTGAACAGTGGTATCGCCACCAGTTTCGATAATTTCAAATCCTGCAACATCATTATCAATAGTTTGGACAGTTACTGTTTGATCGGCAAGAGCATCAAAATCGTTATCAGAATTAGCATCATCAACAGAGATTGTGAGAGTTGAATTTTGGTTTCCATCGATAATGAATTCATCAACAGCAGTTACTTGAACACTTTGAGCTGTGTTCCAATTATTCGTAGTGAAGGTGACTGTGCTGGTTGCACTTGATTCTGTATTGTCGCTAGACACAATGGTGAGAACTACGTCTGACACTGGTTGAGCGGTAAGAACAATAGTAAATGTGTCATTTACACCAGACTCATTCACACTGGTAGACCCATCGGTTTCGGTGACAGTAAATCCGGCGGTGTCGTTATCAAGAGTTGAAACATTCACGGATTGATCTGGGGTGAGAGCAAACTCTGAATTAGAGTTCGCGTCATCAATACTTACGGTGATCGCTGCAGTAATTGTTCCATCAATTAAGAAGTCATCAACACCAGTAACCGTAACGGTTTGTGGCGTATTCCAATTTCCGTTAGTGAAAGTCAAAGTTGACGTAACTGAAGATTCAGTACTATCCACTGGGGAAATACTAAATACAACATCTGAAGTCGGTTGAGCACTTAAGACAACAGTGAAGGTATCAGTGGTTCCAGATTCAGCAACTTGAGTTGACCCTCCTGTTTCAGCAATAGTGAAGCCTGGAATGTCATCATCAGCAGTAGTAGCGGTGACAGTCTTATCGGCAAGAGCATCAAATCCATCATCTGAACCACCTTGATTAATACTGATTGTTATTACAGAGTCTTGGCTGCCATCAATAAGCACTCCATCGTTAACGCCGGTCACGGTAACAGTTTGTGGCGTGTTCCAATTTCCGGCAGTAAATGTGAGCGAAGCAGGTGCAATAGTTGCTTCACCGGTGTCAGCAGATGCGATATCAAATACAACGTTATTTGTTGGTTGAGCGTCAAGAACAACAGTGAAGGTATCAGTCGTTCCAGTTTCAGAAACGCTGGTTGACCCACCAGATTCAACAACAGTGAAACCTGGTACATCATCATCGGTAGTAGTGACATTTACTGTTTGGTTTGCAACAGCATCGAATGAATCATCTGAAGCTAGTGGGACAATAGAGATTGTTACTACTGATACTTGTGAACCATCAATTATTCCAGCATCATCCACACCTGTTGATGTGATTGTTTGTGGGGTGTCCCAATTTGCTGAAGTGAAGGTAATTGAAGCAGGAGAAACTGTTGATTCAGCTACTGTTCCCGAAGCAATTGAGAGAACGACATCTTCTGCTGGTTGTGCGTTCAGAACAATAGTAAAGGTATCGGTGGTTCCGGATTCGTCAACGCCGGTTGATCCATCAGTTTCCACAACGGTAAAGCCAGCGACATCGTTATCGGTTGTGGATGTAGAAACGGTTTGGTCAGCAACAGAGTCGAAGTTGTTATCTGAATTGGCATCATCAACAGTGATGGTGATGGTAGAGGTGATGGTGCCATCAACCAAATTATCGTCTACACCGGTGACAGTTACTGTTCGTGGGGTATTCCAATTTTCTGGACTAAAGGTAAATGGTGTGTTTACCGTTGCTTCACCG
>QCKS01000034.1 GCA_003215175.1 Acidimicrobiales bacterium AG-410-I20
GGCTCCGGCTCCGGCTCTAAATTTGAAGCACTATATTCTGGACGTGCTGGCAAACTCCCAACAAGTGAACTCAAATCATTGAGGGCTACTTGCAAGCGCAAACGATGTGCTTCTATGTGCCGTTCAAGTATTTCTATATCATCAAGTATCTTCCTGCGGTCCTGTTCTGATTTCGATATTTCAGAATCCATACGCTGGCGACCTTTATCTATGGCATCACGTATTTCATCTTCAGTGGCAACACGTAACCTTTCAGCGTCATTTTGTGCATCTGATACGAGTTGAAGGGCTTCCTCTTTAGCGCCCAATAAGACCTCTTCTGCTTCCTGGCGATCCCGGCGGGCTGGAGCTATTTGTTCCTCTAAAATGCTTTCAGCGGACTCTGCCCGATCTGTTGCATTCTTCAGAGCTGCAGAAAGGCGTTGAATTTCATTTACAGCTTGATCTAAAACCTCATCAACTTCTAGTGGATCATATCCACGAAGTTTTTGTCCGAACTCTGCTTGAATCAGAATCTGAAGTATGTCAGTACTATTCATGGGAAAATATTAACCCTCTAAACTGACCATTTGTAGTCAATTACTTCAGTAGCGCCATTTGATGCGCCTCAGGTGGTGTTATAGGTGGTGTTACTCGGTACATCTGACTATCGGCTTTCTCCATCTCAGATGTTGTCAACAAATCATTCCCCTTATAAATGTGATTAGGAAGAAAACCGCCATTGGCGCTAGATCAAGCCCCACTGACCCAATTCGCAAAGCGGGCATAACCCTACGCAGAGGAAGTAAGACCGGGTCAGTTACAAGGTAAATGAAGCCCGCAACAGTAGCTCCTAGACCATTCGGACTAATTGGGAACCAACTCAGAACAACTCGAATAATCAATATCAGCGCATACAGGCCAAGCAGATAACAAAAAATTTCAAGCACGGAGTTAATTTCTTATATGTCTAAGTCATTCTGTTCAAAGCGTTTTCGATCATCATCTGAGACTTCAACATCATGTGGTGTCATGAGATAAACCTGACTAGCGACTTTCTCCATTGATCCACCCAAGCCGTAACAAACGCCGCTGGCAAAATCAATTATCCTCCGAGATAGTTCAGCGGGCACTTCTTGAAGATTGATTATCACAGGCTGATCTGCAAGAAAGCGGTCCGCCATCTCCTGCGCATCACTAAATGACTTCGGAGCCACTTTAGCCGGCTTCGAAGCTACAGCCGGCTGAATCGTTCTTACTGTTCCGGTCGTTTCCGGCATTACTGGGCGAACAGAAGATTCGCTGGATACGACGCTTCGAGGCTGCAACGAGCCACCTTCGGTCGCTGCACGTTCTTCCAGAAAATCACCAGAACTCAATACACCTCCTCGGCGCACTGGGTCATCATTCATGAACTCTTCATAGGCCTCGTCTGGGCCAAGACCTAAATAGAGTAATAATTTCCTAAACATTCCATTAACAGTAATAGGTTGAAACGCATTTGTGTGTGCATATCAGCGGTGAAGCCTACTGATTGGGTCGCTCTCCAAATAACGCCCTTCCTATTCTTAAAAGTGTGGAGCCATGATCTATGGCCACTTCAAGGTCTTCCGTCATGCCAATTGATCTCTTCGGTAAGTCAAATTTTTCTGCAAAATCTACTGCTTGTTTGAAGATATTTGAGGTCTCTTTTAGATTTCCTTGCATTCCTACCGCCATGACGCCCTCAACCAATAGGCCCATTTCTGATCCTTGCTCTAGAAGTACTTCCGCTTCCGCAATAGAGCATCCGGCTTTATTTGGAATCTGGAGTGGATTTACCTGAATAAGAATCTTTGCTGAAGCATCATGTTTGGCAATTTCTCTCAATAAAGAAATTCGATCTACTGTCTGCCACACAGAAACAATTTCGGCCAGTTTGCGGACTTTGTTCCTCTGCAATGAACCAATCATGTGCCATTCCAGAGCGAGGTCATTAAGAGCATTGTGTTTTTCGATTAACTCCTGTGCGTAATTCTCGCCAAATAAAGTAATTCCAGTTTCATAAGCTGCTACTACAGCCTCTTTCTGGAAACCCTTTGTTACTGCAAGGATTTGAGTAGAACCATTGCTTCTCTTCTCAACAAACTCTGTCAGTTCTAGTATTCTCTCCCTTGCTTTTCGTTCATCAAAGTCTTGAGTTTTCATAACTGCGCTACTTCTTTTCAATCCAGGCAAAGAGGCATTGGCGTAGTTCGGTTGAATTGAAACGGAAAGACCAATACTTTGTACCTGCCAAACAGGAGGTGCAGGAAGAATCTTTTCTTATTATCTCAATCCCTTTTTGTTCACAAATTCTTTCCGCCACAGCCGAAAGGTTAAGAGAGTTTGAATTTATTTTCGTTGATGCTTCTGCTGATATTCCAAACTTTTGAATAAATTGATCTAGCTCTTCTCTGCCAAACTCATAGCAGCAAGGCCCTATATGAGGCCCGATAACAGCCGTCTGTTTACCTGGTTTAGTTGCGCTTAGATTATTTGAAGTCTCCTCTAGCACTCCTTTCAATAAGCCCCGCCAACCAGCATGCGCTATAGCTATAGCTCCGCCTTCTGAAATTAGAGAGATCGGCACACAGTCTGCTACCTGTACAGTAAGGACACTCTTTTCAAGAGTGGTAACTAAAGCATCTCCATCGTCCCCTCGAACTATGTCGTCGCCAGTCACTTCAAGTATCTGAACTCCATGCACTTGAGTGAGGTAAGACCAATTATTGATCGGTGGAACCTCTAGCCCGGGATGAAGTCTTTCAAGAGAGTGTGAAGCTTGCTGGATAGACTTTTCTCGTGCCTGATAATTGCCGATGGACATGTCTCCATCGGCAACTTCAGACATAGCTACCCAAGCGATATGACCAGAGATCAACTCCCTCTTGGCCAATATTTGAGCCACGTGGCCCCTACTTTAAGAAACTAGGTACGTCTAATTCGTCTTCTGCATCTGATGATGAGGTGTCGAATGCTTCCGTAATTGAAGTAGTAATAGATGATTTACTTGATTTGCGTTTTGGACGATCTCCATCCCAACGGTCAAATCCAGCAGCTATAACTGTAACACGTACGTCGTTACCCATTTCATCGTCTACAACCGCACCAAAGATGATGTTTGCATCTGGATGAGCCACTCCATGGATTATTTCTGCAGCTTCATTTACTTCAAATAAACCAAGATCACTTGGCCCTGCAATTGTTAGGAGGATTCCGCGAGCTCCATCAATGGATGCTTCTAGCAGAGGGCTAGAGATAGCGTTACGTGCTGCGTTGACCGCACGACTCTCTCCTGTTGCCTGTCCGACACCCATAAGTGCGGATCCTGCGTCTTGCATAACCATTTTGACATCTGCAAAGTCAGTATTTATCAAACCTGGTGTAGTAATCAGTGTGGTAATTCCTTGCACACCTTGAAGAAGAACTTCGTCCGCCATACTAAATGCATTTAGTAACGCGGTTTTCTCATCCGAAATACTGAGTAGGCGGTCATTAGGAATAACAATTTGTGTATCAACTTTTTCTTTTAATTGAGTTATTCCATTTTCTGCTTGAACAGCGCGTCGTCGCCCTTCGAAACCAAAAGGTCTCGTCACCACGCCGATGGTGAGAGCTCCTATTGACTTAGCTATCTCTGCTACCACAGGTGCGGCACCAGTTCCAGTTCCGCCTCCTTCGCCTGCAGTAATGAACACCATGTCAGACCCTTCAAGCATTTCTTCGATTTCTGCTCGGTGGTCTTCGGCAGCTTGACGTCCGATCTCTGGATTACTGCCGGCTCCTAAGCCGCGAGTTAGTTCACGACCGATGTCTAACTTCACATCTGCGTCACTCATTAGGAGTGCTTGCGCATCTGTATTGACAGCTATGAATTCGACACCACGAAGGCCTGCTTCAATCATTCGGTTGACGGCGTTGACTCCACCGCCACCAACTCCGACTACTTTTATTACTGCTAGATAGTTTTGTGGATTAGCAACCATTGTTTTTCCTTAATTTTTGATCTAAACCTAAAGTTGAGGTTTAGGGTTCTAGATATAAACCTTTACTAATAGGTTAGATGCTACTCTTTGTAGTGACTTAACGTCAACCCGTGAGGGAAAACTTCTGTTTTTTCAGCATTTACCCTGCGTGCGTGTGATGACTGGATTTTGATGTATGGAAACATCAATTACCTCTATGCACGAAAGTTGCACACGAGTTAGGACTGTAGCTAAAGACCGCATTTCATCACGAAAATCAGTACCAATTCCCAGTTCAGCTGTAACTCCCCCGACTAACTCTGCTCTAACCCCTCCCCCAGTCGGTGCTAAAGCCAGTATCCACGCAGCTAGATCAGAAGTCACTTCTTCTGCCGCCCGCAGTAATGGAGTAATACCTGAGATTTGTGTGCCCAGAACTCCAACTGCATCAACACGAATGATCGGCAGTGAAGTATCATTTTGATTAACTTGGTCAAGAACCACACCGGATCTATCTAGTAAAAACTTCTCCCCGTTTGGAATAACTGCAATAACCGATGGCTCGCGTTCCTTCAAAGTGATCAAAATAGATCGGGGCCATTTGCGCTCTACTGTGACTTCACTCACCCATGGCAAAGAAGTTACACCCTCATCAGCCTTTGCTAAATCTAGGCCAAACATCGAATCTCCTTGCTTTATGCCTGCAACTTCTAAGACCTCTTCTTCCGTGACTCTTTTTTCAACCCCTTTTACTGTTATTTCTCCTACAGACAGGAAAGAGGACTGAGTCGTTGCATACGCTCCTACGCCCAAAACAAGTAAAGCTAACAAAATCCATAACAACTTTAATGATCTCTTCTTCGGAGGTTCGCTTACAGGCTCCTGATCTTCATCATTCATTGCCTATTCAAACCCGATCATAATAGTTTCAGTCTGGAGTGAAATTCCTGCGTGTTTTTTTACTGAAGATTTGATCTCAAGCATGAGTTGATAAACATCATTAGCGGACCCATTTTTTTCAACTTGAATAAAGTTTGCATGCTTCTCTGAGACTTGTGCAGAGCCTATTCGGTAGCCCTTTAGTCCTGCTTCCTCAATTAAACGACCGGCTGAATCATTGGGGGGATTCATAAAAACAGACCCAGCATTTTGTCCACCTGGTTGATTCTCTCTCCTCCATTTAATAATCTCAGAGATTTTTTCTTCTCCTTTTTCACGAGATCCGTCGCATAGCTTGAAGCAAGCTTCCAACACTACTTCGTCATTAAGAACAGAAGTTGATCTATAACCCATCTCTAAATCTGACAGATTCGCTATACGTTTTTCTTTCGTACGAATATTGAAAATCTCTGCACTTAATAACGAATTTGAAATAGAAGCGCCATGTCCTCCAGCATTCATTCTTACTGCGCCTCCAACCGACCCGGGAACACCAACTGCCCATTCAAATCCCGACAAGCCAGCTTGTACGGTACGGCGAGCTAACACAGGGAGGCTTGTGGCTCCTCCTGAGATTACTTGCTCTCCCTCTATTTCAATTTGAGCAAAAGCCTCCCCTAGTTGTATGACAAGTCCGTCGAATCCTGAATCTGCAATAAGTAAATTTGAACCATTGCCAACTACTAGAACCGGAATGCTGCTCTCTGAGATAACGTCAGCAATTTTCTCTAATCCTTCAAAGTCAAAGATTTTGGCATAAAAGGACGCTTTGCCTCCAACTTTGTAAGTCGAGAGCTCATGTAGTTCATAAGAAAGGCTGAAAATATTTCTTGGGTCTGTAGTTCCTGAGATCTCTAGGAAAAGGTTTTTATCCATCTTCCTTCCTCAGTTCAACTTGAATTTCATCCGGCAAAGAAGTTAGGTCACCGGCTCCCATTGTTAGACAACAGTCACCTTCAGTCAATTCATTGACTAGTGCATCTATTAAATCTAGTCGGCGCGGAATATAACGAATTTCAAATGGCGGATTAGTTGATGCAACAACGTCGGCTATTAGCGCACCAGAAATGCCAGCACGAGGTTTCTCTCCCGAAGAGTAAATATCTGTAACAAATAACAAATCACTTCCATCAAAGGAATGCTTGAATGTTTTCCAAAGTGCTTCAATTCGGCTATAGCGATGGGGCTGGAAGACTGAAATTAGGCGATTCCAATTGCCAACTCGTGCGGCAGAGATAGTTGTAGATACTTCAGTCGGCAAATGGGCGTAGTCGTCTATAAAAGTTATTCCTGCAACTTTTCCTCGGATCTCAAATCTCCGTGCAACTCCTGCAAACGTCTTTAGCGCTTCAATAGTAGATTCAGGGCTGGCTCCTGCTGTTAAGCCTAAAGCTGCCGCACAAGCTGCATTTTTTACATTGTGTATTCCCGGAATGGGTAGATCGATATTGAGATCATACTCTTTCCCATAGTTCAATCTAAATGAAGTACCAGTCCAATTTTCCTTGACTTCGGTGATCTGCCAATCCGAAAATGGATCCATTCCGAGGGTAATCACATTTTCATAGTTGGAGATTTTTTTTCCACCTTCATCATCTGTTCCAACGATTACTGGGCCATTCGTCTCTTCAATAAACCTCTCAAATGCGTGCTCAAGTGCTGTGTATCCCCCATGATGCTCAAGATGATCTGCTTCAAAATTTGTTACCACTGCAAAATCTCTCGGCAACATGAGAAAGGAACCATCACTTTCGTCTCCTTCTACTACAAAAAGTTGACCATTGTTCCAAGCAGCCCCAGTTCCGACTTCATTAACATCCCCACCAATAATAAAAGAGGGCTCAAGGCCGGAGGCGCGTAAAATTAAAGCCAACATTGATGATGTTGTGGTTTTCCCGTGCGTGCCTGTGATAACTGCTGTAGAACGCTCTTGACAAATACTTGCTAGTACTTCCGCGCGACTTAATAAGGGGATTTTTCTGTCGAAAGCCTCTTGGCATTCCACATTGCTATCTGGAACTGCAGTTGATCTGGTTACAAACTCTGAATCCCCAATATTTTTTGCATCATGGCCAACAGTAACTACGACTCCAAGGGCTCTTAGTCGGTCTAACCCTGCTGATTCTTTTAAATCAGAGCCAGTGACAGTGTGACCCATTGAAACAAGCACTTCAGCGATAGCACTCATCCCAGCACCTCCAACACCAAGGACATGGATCTTGCAGGGCTGTGAGAGATCTGGAGTCATCTTATTTCCCACCGAGGAGACTATTTATTAAATTTGCGATATCAAAAGCCGCTTGAGGTCGTCCAAACTCTTTAGCAATATTTGCCATTACTTTAAGATTTTCTTTATCTGAAACCAAACGATTGATTTCTTTCGATAATCGTTCGCCATTTAATTCTTCATTTCGCAAAAGAACGCCCGCTCCATTTTCGTACAACGCTTTTGCATTTAATGTTTGGTGATCTCCGGGTGCATTGGGAAGTGGGACCAGTATCGCAGGAAGTCCCACAAGCGAAATTTCTGCCACTGTCGTTGCTCCCGCTCGACAAATCACCAAGTCTGCACACACCATGATCTTCGGCATTTCATCTTCATACTTAACTGGCCGGTAATCTATACGAGGACTCGGTTGAGAAGCCTTGAACATATCTTCTTCAAAATCTCTTTCTCCGATCACATGATGAACTATCAAACTGTCTGATTCCCAAGATTCTACGAACTCCTTGACAGCCCTATTGATTTGTTGAGCGCCTAACGATCCTCCAAAAGCAAGTATGAGTATCTCCTCATTTACACCAAGATCATTTCTTACTCTCTCGCGATCAATTCCTTCTGTTAACGAAATAAATTCTTCACGAACTGGGTTTCCTAAATTAACTGATTTAGCTAATCCCGTACCATCAAATGCCACAACACTTGCTTTTGCAAAACGGGCAAAGATCTTATTGACGAGACCCGGAACTGCATTTTGCTCCATCAAGATAAACGGCACCCTTAACAGGATGGCCGCAATAGTGTACGGTGCGCTGGCATAGCCTCCCAAGGAGATGACTATTTTTGGCCTCTTTCTGAGCAGTAAGAACAATGCCTTATTTGTAGCTATAAATAAGGCATAAATGGCTCTAAGGTTCTTCAAACTCCAATTACGTTGAATTCCTTCTCCTGGTAGTCGAGTAATAGTAAAGCCAGCTTCGGAAACCAGCTTTTTTTCAATCTCACGTCGGCTTCCAACAAAGTGGACTTTCTCAGAAGCGCTAACTACTCTTTGCGTCACTAACGCTTTAGCGACTGATATTCCCGGCATAAGATGCCCGGCGGTTCCCCCACCAGAAATTATTACTTCCCATGCCTTATTTTTTTTCATGCGGTTTGCCGAGCAATGTTAAGGAGTATTCCGTAAGCCGAGAGCGTCCATAACAGTGAATTCCCTCCAAAAGAAAGAAATGGAAGAGTTATACCGGTTATTGGAAATAGTCCTAAAACTGCTGCAATGTTCACAAACGCTTGGGACATAATCCAAAGAGTTATTCCTGCTGCCAATAACCTTCCAAACACGTCTGGCGCTTTAAGTGCAGTTGATAAACCAGTAAACCCAATAATCATGTATAAAGCGATAACCAAGAAAGATCCAATGAAACCTATTTCTTCAGAAATGATTGCATAAATGAAATCTGTATGTGCTTCTGGTAACCAGCCCCATTTAGCTCTACTTTCTCCTAGACCAACGCCGCTTATTCCGCCGTTAGCGATCGCAGCTCCTGACTGAATAGTTTGCCATCCTAGATCTTGTGGATCTTCCCAAGGGTTTAGAAGTCCAAACAGTCGTTCCCGACGATATGAGGCCAACATCCCCACTGATGCTGCGCTGAATAGTCCAACTCCAATCAACTGCATTACTTTGCGCATCTGAGTGCCTGCGAAAATAATTATGGCGCCAACTATTGATAAGAAAATCAATGTCGTTCCATAATCTGGCTCAAGTACAAGAAGTGCAGAAATACCAGTAGTGACGAGAAGTACTGTCTTCAGTGGATACTTAGTTATGGACAACTCTTGGCCTTTTCTAGATAAGAGATCGGCCGAAAACAAGATGATAGCTAACTTTGTGATTTCAGATGGCTGAACTGTTAACGGGCCAACTGCTATCCATCGAGATGCTCCACCTACTTTGATCCCTATTTCTGGGATAAACACAAGTAGGAGAAGTCCTCCACTGATCCATACTGAAACTTGGGAGAGTGAACGCAAGCGATGATAATCAATCCGTATCAGAAAAATGCAGGCACTTAAGCCAAGCAGGAACCAAACAACTTGCCTGCGAATATGATGCCATGCACTGTCGTAGGTTTCGAGATCATTTACTGATGAGGCCGAAAAAACCATGAGAATGCCCAGCATGCAGAGAACGATCCCAGCAGTTCCAAGTATTAAGAATCTCGTATTGCTGCTTCCTGGGGCTTTTTTAGGTTGCGGTAAACCCTTTCCCAAACGGTCCCTCAAAGAACTAACCACTTTGGTTCCCACCTATGTATTCATGAACAAGAGAGCGAAAATCGTCTCCGCGTTCTGCGTAGGAACTGTACCAGTCGAATGAACTACAACTTGGAGAAAGCAAGATCGTCCCACCACTTCTAGTTATTGAAACTGAAACCTCTAGGGCTTCACGCATAGTAGATACTTGTTTAACGTCGCAGATATTTTGAAAAATTTCTTGGATTTCTTCTGAAGCCTCCCCTATTGCTACCACATTCTCAGGCCTCAAATTTCTTAACACTTTTAAGTCGATACCCTTATTTTTTCCTCCAGCAATTAGTGTTACTTGTGAGACTGCCCGCATTGAACTAATTGTTGCATGTGGCGTCGTAGCTTTACTGTCATTAACGAACTGAACACCATTCTGTGTTCCGATGAACTCCATTCGATGAGGCAATCCCGAAAACTCTGATAGCACGTTCGCACACGCCTTCAAATTGGCTCCTGAACGGAGGGCAACTGCCACTGCTGCTTGTGCATTCTCTAAATCATGCGGAAGACTTCTTTTAATCCGATCTAATTGGATAACTTCTTCATTTTCAAAGACGAGAAAGCCATCTTTGATCCGGACATTAGATTGATCTGTTCCAAAGCTAGTACATCCTTTCGGCGCATGACTAGCAACTACAGGATCTGAGAGATTTGCTATAGCTTCAGCAGGATCACCTATTCCATCCCATATTTTCAACTTAGCTTTTTCATAAGCTTCCAAGTCATCATGTATATCTAGATGATCTGGAGCAAAATTCAGCCATGCCGCGGGAGATGCTGAAAAATCTAATGAGTGTGCTAAACGAAAGGAAGAGGACTCAAGCACAAAGCGTTCAATTGACGTGTCTTCTATTGCCTCAACAAGGGGAATTTCAGTGTTGCCTGCTGCCTCTGACCGAATTCCGGACTCATTTAACATTGCTACGACTAAAGAGACGACAGTGGTTTTTCCATTAGTTCCAGTGATAGCTGCACAAGGGCGATCATCCCACTCTCTTGCTAAATCAAATTCATCAAGAATTGGTACTCCATGATCTTTCGCAGAATCAAAAACTTGATGCGAATCTCTTACACCTGGACTTAGGATGATTTGATCGCAGCCCTTAAGAAGATCGCCCCAATGAAAATCATCGGTGGTTGCATCAACCACTTCCGCTCCAGACTCTAAAGCTTCTTTCTTAGATTTTTCTGTGAAGCGTTCCTCTACTACACAAACACTCTTATGACGAGAAACTAATGCTTTGACTACAGCACGGCCGGTAATTCCAAAGCCGAGCACAACTGTCTTGCCAGAAGTGTCAGTCATCCTGTTACACCCGCACGAATAGAATCTGCGTAAAAGAGACCGAGTCCAACCGCTGTACATAGGCCAGAAATAATCCAAAATCTTACGATTACTGTCGTTTCAGGCCATCCCCCTAATTCAAAATGATGATGTACTGGAGCCATCCGCAAAATTCTTTTACCTTTAAAAAGGCGGAAACTGCCGACTTGTAAAATGACAGAAAGTGTTTCGGCAACAAATAAACCAGCAATAATAGGTAAAAGCAAATGAGTACTTGTAGCTAAAGCAAGAGAAGCTAAGCCGGTGCCAATAGCCAAGGAACCTGTATCACCCATAAATATGCGTGCAGGCGCAGCATTCCACCAGAGGAAGCCGATACAACCCCCCGCCATTGCAGCCGCCACAATTGAAATATCTAGTGCATGAGCAACTTCATAAGTGTCAAAATTTCGGAATTGCCAGAATCCAATAAATACAAATGCGGAGAATCCAAAAGTTGCTGCACCCGCAGCAAGACCATCTAGTCCATCAGTGAGATTGACCGCATTGGAAGAACCAACTATCAATAAGACAGCCCAAATAACCCAAATGGTTTTACCTAACTCAAGACCTGGTTGATTGAACCTCACGAAAGAAAGAGTTGTCTGTACAGATGTGAAGTTAACCATTAGAAGGCTAAAAGTTAGGGCAACTAACAACAAGCCGAGCATCTTTGTGCTCTTGTTTAATCCTAAATTTCTTTCACGGACAACTTTGATCCAGTCATCAAGAAAGCCAACTAAACCGCCTCCAATGATTGCAACCATAACGAATATGCCTGTTCTGGTGTATATACCGCGATATAGATTGCTAATTGCATAACCAATGGATGCACCCACCACAATTGCTAATCCACCCATGGTCGGCGTACCGGCTTTCGTAGCATGCCCTTGAGGCCCATCATCTCTAATAGGCTGCCCAATACGAAGTTTTGTAAGAGTAATTATGAGTAGGCGTGTACCAAAAAGTGAGACAAGCATTGCGATTGCTGCGGCTATCAGTAAACCAATCACTTATTCAATCCTCATCTCTAAATATCTCTGAAATAAGGCCCTCTGCGACTTCCCTATCATTGAAGTCTAAAAGTCTTCCTGAAATCTCTTGAGTGGTTTCATGTCCTTTACCCGCAATGACGATCACATCATTTTTGTTGGCGCGTCTCAAAGCCAACTCAATCGCATCTTTTCGATTTGCTTCAACAAGAAAATCATTGTTTTCTAGTCCACTTAAGATTTCCTCAATGATGTTCATTGCTGGTTCTTCTCGAGGGTTATCAGAAGTTACTACGCAAAAATCGGCGCCATCTTCAGCTACTTTCCCCATCAAAGGCCTTTTACCTTTGTCTCTTTCTCCGCCGCATCCAAAAACAACAATTAAGTCACCCTTCCCCTTTAATTTTCTGGCTGACATTAAAGTAGCCTCCAAAGCTTCCGGAGTGTGGGCATAATCAATGATTACCGTTGGAATGAAATCTTTTGTTATCATCTCGAATCGTCCGGGGACAGGTACCAGCTTCTCGATCTCTCTAACTATTTCAGTAGCACCTACTCCTAGAACTAAAGCCAATTCAGCTGCAACTAAGGTATTGAGAACCATAAAGTCCGCTTCAAATGGAATTCTGATTTCATGACCGCGCCATTTATCTTGAATAAGACTTTCTTTGGGATTTATGCCAATTACTTCTAGGCCATTATTTAGTGCCGTTGCTGCAATTCTGTCACCAAACTCTTGACCAATTACGACAACAGCTTTTGAGGAAAAATTATTGCTAAATAAGCGTTCTTTTGCTTTGTAATATTCTTCTAGTGATCTGTGATAGTCAAGATGGTCACGCGAAAGATTAGTAAATGCGACTGCTTCAAACTCTGTGCCGTCAACTCTGAATTGCTCTAGCGCATGTGAAGACACCTCCATTGCAACATTCTCTATTCCTTGGCCATGCCACGTGGAAAACTGATTTTGAAGTTCGGGAGCTTCTGGAGTTGTTCGCTCACCCGTCAGAGTTCCAGAAGATCTCACAGAGTGACCAGAGTTACTTAAAATTTGTTCTAAAAGATGAACAACGCTTGTTTTACCATTAGTTCCAGTTACACCAACGATTTTTAAATCTCTACTGGGGTTTCCAGCATGAAAAGAACTCAACTGAGCAAGTGACTGGCGAGCAGACTCAGTTCTAACTAAAGGAATTTCTATATTCAAAGGTCTCTCTGAAACCACTGCTGATGCACCTGCTTCAACTGCATCTGAAACAAAGTCATGGCCATCATATTCGAGGCCAGGAATACAGCAAAAGAGATCCCCTTTCTGAGCTATTCGAGAGTCATGTACCACTCGCTGAATTTCTGGATCAACTAAAAACTTTTCAGACCTTAACCCCACACCCTCAAGTAGTTCTGAAAGCCTCATATTAATCCGCTGGAGGAGCTGTAATTTCTTCTAACTCCTCTGCTGCTGCCTCTGCCGCTGCCTCTGCCGCTGCCGCTTCGGCTTCAGCAATTGCCTTCGCTTGAGCCGGAGTGGTTGCTATCACACGTCCAGGTTGCTCCAAGCCAAGACGCTCTACCTCAGAAGGGATCCTTAATTGACGAACCGCAAACTGTGCAAACTCTGCAAAAATTGGAGCAGCAGCTCTACCACCTGAATAGATTGCACCAACTGGTTCGTCAATGACAACGATAATCGCCAACTCGGGCTGATCCGCTGGTAAGAACCCGGCGAAACTCGCAACATATTTCATCTCACCGGTTTCTTCACCATAACCGCCATCAGGAAGAGGTTTCCATGCCGTTCCAGTTTTCCCAGCCACTCGATACCCAGGGACTTGCGCCTGAACTCCCGTTCCATCACTCACTACTTCTTCCATCATCAGGGTAAGTAAATCCGCTGTTTCCGAAGAGAAAATTCTCTCTGGTGTTCCAGATGGCATTAATTCAAACACTCCATCGTTATCACGTGTTCCCAATACAAGTGAAGGCGCTGGTCGCACTCCTCCGTTCGCAATTGACGAGTATGCCACAAGCATTTGCATAGGGGTGGTCGCCACTCCTTGACCTATTGAAATCGTCGGAAGCGAAGTCCCAGACCATTTTTTTTCTTCAGGAAGAGACCCGCGTGTTTCTCCCGGCAAGTCAAGACCAGTTCTTAAACCCAACCCAAAATCAACCAGCATGTCATACAAGCGGCTTTCGCCTAAATCTTGAGCCCAAAGAATCGTTCCTACATTTGAAGATCGTCTTAAAATCTCAGTTACGCTCCAATTTTCTTTTTCATGAGCAAAAGAATCCCTAAATATGTCTTCCCAAATTGCAATAGCATTTGGCACTTCACGCAAAGAAGAAGGTCCAGCGACTTTTTCTTCAAGAACCCCAGCAAATGTAAGCGGCTTCATAATTGAACCTGGCTCATATGCCCAAGTGACTGATCTATTATCTGAAGAAATAGTGACTTCACCTTCAAGAGTGCGACTTACAGTAGCCGAAGCAACTATTTCCCCTGTATCTGGTCGCATGGCCACAAGTGTTCCACCTTGTGCGTTAGCCGAAACAACTCCATCAATAAGTATTTCTTCCGCAG
>QCKS01000035.1 GCA_003215175.1 Acidimicrobiales bacterium AG-410-I20
GATTAAACGAATGTTTTGGCGGGTGATTCCTGCTACTAACAACCCTTTTTCTGCCGATGAGTGTGCTTGGTTTGATACGTAAGCACGTAACTTCGTAATTTCGTCAGGTATGTTTACTCGGTGCCTGGCTGCCAAGATGGCGCATAGCGTTGCTGATGATGCCGAATCTTGAATCACTCCCCCGCCTGGTCCGCTTGAATGGAACCGTTTGGGTATTCCGCATAGTTCCACGAGCCAATCGAGAACGTGAGTTTCAAGTTCTGTAGCTGCTGGGCTGGTGGCCCATAGCATTCCATTTACCCCTAAACCGGTAGAGAGTAGGTCGCCTAAAACGGCGGGTGGTGAAGAATTGGCAGGAAAGTAACCGTAAAAACCTGGATGCTGCCATTGGGTAATCCCAGGCGCAATAATGCTGTCCATATCAGCAAGTAATTCTTGAAACGATTCTCCAGTTTCGGGTGCATGTTCAGGTAGAGCTGATCGAATTCCTCCTGGTTTCACATCTGAAGTTATTGGTCTCTCTTCAATCTCTTTTAGATAGTCAACAAGCCAGTCAATCGCAGCATATCCAGCAGCCCGAAACTCTTCAGGTGACATGTGAACTGGTTTGTCTTCAGATTGAGTCATAAAGAGATTCTAGGGGGAGAAAGTTCAGACAATTCCTAATCCTAAAGTTAGTAACTGTCGAAGAATATTTGCTGTTGCTCCCCAAATGGTTTCGTCTGGAATCTCAAAGAAAGTTATGGCTTGAGATTGACCGTTTCTTTCCCAATATTCTTCTCTCCACGTCTCTTCTTCTAGGAGTTCTGCGAGATCTACATGGCGTATTGCTTCTACTTCATCAGAGTTGGCGGTGAGTTCAGGCCGATTCGGGAGCAGAGCAACAAAGGGGTGTATTAGGGTCCCGCTTCCTACGGTGACAATTGGGTCTAGTTCCCCAATCATTTTCGGGAGAGAAGAGTCAAGTTTTGTTTCTTCGTATGCTTCTCTGAGCGCGGTGACCCACAGATCTGAGTCTTTTTCTTCTTGGTGCCCTCCTGGAAAACTTACTTGGTGAGCATGTGTGGATAAATGGGGGGATCTTCGGGTGAGGACGACATAAACCGAGTTATTTTCTTCATATAGGGCTACGAGGACGCCGGCTTCTTGCGTGTATTCTTCGAGATCTTCTTTTTCTATTGAATTTGGTGTGTGCTTTTCAACTGCTTGTATGACTTGCTCGAGCGTCAACTTTTTATCTACTGCGTTTGACCAGGGTGAAGGATTGCCAATCCACCATTTTTCTGGACGGGGAATAATTTGAGGTCCTCCGCGATTGTTGAGCATTTCTTCTTTATTCATTTCTCAGTCTTTCATAATGAAAACTACAGGAGCCGAGCCCTAAGGCTCGGCTCCGAATAGTTTTTCCCTTAATTTCGGGTTACATCATGCCGCCCATGCCGCCCATAGGATCCATTCCTCCTGGAGGCATAGGTGGAGCAGGTTCTGGTTTATCAGCAACCACAGACTCTGTGGTTAACAAGAGTGCCGCTATTGAAGCAGCGTTTTGTAAACCTGCGCGGGTTACTTTAGCTGGGTCAATTACTCCCTCTTTTATGAGGTCAACCATTTCTCCAGTTGCCGCGTTCAGACCAGTTGCACCTGAAGCTGATTCAATTTCGCGTACCATAACTGCTCCTTCAAGACCTGCGTTGTCTGCTATGAGACGAGCAGGGGCTTCTAAGGATGCGTAAACGATACGTGCTCCTGTAGCTTCATCGCCAGAAAGAGAATCTACAACTTCTTGTACTGCTTGACGAGAGCGAAGCAAGGCAGTTCCTCCACCAGCTACAACTCCTTCTTCAATAGCAGCACGAGTTGCTGAGAGTGCATCTTCGATTCGATGCTTTTTCTCTTTTAATTCAACTTCTGTGGCAGCTCCTACTTGAACTACTGCGACACCGCCGGCAAGTTTGGCTAAACGTTCTTGAAGTTTTTCACGATCCCAATCAGAATCGGTTTCCTCTATTTCACGCTTGATTTGTGAAATACGGCCTTCAACTTCATTGCTTTCTCCAGCACCTTCAACAATGGTGGTCTCGTCTTTGGTTACGACCACTTTGCGGGCTGTGCCCATCATGTCAATAGTTACACCATCAAGTTTCAAACCGACTTCTTCGGCTATTACTTGTCCACTGGTGAGAATCGCCATGTCTTGAAGCATTGCTTTGCGTCGTTCACCAAATCCAGGGGCTTTGATTGCAACTGAATTGAAGGTGCCACGAATCTTATTTACTACCAAAGTGGCGAGGGCTTCGCCTTCTACATCTTCAGCAATAATGAGCAACGGACGACCTGATTGCATAACTTTTTCTAATACCGGTAGAAGATCTTGAACTGAACTGATCTTTCCTTGGTTGAAGAGTATGTAAGGTTCTTCAAGAATTGCTTCTTGACGCTCTGGATCGGTAACGAAATAAGGGGAGAGATAGCCTTTATCAAATTGCATTCCCTCAACGAAGTCAAGATCCATACCAAAGGTGTTGGATTCTTCTACTGTGACTACTCCGTCTTTACCTACTTTGTCTATTGCATCTGCGATGACTTGACCGATTGTTGTATCTGCTGCAGAAATTGAAGCAACATTGGCAATTTGTTCTTTTGAGTCGTCAACTTGAACAGCTTGCCCTGCTATTGAATCGACTGCTGCTTTAGTTGCTTTTTCAATGCCTCGCTTGAGATCCATTGGGTTTGCTCCTGCAGCAACATTTCGTAGCCCTTCGTGAACAAGGGCTTGAGCGAGAACGGTTGCCGTAGTGGTTCCGTCACCTGCAATATCGTTTGTTTTTGTTGCAACTTCTTTTACTAGTTGTGCTCCCATGTTCTCGAAAGCATCTTCTAGTTCAATTTCTCGTGCAATTGATACACCATCATTAGTGATGGTTGGGGCACCAAATTTTTTGTCGATTACAACATTACGGCCACGTGGTCCAAGTGTTACTTTGACGGCATCCGCCAACTTGTTTACACCTGCTTCTAGTCCGCGGCGCGCTTCTTCATCAAATTTTAAAATCTTTGTCATTGCGGCCTACTTTATTGTGGCAAGCACATCACGAGCGTTGAGAATCAACAAGTCTTCTCCCGCGCTACTGATTTCTGTGCCACCATATTTGCTATAAACAACGGTGTCTCCAACGGAAACATCCATTGGGACAAGTTCGCCTGTCTGTTCTGATCGGCGTCCTGGTCCTACTGCAAGTACTTCGCCTTGTTGAGGCTTTTCTTTTGCAGTATCGGGGATAACCAAGCCGCTAGCTGTGGTTTCCTCGGATTCACTTGGTCGGACCACAATGCGATCCTCTAGAGGTTGAATATTCATCCAATTTTCCTTTTTTAACTGTGTTTTTCAATTCATTGTGAATTAAAAAATGATTGGCAGTCTTAATGGGCGACTGCTAACTCTACGCACTTTTTCCCTTAACTCACAACTCTTTAGACAGCGTTTTATTATGAATTAAATTCGTTCTGGAAGCCCCCAATTTGGGTTAGCTCCAACATTTAATGGGCTTGAGCCGTCAATCTGAAGACACCACCACCCTGCCGCAGCTACCATTGCTGCATTGTCTGTGCACATTGACCGTGATGGTATAAACGGTTGCACTCCAATTTCTATGCACATATCAAGAAATCGTTCACGCAGCCTGGAGTTAGCGGCAACACCTCCACCGAGACATAGTCCTTTTGCCCCAGTAATTGCCGCTGCCCATTTTGCTTTTGTCACCAAAGTATCTACGACAGCTTCTTGGAATGAAGCAACTACATCAGCGGTAGAAACATCAGGGTTGTTTCGAACATGGTTAATAACTGAAGTTTTTAATCCTGAAAAAGAAAACGCGAGTTTTCGGTCTTCAGCCATCGTGTCAGGATTTTCTTGAACTAGAGATCTTGGATAGTTGAAAGCATTTGGATCGCCTTCGACTGCTAAAGCATCAATAGCGGGACCACCTGGATATTCCAAACCTAAATAGCGGGCGACTTTATCAAACGCTTCACCAGCGGCGTCATCAAGAGTCGAACCTAAGACTCGATAACGTCCATGTCCTTCCATCAGAACCAGCATTGTGTGCCCACCAGATACGAGGAGCACGACGAGAGGAAATTCTAAATCTGGTTCCTCTAAGAAAGACGCATAAAGGTGGGCTTCAAGATGATTTACTGATACAAAAGGCACATCCCAAACTAGTGATAGGGATTTTGCTGCTGTTACCCCTACAAGAAGCGAACCTACAAGGCCGGGGCCTGTCGTAGCAGCTACTGCATCAACTTCTGGTGCTTCTACTCCGGCTGAAACCAATGATTCAGCTACCACTGGAATCATGAGATCAAGATGAGCGCGGCTAGCAACTTCTGGTACAACTCCCCCGAAACGTGCATGTAAGTCAATTTGGCTACTAACAACTGAGGATCTAACTGTTTGCGCGCCTTCAACTACAGCTGCAGCGGTTTCATCGCACGAAGTTTCAATTCCTAAAATCAAATTGCTCATAGATCGCCTTCTATACGTTTCTTAGTTTTTATTTTCGTCAAAAATTCTGGATTGTCTATGTCGTGAATCCACATGATGAGTGCGTCTTCTCCTGTGTCACTGTAATAGTTTGTTCTAAATCCAACAGGCGCGAAACCAAATTTTTTATAAAGCTTTATCGCCGGATCATTGCTTGCTCTTACCTCTAGGGTCATTGATTTCATTCCCATTTTTACTGCTTCTTGACATAGGACGGTTAAAAGTGATGATCCAATTCCAGTTTTATGATGTGAGGGATGCACTGCTAGGGAAATTATGTGGGCCTCATCAACAACTTTCATCAATGCTCCATGGCCAAGAATTTTTTCTTGTAGTTCGAAAACGATATTTAATCGTGATTCTTTTTGACGGAGTTGTTGACGTAAGAAACTTGCGGACCAAGTAGTTTTATAAACCAAATCATTAATTTCCATTACTCCAGCAAGGTCTTTCTCTTGCATCAAACGAAATTTTGAACCAGTTTCTTCTAACGTCAAGATTCTTCTTCTCGGGTCTTCCAGTTGATTTCAGCGTCGGGTTGTCGGAGGTAAATCGGTTTTATGTCCCATGATTGAACAAACTCTTCTCGAAGAGCTAGCGCATGAGCTAACTGGACTAAAGAACGGGCACTTGGATTAGCAAGCCCTTGTTCTGCCATTTCAACCCTTCGGATAGAAGAAAAGACTTCTTGGTAACGGAGTGCCCCGTCTCCAACTAGAAGTGCTGGTTCTTCCAGCATCATTAGTTCAGCTGATAGTTCTTGCGGAGTATTTACTTGCGGGTCACGAATGCGTTGTATCCCCCCTGGAACTTTACGGAAAAGAGCGGTAAACAGTTCTCCGCGCCGCGCATCAAGAGCTGCGACTATTAATCTGCTCGTCCATCGAGCTGGAAAAGCCAACAAATCTAAACTGGGTATGCCGATCATTGGTATACCTAAAGCATGGGCGATAGTAGTCGCCGAAGAAATCCCAACCCGGAGACCGGTGTATAGTCCGGGACCTACATCTACGGCCACTGCTCCAAGTTCACTAAACTCAATGCCTGCTTGTTGTCGAACAAAATCAATTTGTGGAGCAAGAGATTCAGCGTGTTGACGACCCTTTCCGGTGTGTGCTGAGGCTAAGACTCCTTCGTGTCCACCAATAGCGCAACCTATTTGTGATCCAGCGCTTTCTATTCCAAGAATCAGCACATTTTCTCCTTGATTGCTTCTATTGACTCAATTCGATCTTCCCACTCGGACCCAACGATCTGAAGGTGCACATTTCTCTCTTCACTAGTTTCACCTAAATTAAAACGAATCTCTAAATATCCGCACGGTAAGGCGCCTGCAATGACATCTCCCCATTCAATAAGCGTCACTGATTGATCATCAATCAGTTCATGCAGCCCAAGATCACGAGTTTCTTCTATATGTGTTAGTCGGTAAACATCCAGATGGTTAATAACTAGATCCCCTTCATAACAATTCGCAAGAGTAAATGTTGGAGAAGTAATTGGACAAGTAGCCCCTAGTGCCAGCCCAAATCCTTGAGTGAAAGATGTTTTACCGGCCCCTAAGTCTCCACATAAAAGAATTAAGTCTCCTGGATTAACTACCTTGGCTAATTCAGCTCCAAACTCTTTCGTTTCTTCAACTGATTTTGTTGTTATTTGTATCATTTCAAGTTCCCAGAAACTATTGAATACGCAAGTTGAAAATCTAACCTCATATTTTTTAATGCGTCCGGATTTCCTCTTAAAGCTGCTGCGGGATGAAATGTCGGAACAAGGTAATGCTGCTTATAAGAGTACCTTTCCCCACGTAAATTCGTAATTCCTTCTTTTGTATTCAAAAGTAATCTTGAAGCAAAGTTGCCCAATGGGATAATTACTACGGGGTTAACAAGTTGAATTTGTTCATCTAAATATGGTTTACAAGTTGATATCTCTATTGATTTCGGGTTTCGATTATTTGGCGGTCTACATTTAACTACATTTGCTATATAACACTGAGATCTATCAATTTTTAGTTCTTCTCCGATGAGGCGACTCAATAGTTTTCCGGAACGTCCTATAAATGGTTCACCTTCTAAATCTTCTTTGGCTCCAGGTCCTTCTCCTATAAAGAAATAGTCTGCATTTGGATTACCCGAACCAAAAACTACTTGTGTGCGACTTTCAGCTAGTCCGCACTCAACGCACTGTGAGACATGGTGTGAAAGATCTTTTAACGTCCGCTTAGTCACCGAGATTACCGTTGGCTTTCAACAAGATGTACGAACAGCTTGTTCCACAGAAGCAACAGTCAGTGCACGAACAATATCCAAAGAAGAAACCGGCACTTCTCCAGTTGCAGCTGCGACTACTGCATCTCCGTCTGAGGAAGTATGAGGAGGAAAAAGAGAACGAGCTAAACCATCATGACCAGACTGTGACATTAAATAGCAATCTGTTTTTGACAGTTGCGCATTGGTTACTACAGCTACCAAAGTGGTGTTCGTACCTGAAGAGAAAGCTGACCGGGAAGGGTTCTCAGGCCAGTTCGTGAACTCACCAGCAGCAACGGCCTTACCAGAAGCCCCATCATCTATGTCACCTAATGCATTTACAGCTGCTATTGCTGCTACTTTGACTCCGTCTTTTTCTGCAACTCCTAAACCAATTCCACCTGGTCTTTTACTTTCACGACTCTGCCATTTACCCAATGAAGCACCTGTTCCTGCCCCAACTTGGCCCAATGACATCTCTTCACATGCTTCACTAGCTGCGATTCTTCCTTCGTTGAAACCGGGTCGAACTGTACTATCCCCTTCTAACAGGTCATACAGCCCCATAGCTACAACAATAGGAACTGGACCCGCAGGAGTAGGAAAACCTACATTTTTTTCTTCTAAGTAGTTAACCACTCCGTCTGCAGCCGCCAATCCAAATGCTGATCCCCCAGTAAGTAAGACTGCATGAATGTTTTCTACCAGCCTCTCAGGAGAAAGTAGAGAAAATTCTCTTGTCGCTGGGGCGCCACCTCTTACCTCTCCGGAAGCAACAGTCCCAGGTGGAAAGAGAATTGCTGTACAACCAGTTTTAGCCACTGAATCTGTCCAGTGTCCTACAAGCACTCCAGAAATAGGGAACTTCATAATTTATGACCGTACTCGCTAATTACTGTTTCTATAAGGGAATCATAATATTTGATGATGATTGCCCATTCGTACTTTCGCATCTCTTCATCTAAACCTTCCACCAATGGACGCCATGTATTTAAATTAAGCAATACCTCACGGAGACGCTCAACTAATTGTCCTGGCGGGTAGAGAACTGATTTGTGCCACTTCTCTGGAATTAGTTCCGGATAATTTTGATGATTTGGAAGTATTGGAAATGCTCCTGCTGCAACTGCTTCTACAATCGCTATGCCAAAAAATTCATGAATTGCTGCACTAACGACTATGTCCGTTTGATTTAGGAGCTCCACATATTCGTCGTGAGGAAGAAATCCAAATTGAACTACTTTGGCTCCCAGTTCATTCTTTACCTCAAGTAATTCTTTAGGATTTTTTCTTACATTCTCGCCAACTAATGCAACATCAAATTCAATTCCTTCTCGTGAAAGTTCCAGAATTGAAGAGGCTATTTCTTTTGGGTTTTTGTCATAGTCCCATCTTTGGTTCCAAAGAACTAGTGGATTACTTCGATTGTTCTTAATCCTCTTGAACTTTTTGAGGTCTACACCTACTGGCACTACTCGAGTTCGCTCTTTGATCTTTGGAATTAAATGCTCATGTGAAAAGTCCGGGGCTTTACGAAGGAGGGAAGGTAATGCTTCAAACATTGCTTGTCGTTGAAACTCTGAATTGAACCAAATTTCATCAGCTGCGAGCAGACTTTTCCAATTGATTAAAGAGAATTCGTCACTTCTTTCTTCACCTGCTTTGGTTGGGTAATTCAATTGGTTCTCATGCAGATAAAGCACCACTGGAACATCATTTAAATATTTTCGGGTTAAACCTAACCAAGTAGATAAATCGATCATTCCAGAAACAAGCACTAGATCAAATTCGTCAACTTTATCTATTACCTTCTTAGTTTCTTCAGCTAAAGTAACTGCTCCGCCTCGGAGCCGCCACCGCCAGTAGGCGTCTGGGTGGGTAATGCAAATAACTTCATGGGTTGAGTGATTTTTTATACCGTCAACCCAGGCGGCATGTGACCCTCCATAATATGGCTCTATCAAAAGCACTGAACTCAAGACAAAGCTTCTTTATTTCTTGATTCGATATGGCGTTTAGATACTTTTTCTAAAACCACATCAGAAGTTAATAACAAGACAGTGAGTAATCCCAAATGATGTACGGAACGGCCCCAAGTTGGCCACGAAAACGCTGGTTCGTATTCCCATCTAATTTGTAAAAAGATTATGTAAGCGACGCCAACTGAATAGGCAACAATGGGCAGCGCGGTAAGTAGAAGCCTGCCTTTTAGATAACGGGTTGAAATTATTGAAAAGCAAGTAGTTATTAGCCCTACAAGAGGAGTAGATACAAAAGCCGCAAACAGTCCCAAAAGTATTGATGTTATAACTGCATTCTTTACGGGCAGATTATGGAAAGATCTTCTTGGGTCACTGAGACGTGGGGTGTTTAAGCAAAGATTGAGAGATTTTTCATTACGCCCTTGATAAATCAAATAGAAGCAAATTAGAACCCCAAGCAGTGAAATTAGTAGTGCTATCCAGATATTTCTTTGTGGGGCCCATTTAAGCGAAACATCTAACACTTCACTCTCTGGCAGGTCAACAAGCCACCCATTGGCGAACCCATCAACTAATTGAGGGGAACCTAAATTGATTCCATTTACTGTCGCAACCCATCCTTCGTTAAAGCTCTGTCCAAGTACCAACCAGAAAGGTGAATTATTATTGACGATTTCTGCTTGTAGTGAACTTCGACTGCTATTAGTGACCGTTACTTGTGCTTCTACTGGGCTTGCTGTTCTTGTCCATCCTTCTGCTGCAACTCCGCCAACAGCGGAGAACATTACAAGCCGATCAATATTGAAACCTGTATAGCGACCATCGGTAGTTTCTATTTGATGCAGCCCTTTAGGAAGATTTATTGATTCTTCGCATAGGGTTCCTTTTAGACCGATTCCGTTCAAAGCATCGGATGTTTTTCCTGTGATTCGAATTGGTATTGGTATTCCATCGACATGAATTAGGTCATTTCGACATCCCGAATCAATGGTAGAAGGCATTGGAGAGACCTCGAGCCCATCTATACCTATTTCGCTTATGGCAATTGGCATAACGATGTCTTGGCCTGTGTACCAATTATTGGTTTTTACTTCTTGAACTTTCAATATTTCAAGAGTTATTTGATTTCCTTCTAGAGTTTGAGGCAACTCGATTAAAACTGCTTTGGAATAACCAATTTCTGATCCTTGTTCAATATCAGGAATATTGAGAATTACTTCTGATTCATCTACGGAAAGTTTCATCTCAACTGGGATACTGTGTCTTCCATCGGCAACAATTTCAAGTTCAAGGTTATTAAATGCGATGTTGTTGGGAAGAGTGTAAGAGATCCAATTCCCTTCCTGTTCAAGAAATTCTGGACTCCAATGTGTTGATGGGTTTCCGTCTATTGCTGCTGATGCTCTTGATCTCAGGTCTCCAGATAATCTTTCACTGGACTGTGCAATAACTTGCTGCCCGTTGAAGTTTGAGATTCCGAGTATCTCGTCCAAAAGTTCGTCAGGAGTCCAGTCTGATAGCCGTATTGTGGCTTCTAAGAACCAGTTTCGTTCAGACGGTAGGTCTAACTCTCGAACGATCTTGCGTTCAGGATCTGGTCTAACTGGCTCTGCTGGATTTGTTCGGTGACGAGTTAGTAGAACTGCTATGTCATGGTCAAGGTCATTGGTTTGGGAGAGAAGTTGAGTGGGGACTTTTAAAACCTCTCTAATTTTTATACCTAAATCAATTTCAGCGAATCCTGCTAAATCAGGTGGTCCAAGTCCATCGATGAAATAAAAGGATGCGTGTTGGAACTCTCGCTCTTCTAAATAAATTGTTTGACCTCCTTCTACATATGACTCTTCTCCTAGTGTGATGAGAGTTTCTGGTTCGTGGTCAAAACTGACTGCGAGTGTTCTTACTCGACGATTTTGTGGTCCTACAAGTGGCTGGGTAAGGGTAATTTGATTAATTGGAACTGGCGTATCAAGTAATAGTTCTAGACGGGGGGTTACGAATTCTCCATATTCATCAATTCTCCAAGAAGTGAGTGGGTCACCATCAAATGCGTTTACTGGTCGGAATTCCGGATTGAGAAAAATTCGATTTCCGTATCCTGTTGCATAAATTTGGGCTGTTCCTAGTTCTTCTCCTGCATTGTTTTCTACGCGGTACTCAGCCACAGTGGAAGGTGCGTCTTGAACTGGGCGAATTCTTGTATCACTTGCGTCCGGGTAAAGGTACTGATGAGACTCTGTTTCTGTGTGGCCGACATTTGCGTGCATTCCGTACCAACGTTCAGCTCTCTCTCTGTTTGTATCAGTAATGACTAGCCGGTCCGTGCTATTTATTGTGTCTGCAGAGCCAGCGTATTGGATCAGTCCTTCTTGGACGTTAAGTAATCCAGCTGCAGCTAATGAAACTATTCCTTCTCCGTCTCCCGAGATGATTAAAGAAGAGTCGCTTGGTCTTGCTCTAACCATGTCTAATGGAGACTCAACTGAAAATATTGCTACAGGTGGTGGGTGTTCTGAATTTGTTGGTATGCCCAGCTCTATTTCATCGTTCATTGATCTTGCTTCAGATGCAACGTTGGGAATAGGTTCACCAAACTTTTGAGGTTCAGATAAGCCTTCAGGAGGGTTCTTTAAGATATTCCAAAGTGGCTGAGGGCGCGCTGTGCGGTAACGCTCGTATTCTAAGTCACTTCTTAGGACTACATCCCCTGCTCCAAATATGCGAGCGATTTCTGGTAAAGCCTCAGGTTCAAACCATCCTTCTTGGAGGCTTCGATCAAACGCTACAAGTAAGTTAGCCCCTGACTGATCTCCGTGCGGCAGTAGTTCTCTTGCTAAGTAGGGTCGTTCGATTAGGCCTGGTGTAATTGGGTCAAGAGTGTGACCCCACCTATAAGAGGCGAAATCAATTCCTGGTATTTCCATAACACGTGTCTCTTCTGACTGTTCATCTAAAACCTCTGTTGCTTCATCCCAATAATCAGGAATTTCCTCTCTATGGAAGCGCTCTGCAATCAAGGAGCCAGACCACAAGGGGTAAAGGTTTACGACAATCATTATCACGATCAGGGCATTTGCCGTTAAAGCAAAGTTTCTCTTATTTGCCCACAATGACTGAACAGTTGCAGCGGTAAGGGCTGCTAACCCAAGCACTACTAAGGGTGCAGCTCTCTGTGTGTTTCGAAGGCTGAAAATTAGATCAGATGAATCTGCTGCTTTTTTGAAAAGAAAGCCGTAAAGGGACCTTCCGGCATAGTGAAAAGAACCTATTGAAATTACTAGTCCAACTGTTGTGATTACCACGAAATACATTCGATGGCGCCAGCGAACGAATGCCATGGCTATCAGACCGACACCAGCCACTCCAAAAGAAACCAGTAGCAGCCACAACTTCTCCATGTATGGATCAGCAAGCCCTGAAAGCCATAAACCTCCAGTGTCTCGACCATAAAAGAACCAATATCCAAGCGACCTTAAAATCTCAAATGAGCTAGTCGTGTTGTTCGTAGAACCTAAGGTCTCAGTTAGGGAGAGAATGGGTAACCCGTGCCATCCTCCTACCGCTAAAGCAGCCATCCACCAAAGTTGTGTCAGAACTGTAAGTAATCCGGTTCGTGCTACAGCTTTCGTTGCATTTTTCCATGAGATTTTTTCTTCACTTACTGCTGCGCTGGGCGCCCAAAGAACTGCTCCAATAATTACAAAGAAAATAGAACTACCGTTTATAGATCCGGCAACTGTTACCAGTAAGGCGAAGACTGCCGGCCATCGCCACCCTTGTTTTGTTACTGCCGCCGCCATTGATAAAACCAGCCAAGGGAAAATAGCGAATGGAAGTAAAAGAGCAGACTGTCCAGTTATATGCCCAAGCACAAATGGACTCAACATATAAAAAAGAGCTCCGGTTAAATGGCTTGGATGTTCTGGAGCTAGTCGTCTCAATAAAGAGAGAACGCCTAAGCCAGCTATCACCAAAATTGATCCATACCAAAGGCGTTGAGTGATCCAGTCTTCTAATCCGAAGGACTGCCCTAACCAGAAAAAGGGGCCTGATGGGAATAAATACCCTATGTTTTGGTGTGTAACTGTTCCGAGTCCAAAGTCTGGATTCCACAATTGTGGTGCACTAGATAAGAGAGCGCCTGCATCAAGATGTAAGTACTGCTTAATGTCTGCGTTTAAAGAACCGGGCCGGATCAACAGTATCGGAATATAAGCCGTCAAAAATATGACGTTTTCTTTCCATCGTCTAATAAAAAAACTCATGTACGACTTTCTGCGTCATCACATAGTGCGTTAAGAATAATTGCTGCTGTATGTTCCCAACGAAATTTTTGGGCGTGCTCTAATGAGTTTTTTCTCATCTCTATGCGTTTACTTTCGTCGGAAAGTCCTGCAATAATTGCCTCTGCCATTTCATAGTCATTTTCCACTAAGTAACCGGTTTGTTGATTCATAACTGCATCAAGATGGCCAGGAATTTTTGTGGCCACAGCGGGTGTTCCACATGCTGCCGCTTCAGTAATTGTCATATTCCAACCCTCACGACGTGAAGGAGCAATAAGTAGTTTGGCTTTTTGATAAAGCGAAACCTGATTCTCTCTGCTGATAAACCCAGGCAAGGTAATCCAATCTTCAGCAGAATATTTCTGAATCTGAGACTCAATTCTTGATTTCTCTGGTCCGTCACCAAAAATTACCGCTTGTAGTGCAGGAATCTTCTTTTTTACAGAAGAAAGTATTGCAGGAATTCGATCAAACCCTTTGGGAGGCATGAAACGCCCTCCAGCGACGACTAAAGGAATTTCAGTTTCCCCACTTGTGGTATCCGGGATGAAATCTGAATCAATGCCTACCGGTCCGACTCTTAACTGTTCAGGTTTTATTTTCATGCACTTAACAATTTCTTCTGCTGAAGAAGGAGAAAGAGTGACTAGTGGAGTTGATCGATAAATATGCCTTATTGCAAATCTTTCAATGCAATAACCAAGTTGAGCTAAACCAATAGGTGCTAAATCACTCCAGGTCCCCATATGGCAGTGATGAATTAATCCCACACGGGGGCGGCGTGTCCATAAGGGGGAGAGAAATGGCATACCTTGAAAAACGTCTATGACTCCGTCTGCTGGACCTAAGCCGCCACGTAGCACCTGAAAAGCAGCCCCCGGGAAAACTGAAACTCTCCCGCCCTTTCTTATAACCTTTGAGCCATTACGTTCTACTTGTGCCGGTAAGCCTTGTACACCCGCGGTTCTAATGTTCACTGAGAGACCTGCGTTTGTCCAGTGCTGTGAAACTTGAGTTAAGTGCTCTTCTGACCCGCCAGAATCAGGGGCCTCAAGGTCTCTCCAAGCGATAACTGCTAAATCTCGAAGGCCTAAATGTTCTGCTCTAGAAACAGTTTTTTCAAAATCAACATTTTTAATAGCGAATTCTGCGTTTGAACCCATGAATATAAGTTACTCAGTCCTTAAGCCCTATGTTTGGTGTCCTAAAAAGTAAGCCTGAAGTTAAATAACTAAATTATTTACCTTTACCAGAGTTACCGTTCC
>QCKS01000036.1 GCA_003215175.1 Acidimicrobiales bacterium AG-410-I20
CTAGAAGTACGTTCTGCCGCGGCAGCGTGGGATGGAAACAAACTAGTTTTTTGGATATCCAATCAAGGACCGCAAGGAGTGAAAGGACTCCTGAATTCCTTCTACGGAGAACAAGCAACAGAAGGAATCCAAGTAATCATTCCCGATGTTGGAGGCGGATTCGGAGCAAAAATTTCGCCGTACCCAGAAGATGTGCTACTTCCCTGGCTAGCTAAACATGTTGGAAGACCCGTTAGATGGTTTGAAACTCGCACAGAAAACATGCTGGCCATGGGACCAGGAAGAGCACATACTCATCGTTTCACTCTCGGCGGAAGCAAAGACGGCGATCTATCTCACTATCGACTAGAAGTCTTAGTGGATTCAGGAGCTTATGCCCGTCTCGGAGCTTTCCTGCCAATGTTCACACTTCCCATGACCGTAGGGGTGTATGACATTCCCAATGTAGAGAACAATGCAATAACCGTTGTCACAAACACCACTCCAACAGAGGCTTACCGTGGAGCAGGAAGACCTGAAGCTACTCTCACCGTTGAACGAGCAGTTGAACTTTGGGCGCTTAAAGCAGGATTAGATCCAATAGATGTACGAAGAAAAAACTTTCTCGCCCCCGATTCATTTCCCGCGACCACTGGAGTGGGAACCGTGTATGACAGTGGCGAATATGAACGAAGCCTAGACCTCGCTCTTCAAGCAGCAGATTACGAAGAATTAAAGAAAGAGCAAGAGGAAAGAAGACGATCAGGAAGCACTAAACAACTAGGTATTGGAGTAGCGACCTATGTTGAAGTAACAGCTGGACCGGCACCGGGAGGAAGCGAATACGGCAAAGTTGAAATAACCCCCGAAGGAAAAGCAAAAGTTTACTCAGGGGCTTTATCTCATGGGCAGAGCCACATGACCACGTTCTCAATGATTGCTGCTGATCAACTCGGCATGGACATAGAAGACATAGATTTCATCCAAGGCGACACTGATGTTGTAACAGACGGAACAGGAACTTGGGGTTCACGTTCCACCCAACTCGGGGGATCTTCGGTTTATAAAGCGTCAGAGCGAGTAGTCGAAAAAGCGCGTTCCATAGCAGCAGATCTTCTAGAAGCTAACGCTGATGACATTGTTTTAGATAAAGCAACTGGATCTTTTCATGTCAAAGGATCACCGGCGATTAATAAATCTTGGGCGGATGTGGCATCAACGACAGAAGACCTAGCAGAAGAAACAAGAGAAAACCTTCTCTGCAGCTACCCTTTTGGCACCCACGTAGCTGTAGTGGAAATAGACATAGAAACTGGAGATGTGCGCTTAGAAAGAATGATTACCTGCGATGACGCAGGACGGATCATTAACCCGATGATTGTAGAAGGTCAACGCCACGGAGGAATAGCGCAAGGAGTAGCGCAAGCACTTTATGAAGAAATGATTTATGACTCCGACGGCAATCTTCAAACAACAAATTTTGCCGACTATGGATTCATATCTATGGCGGAACTTCCTTCGTTTGAATTGGTGCCTATGGAGACTCCCAGCCCAAATAATCCCTTGGGGGTAAAAGGAATAGGAGAATCTGGAGCTATTGGATCAACCCCAGCCGTTCAGAGTGCAGTCATGGATGGTCTCGGCTATTTAGGCATAGAGCATTTAGATGTCCCTTTGACACCTGAAAAAATTTGGAATGCCATCCAGGGTGCAGGCACTCATTAGAAAGATTGATATGAAAAGCGTTGTAGAGGCAAATGGTCTTAGAAGAACTTTTGGCGATTTAGTCGCAGTAGACGGAATTGACCTTTCAGTATCTGAAGGTGAAGTTTTCGGATTTCTAGGACCAAATGGTGCAGGAAAATCAACAGCGGTACGCATGCTTACAACTTTGTTGAGACCTACAGACGGACAAGCTTTTGTAGGTGGCTATAACGTAGTTTCTCAAGCTTCAGAGGTGCGCAAAGTAATTGGAGTAGCGCTCCAAGATGCTGCGATTGATCCTCTCATGACTGGACACGAACTACTCAAACTCCAAGCAGTATTACATGGGATTCCCCGCCAGTCGGCGCGAGATCGGGGTGAAGAGTTACTGGAAAGAGTTGGTCTTTCTGCCGCGGCGGATCGACGGGTAGGAACTTATTCAGGAGGGATGAGGCGGCGACTTGACTTGGCGCTTTCCCTTATTCATGAACCAAAGATTTTGTTTCTTGATGAACCAACAACTGGGCTTGACCCGACAAGCCGCACAGCATTATGGGAAGAAGTCCGACGGTTGAACACTGAATTTGGTACAACAGTATTTCTTACCACTCAGTATCTGGAAGAAGCAGACGAGTTAGCAGGACGAATAGCGATAATTGACTATGGGAAAATAGTGAGAGAAGGCTCTCCAGCAGACCTGAAAGCTTCAATTGGGGCTCCTACTCTTCGTATCGATATTGACCCCCAAAATCTTGATAAGGCTCAATCAGTATTGAGTGAGTTCGGTATTGATCGACCAGCTCGCGATGGACGAGTCGCGATAGGCCTCGATGGAGGTGTCGCCAAAGTCGCTGAAGTAGTTAATGCTTTAGAGAAACAAGGAGTGGAAGTACTCCATCTTGAACTTGACGCTCCAAGTTTGGATGATGTTTTCGCAGAAGCTACTGGACGTCGACTTGAAGGCGCAGAGACTCCAGATGAATAAAAATTCGCCTAATTTGCGTCTAGCTGGCGTTCAAACTCTCGAATTAACTCAACGGGCACTACAAAATGAGTTCAGACAATGGGTAGTGATTCTCCCTGGATTAATTTTTCCGTTAATGATGGCTGCTGTTTATTCAAGTCAGTTCGGTCGAACGCTTGGACTGCCAGGATTTCCTGAAGTTAGGTCATTCCTTGATTTCATACTTCCTGGATCTATTGTGCAGGCAGTTTCGTTTGGAGCAACAAGTGCAGGAACCGCTCTTGCTTTAGACATTGAAGATGGCTTCTTTGACCGATTGATGGCATCTCCGGTATCAAGAGTGCCAATCCTTCTGGGTCGACTTGGGGGAGCCGCAGTTATTGCAGCAGGAAAAGCAATAATTTTGATTCTTATTTTTCTGGCCTTTGGAGCGCAGATAAAGGCAGGAATAGGGGGAGCGTTAATTATTATCCTCACAGCCTCGCTTCTGGTGCTTGCGATAGGAGGATTAGCTCAGTCCATGGCTATACGCACAGGATCCCAGGAAGCAGTAGGTGCCACATTTCCTTTAATTTTCGTAACAATATTCATGTCATCAGCCTTCTTCCCGACCTCACTTATGGAAGGCTGGTTTCGGGCATTAGCAGAAAACAATCCAATTACTTGGACCGTTGACCCCATCCGAAGGCTCGTGATACAAGGATGGTCCACAACAGATGCTTTACAGGCATTAGGAGTTCCGCTTTTGATATCTGTAGTAACAGTCTCTTTAGCGATTAGATCTCTACAAAAAATGCTGAGGTCATCATGAGTTCAGGGCTTTCTGAAATGAAACATTCCAGACAGGTAGCAGCTGCTATTTGCATGAGGGGCATGCGCAGAATAAAAGCTCGCCCGGTGCTTATTGTTCCCACCATTGTTATGCCCGTAGTTCTTGTAATCAGTTTCACTGGAGCTTTTAGTTCGCTCACTCGAATTGAAGGATATGGAACGAGCAATATATATAACTGGATGGCTCCTTATGGGGCACTTCAAGGAGCAGTATTTGCAGGAATTGGGGCAGTCGGATCATCAGCCGATGATTTAGAGCAAGGGTTCTTCGATCGTCTCCTACTCACCCCAGGCAGCCGATTCCCTCTCTTAATGGGAACAGTTGGTTACAGCGCTTTTCGGGCGCTCATACCAACTACAGCAGTATTCTTTTTTTCTTTAGCGTTAGGTATGACCGTCCCTGGTGGAATCATCGGCGTGCTGTCCCTTTATATCGCTACTTCATTCCTCGCCGTGGTGTTCTGTCTAATTGGTTTAGTGATTCTTTACAAGATGAAGACGCAACGATCGCTGATGTTGATGCAAGTAATTGCATTTGGGGCTCTATTTATTTCTGTCGGCCAAGTACCGCAATCATTCATGGACGGATGGCTCAAAATTGCAGCCAGATATAACCCAATTACGAACGTTTTAGAGCTATCACGTCAAGGTTTCCTAGGAGACGTTGCTTGGTCAACTACTTGGCCTGGACTAGTAGCTTTAGCAAGTATGTCTTTTGTAGCCGGTGGTTTAGCGTGGAGAGGATTGAAGAAGTTAGCTCCATAAAAAACAAGAATGGCATTGGATACGGAACTGCTGCCAATTTACGGCTACAGTCAATATTTCGTAATCCAGTTTTAGAGGGAAGAACTAGGAGAACTATATGCAGGTGACAATAAATATTAATGGTCAAAGTGTTTCACATGATGTTGAACCAAGAACTTTGCTGGTCCACTTTATTCGAGAGCAAGCAGCTCTCACGGGCACCAACATAGGCTGCGACTCTTCCTCTTGTGGGGCCTGCACCATCCACTTAAACGGAGAAGCCGTCAAATCTTGCACCATGCTTGCCGTCCAAGCAGATGGCCAAGAAGTAACAACAATTGAAGGTTTGGCAGACGGAGACGCATTACATCCGATGCAACAGGCGTTTCATGAATGTCATGCCTTACAATGCGGATACTGCACTCCTGGAATGGTTATGGCTGCGGTCTCTTTACTGGACGAAAAACCTGATGCAACAGAAGCAGAAGTTCGTGAAGGTTTAGAAGGCAATCTTTGCCGATGCACTGGATATCACAACATTGTCAAAGCAGTACTCCAAGTTGGAGGTGCTAAATGATTCCAGTCGCTTTTGATTACGAGCGCGCAACAAGCGCCGAACAGGCACTCAGCCTCCTCGCCGAACATGGCGATGACGCCAAATTAATCGCAGGCGGTCACTCACTCCTACCTTTAATGAAATATCGATTAGCAGCCCCCGCGGTGCTTATTGATATAGGTCGCCTTGAAGAACTTTCCTACATTCGAGACGAAGGGGGAGAGTTAGCAATAGGTGCTTTGACCCGACACTTTGACGTTGAAAATAGTGACCTCGTTCAATCTCAGGTGGGACTGTTAGCTGCAGCGACAGCGGAGGTAGGAGACCCTCAAGTCAGGCACCGAGGAACTATAGGAGGCGCAATGGCGCACGGCGACCCCGCTTCAGATCTCCCAGCCGCATTGATTGCCTTAGGGGGAAGCTTGGTTATTGATGGCCCTTCGGGGAGAAGACAAGTGGATGTAGATTCTTTCTTTACAGGATTTCTAGAGACAGCATTAAGCGAAGAAGAAATGCTAGTTGAAGTTCGAGTACCAAAAATGCCGGAATCAACTTGGTCATTTCAGAAATTCAATCGTCGAGCTCAAGATTGGGCGATTGTTGGTTCCGCAGTTGTCATAAATAATGACTCATGTGGTGTCGGATTAGTGAACATGGACTCACGTCCAATAAGAGCCTCCGCAGTGGAAGAAGCGATTAGCAATGGTGCTTCTGCAACTGAAGCTTCAGAATTAGCAGCAGAAGGATGTGAACCACCGGCAGATATTAATGCCGGAGTTGACTATCGTCGTCATCTCGCACGAGTTCTGACACGACGCGGGTTAGAAGAGTCAGGGCGTTAAGAGTCTGATTAAAGGCTAAAAGCACGTAACCTAAAGTTATGAATATCTCGGATTCCTCTACGGTTGAAGACGTTGTTTCTTGCTTAAGAGAGCAAGATTATTTAGCCGATGAAGGCTTAGCGACAGCGATTTTCTTAGCCCTGCGGTTAAAAAAGCCCTTACTGCTTGAAGGAGAAGCCGGGGTTGGGAAAACTGAGGTAGCTAAAGCGCTTTCTTCTTCAATTAACTGTGAAATGATTCGACTTCAGTGTTATGAAGGAATCGATGCATCCCAAGCGGTATATGAATGGGATTACGCTAAACAGTTACTTCATTTACGAGCTTCAGAAGCAGCAGGAATTTCCGGAAGTGCAGATATTTCATCCCTCGAAAATGAAATTTACGACGAGCGATTCCTCATTCGGCGACCTCTTATGAGAGCACTTGAACAGAGCCAAGCAACACCTGTTCTTCTCATCGACGAAGTGGATCGAGCCGACGATGAGTTTGAAGCATTCTTGCTTGAAATACTTTCTGATTACTCAGTCACAGTTCCTGAGATTGGAACCATAAAAGCAGACAATCCACCGATAGTGATTATTACTTCAAACCGCACACGAGACGTCCACGATGCGCTCAAGAGACGCTGTCTATATCACTGGGTAGAGCATCCCGGTATAGAACAAGAAGTGGAAATCTTACGAGTTAGAGTACCTCATGTTCCGTTAGCGTTAGCACGCCATGTAGCTGCAGTCGCCGCAGAACTCAGAGACATGGACCTCTACAAGCCACCTGGAGTAGCAGAGACTATTGATTGGGTCGAAGCTTTAATAACCGTTGGCGCTGATGAAATAGGCCCTGAAGTTCTTGATTCAACCTTAGGGGCTTTACTGAAATACAGAGAAGATCAACAGCGCGTCCGAACACGCGGCTTCGGAGATGTTTTAGCCGCAATTCGTCAAGGTTAACTTTTGTCTCTATCTCTCGAACGGACGATTGACCGGCACCTCGTAGAGTTTGTTGAAACGCTCCGGAAGAAAGGCATTTCTATCTCTTTAGGGTCAACTCTTGAATTCGGGCGAGCCCTAGCTGAGACAGGTATTAATCGTCGTGAAAGTGTGTATTGGTCCGGTAGAGCTACGTTAGCGATACAGCCAGAAGACATCGAAATCTATGATCAAGTATTTGACCAGCATTGGAACAGAGGAATCCCTCAACTTGAAGAAGTTCCAGATCTAAATCCTCTCACATTGTTATTTGATGAGCCCAGCGAACTGCCCGAAACAGAAGAAGAGCCAACTGGCATCACTGAAGAGGCTATAAACGTTCGTTATTCCAGAACTGAAATTTTAGCTGGAAAAGATTTTGCGAAATGCACAGAAGAAGAACTAGAAGAGCTTTACAAAGTAATGAAACAACTGCGTTTGCATGGACAAAATAAACGTAGTCGACGACTAAAAACATCCCGTAATGGAAGGTACCTTGATTTACGAAGAACAATGAAGGCTGCGCTTCGAATCGGAGGCGATCCGATTCAACTCTTTTTTCAGAATCCAGGAGAAAGACCACGGCGACTAGTTCTCCTACTTGATGTAAGCGGATCAATGGAGACCTATGCTCGCTCTCTTATTCGCTTTGTTCATGCCGCTATTGCAGGACGAAATCAGGTAGAAGCCTTCACTCTTGGAACGCGCTTGACGCGCCTCACACGAGAATTATCAAGCCGTGATCCTGATGTTGCTTTAAGCCGTGCCGCGCAAACAGTTCCTGATTGGTCTGGCGGTACAAGACTCGGGGAAGGCCTGCGTTTATTCAACGACGAGTGGGGTATACGTGGAATGGCAAGAGGAGCAACAGTTGTAATTCTTTCTGATGGCTGGGATAGAGGAGAAACAGAAATTCTTGAAGAACAGATGGAACGCCTATCGCGGGTATCTCATCAAATTGTTTGGGTAAATCCTTTAAAAGCAACTCCTGGATATGAACCACTCGCGAAAGGAATGTCAGCGGCCTTACCGTATATCGACCATTTTCTCGCAGGTCACAACCTTGTATCTTTACAAACATTGACAAAAGTCATAAGTGAATAAGAGTTTTTCAAATCAGAAAAGCCCTAGCCTGAAGTTATGAGAGAAATACTCCAAGATCTAGAGAAATGGCGTTCTGAGGATAAGCAGATAGTTCTTGCCCGCGTCGTAGACCTTGAAGGCTCAGGCCCTAGAGAACCTGGAGCTTCTATGGCTGTCAATGAAGATGGAGAAGTTGCTGGTTCAGTCTCAGGAGGCTGTGTTGAAGGTGCAGTAGTATCAGAGGCTCTAGAAATTATGAAAACAAAAGAGCGCAAAATTGTCACTTTCGGTTACAGCGATGACGAAGCTTTTGCAGTAGGTCTAACTTGCGGCGGAACTATACATTTATTTCTTGAGCCATTGGATTGGTAAAAATGTCAGAAACTTCACTGTTTGAATCTTTAGAGAAACTTCTTAAGGAAGAGAAACCCTTTGCACTAGTGACGCTAGTTGAGGGCCCAAACACAGGGGCAAAAATTCTTGTACAACCATTCGATGAAGAGATAGAAGGCACTCTCGGAAATGAAGAATTAGATCGTGTAGCAATTCGAGATGCTCTAGGAGAACTAGCTGCAGGCCGATCAGGAATTCGACACTATGGACAACACGGAGAAGCTCGAGAGGAAACAGTTCAGGTTTTCATAGAATCTTTTGCTCCTCCGCCACAAATGCTGATTTTTGGAGCAGTTGATTTCACCGGAGCTTTAGTAAAAGTAGCAAAAGTTCTCGGTTACCGAGTTACGGTGTGCGACGCGAGAGAAGTCTTTGCCACCAAAAAAAGATTCCCACAAGCAGACGAAGTGATCGCAGAGTGGCCCAACCGTCTAATAGATCAGGTAGGACCCTCTTTGAATTCTCAGGATGCGATCTGCATACTTACCCACGACAATAAATTTGATGTACCCGCAGTACTGTCCTCTTTGAAAACTCAAGTTGGTTACATCGGAATCATGGGATCACGACGCACGCACGAAGATCGCTTAGTTCGCTTGAAAGAAAATGGAATCAGCGAAGAAGAAATCGCCCGACTACGTTCACCGATCGGAATGGACATAGGAGCAAGATCTCCAGAAGAAACAGCTATTTCCATAGTGTCTGAGATCATTGCCTTACGCACTGGCAGACCGATGCATGCACTAAAAAATACTGCCGGACCGATTCACGGTTAGATGACATGACAATTGGTGCAGTGATATTAGCTGCGGGAAGTGGCTCTCGTTGGGAAGGACCAGATCATAAATTAGTTCATCCCTTTCGCGGTAAGCCTTTAGTTTCTTGGTCTTTAGAAGCACCACTTGAAGCAGATTTTGATGAGTTCATAGTCATCACCGGATCAGCAAATCTGACTTCTTTAATTCCAGAAAAATATACGGAAGTACACAATCCAGACTGGGAATTAGGTCAAGCCAGTTCATTGAAATCTGCAGTTAACTATGCAGAAAGCATGAACCATGAGTCACTAGTCATAGGTTTAGGAGACACCCCATTTGTTAATTCAGAGTCTTGGAATCAAGTCTTGCAACAGCCAGGAAAATTAGTGTGCGCCTCTTATGAAGGTAAGCGACGACCCCCATTTAAAATACATAAAGATTTTTGGCAAGAACTCCCCACCACCGGAGACCAAGGCGCAAGGAATGTATTAAATAGCACCACATTGCCTGTAGTTGAAGTATCCTGCGGAGGCTGGCCTGATGATATAGACACAGTAGAGGATTTAAAGAAATGGAACTAGTAAACGAGTTTTCTGTAGAAGCACCAATCGATAGAGTTTGGGGATTTCTCACAAATGTGGAACTAATTGCCCCTTGTTTACCTGGAGCTCAACTTCAAGAAATAGAAGGAGAGGAATACCGAGGCGTCGTAAAAGTCAAAGTAGGGCCTATCTCAGCGCAATACAAAGGGGTAGCGACTTTTCTTGAAAAAGATGAAGACAATTATCGGATAGTTATACGCGGCGAGGGTCGGGACACGAGAGGCGCAGGGAATGCATCTGCAGATATTGAAGCCCAGTTAGTTACAAAAGGCGACCAAACAGAAGTAACAGTGTCAACAGATTTGAAAATCACTGGCAAAGCAGCTCAATTTGGACGCGGAGTAATGGCAGACATATCGAAGAAACTCATGGCTCAATTCGCCGATAATTTGAGTGAATTAATTGTCCAGAGCACCGAGGTCGAAGAAATACAAAACGAGGGAGAAGAAATCCCTGAAAATGAGACAGTGACAGAATCTGTAAGAGTTCTAGATTCTGAAGAGGTTGAAGCCGTTGATCTACTCGGCACAGCTAGCGCACCTGTTTTAAAGCGCCTACTCCCACTCGTAGTTGCCGTAGTAGCAGTAGTAGTAATCATTCTCGTCATTGTCTAGTAAAAGTATTTAATGGTTATTCCGACTCAGACAGAATATGAAAGAGTAGCAGAGCTTCTCGGACGGCCTCCATCAGGAAAATTTGAAATTGTCGTACGAGACAATTCGGGCGACCCAGTTGTTATACGAAATTACCCCGTACTTGAGAACGGCCAACCAATGCCGACACTTTATTGGCTCGTAAGTGAAGAACTTCGTTCACGAATAGGA
Organism: Acidimicrobiales bacterium AG-410-I20; assembly: GCA_003215175.1. Lineage (GTDB taxonomy): Bacteria > Actinomycetota > Acidimicrobiia > Acidimicrobiales > MedAcidi-G1 > MedAcidi-G2B. Next base: position 10,246 of record QCKS01000036.1, read on the forward strand.
ACACTTGAATCACTAGGGGGAGTCAAAAAAGCTGAAGCAGAAGTTGATCCAGACGAGTTAATTCAAGCTCATCTCCGCTATGCCAAAGAACGCGACTCAGCGATACCAGACTCTTATCAAGGGCACCGACCAAGCGCTGGGGTAGGAGGAACTCGACAAGGAGTTAAATGCCTGCATGCTCACTATGCATGGTTCCTCGCCGGTGGAGACGATCCAATCGGACGTTGGGTACACGATCAACTAAAGGAAAAAAATGAGTGAGTTCGTAGCAGCAATTGATTGTGGCACCAATTCAACGAGACTACTCATAGGCGATGGAACCACCACTGCAGAAAGACACATGAAAATAACCCGGCTCGGGCAAGGGGTTGATTCAACAGGTGTTTTAAGCAGAGAAGCTATGGATCGTGTTGGTGCCGCACTAACGCAATATCGCCAGTTGCTGGATCAGTATAAAGTCGAAAAAATACGTATGACAGCGACTTCAGCTGCAAGGGATGCAACTAATTCAAAAGACTTCTTTGATATGGCAGAAGAAATAATAGGAGTCCGCCCCGAACTTTTAACAGGCACAGAAGAAGGAAACCTTTCATTTATCGGAGCTACAAAAGAACTCAACCCAGAACAAGGACCGTTTCTAGTGATGGACATCGGTGGCGGTTCTACAGAATTTGTATTTGGCTCACAAGAAAATCAAGGAACCATATCGTGTGATATTGGTTGTGTCAGACTCACAGAACAATGGATAAAACATGATCCTCCTCTGCCAGAAGAACTTTCATCCTGCTTGTCTATTGTTGAAGGACACCTCGACGATGTTAAGCGAGAAATCCCTGAGGCTTTGACTGCTGCTACTTTAGTTGGGTTAGCAGGCACAGTCTCTTGCGCTGCAGCCGTAGAACAAGGGTTAAAAGAGTACGACCGAGACAAAATTCATCATTTCAAACTCACTAAAGAAGCCGTAGAAGATGTATTTAGAACTCTTGCTACTGAAACTCGAACTGAACGTTTAGATAATCCCGGCATGGAAGTTGATAGAGCAGATGTAATCGTAGGAGGCCTTTGTGTTCTAGTGAAGGTGATGCGAAGTTTTGGATTCAAAGAATGCTTGGTCTCTGAAGCAGATATTCTTGACGGACTAGTTTTATCGCTTTTAAATTGAGGACGCCCGTGGACGCATCAGCAGAATCTTTAATTCTTAAGGGACGACATATTGCTTTGCGTCCGCTTAGAGAAACAGATTTTGAAGAATGGCAAAAAGTTCGGATAAATAACCATGAATGGTTAACTAAGTGGGAGCCCCTTCGATCACCTGGCCAAAAAGATCCAGCTAAAGATAAAAGCACTTTCGAGATGAGGTGCCGTTCTCGCGAAAGAGAAAGACAGTTAGGTACTGGATGGGGCTTTGGCGTTTTTGTAGATGAGAATTTCGTCGGGGAAATAAATTTAAACAATGTAATCCAAGGGGCTTTTCAAAGCGCTCATGTCGGATATTGGATAGCTGCAGATCAAGCAGGCAGAGGTTACATCCCCGAATCGTTAGTCCTATTGATGCAGTTCGCATTTGAAAAAGTCGGATTACATCGTTTGCAAATATCTATCGTTCCGCGAAATTCAGCATCTCGCCGAGTTGTTGAAAAATTGAATCTGCGATGCGAGGGACTATCGGAAAAATATTTAGAGATAGCCGGAGTCTGGGAAGATCATTTACGGTTTGCCATCACTGCAGAAGAATGGATACGTCGAGCAGATGAACTTATTGAAAGTTGGATTAGAAGTTAATCTTTTTTCTCAATGCGTTCTTTTAGGCGAGCAACCATATTGACAAAAGCCGGCTGTTGCATAGTCCATTGCTGAGGAGCAAGTTCAAGTTCTACAGACTGAACAGATTCTGTTACAGCGGCAGTTTCATGCATCGTCTTCTTCGTTATAGCAAATACATCTTTTGGAAACTCTGCGGCTCGTTCAGCATAAGAAATGGCAGTTTCTAATAAATCACTATCCTCAACGCACTCCCACGCTATTCCTCGCTTTGCAGCTTCTTGGCCATCAAGGATTTGACCGAAAAGCACCATAGCTTTGGCAGTTGCTAAGTCGCTTATATTACGGAGCCGCCAAGTATGTCCACCTCCAGGGTGAATGCCGATATCTAAAAAGCGTGTGTCGAATTTTGCTGATTTGCCAGCGATCACTAAGTCGCACGCAAGAACCATATTCATTCCCGCACCTACTGCTGGCCCATTGACAGCTGCGACGATTGCGAGCGGAGAGTGGGCTACACGAAGGAAGCCTGCGTAGATGTCTGGAAGGGAACCTCCTTTGGCTTCCCCTGCTTCAAGGAGGTCATCTAATACAGCCCCAGCACAAAAAGCTGCTCCAGATCCAGTTAAAACAACAGCTTTAATATTTTCATCAGGCTCTAACTCATCAAAGGCAGCTAAAAGCTCTTTGTTCATTTCAGAAGAAACAACATTTCTTCTTTCAGGGTCGTTAAAAGTCAGTACCGCAATGCTTTCATGACGGTCAATTTGTAAAACACTCATAAGCCTAATTTATCTTTCCGCTGGTGTAAGGTCGTGTAATGCCTCCCCAGCCTAAAGAGTCTTTCACGAGATTCCCAGCGTTCAAATATAGAAATTATCGACTCTTCTGGATCGGCGGAATCCTCACCAACAACGGTAGGTGGATACGCATGGTTGTTGGTAGTTGGGTGATGTTCGCTTTGACAAAATCACCTGCATGGGTTGGAGTATCAGCATTCGCAGGCTCAATACCCATGCTCCTAATGAACCCATTTTCTGGATGGGCATCAGATAATTGGGACAGAAGAAGAATTTTGCTCGTCACCAATGGAATACAAGCCATGACCGCGATAGTGATGGCATTTGCATGGAGTTCTGGCCTAAGCAGCCCATGGGTGTGGCTGGCTTTAATAGGTGCCGGAGGGTTCATTAATGGTATAAGACTTCCGGTGTGGCAAGCCTTCGTTGCTGAATGTGTACCAAAATCTGTTCTCCCAAATGCTATTGCACTTAACTCAACACAATTCAATGCCGCCCGAGCTACAGGACCAGCTGTAGGCGGTCTCATAATTGGAACATTCGGCCCAGGCTGGGCCTTACTCGTAGTAGCAGTCCTGCATCTACCTATAGCTATTGGACTTCTACTTATAAACACTGACCTATTGATTAGTGGCAAGTCATCTAACAAAGTATCGGGGAAAGTTTTTGAAGGATACAAAGAAGCAATCGACTATGTTCTAGCCGCTCCTGGTATTCGCACGGCGATCTTATCTGTGAGTTTTATCTCAGCGTTCGCTATGCCCATAAGCCAACAAATTGTTGTTTTCGCTGAAGATGTTTTCAAAGTTTCTCCATTTTGGTTCGGAGTATTAAGTTCAGCACAAGGGATCGGAGGAATATTGGTGGCCCCAATGGTTGCTACAACAGCTGGGCGAGGTCTTCGATCACGCATCCAATTTGCTTCACTACTTGGCTATGGATTCGCAATCGTTCTTTTCGCGTTAGCTCCAAAATTTTGGGTTGGATTTCTCGCATTGTTATTAATAGGCGGAGTTCACCTAGTTTCTGCTACAAATCTCAATTCAGTGGTTCAACTACAAGTAGATGATGAAGTCAGAGGGCGAGTAATGGCACTTTATTTGATGGGTGTTCTGGGCATCATGCCATTTGCAAATTTGCTCCTAGGTATCTTGATTTCAACATTTGGGCCTCGCCCCGTGTCGGCAATCTCAGGAGCGCTACTCTGCGTTGCCGGGTTCTTCCTATACACAACAGGACGTCTCGTTCATTTAGATGAATAGTTTTTATAGAATCTCTTCAAGATAAGAGCTGCCTGTTGAACAAGACTCAAGAAGCCCACACCAGTTGCATTGAGGTCCAGGAATTTCTTTTGGAACCTGATTCTCATAAATGAGCGCAGTGTATTTCTC
>QCKS01000037.1 GCA_003215175.1 Acidimicrobiales bacterium AG-410-I20
ATCGATTCCTGGGACTGTCGCTATACCCTTTCCGGAATATTGATCCCGGTCGAAAAATTGACGACCAAGCTTGCGAGTCCTGCATACGGTCGCCCATTTGAGTAAGACGCTCTTGAAGCGCTTGCCCTGCTGGCTTTTTACCGTTTTCTTCAGCCACTTTTAACTCTTTCCCTACACTAAATAACTACTCTTTGAATACTTCTATGCGAGTCGCATTCCGTATCCATAACCATGACTGCTTGTGCGTTGATTACCATCCCCTTCAGGAGAGGGTTCACCAACTCGCCCTAAAATAATAACGCCTGTTGGGCAACGATCTACGCAAAGCGCACATCTTGTACATGCATCGTCATCAATTGTGAAAATCACGTTATCGCTTGGATCTTCTCCAGGTTTTTCAGTCCCTATTGATTCTGCGATTGCATCTGTCGTAACCATATGAATGCACTTCCATGGGCAGATGTCTACACATCCTTCACACATGATGCATTCAGATTGATCGATATGAATGAATTGTTTTGGTTTTACAGATTTTAGAAGCCAATCAGCATCAACTTCTCGTAAAACATAGTCATCAATGAACTTTGGATGGTCTGGATTAGCATCTACTTTGCTCATGATCCCACCCCGTCTTTAATTAATGGCCGTCCATACTCTGAAGTTGAAGTTGGCTCATCTTTAGCTTGACCTCTTTGTTGCCAGGACCGCCACATAACTACGTTTCCACCTAAAGCAACAATGTAGATAACGACCGCAATAATGTCACGAATGATGAGATAACTAAGAGTAAATGGTAAGGCCCATTCAACTACTCCTTGTTCTCCTGTCCAAAAAAGTTTTGGTCCGACGATATGACGATCTGGTCGCCAGTTAAGTTCGCTGTCTGCCCAGACAAGCCATTGATGAGGTACGACTCCATAAATCCACCAGAAAATAAAGAAAACGTAAGTCGCAAAAAGCATGGCTTCGCCCCACGTGAAAACTTTGTCTGCTGGGCAACGTTTTGTGTACCAGTTAATTCCAAGAGCAAGCAGTGCAGTAACAATGATAGATAGTACAAAAGCTACCATTTAGTTTCAGCTCCTCTTTATTGGTAAATGGACTTAGTGAAATATTGCACAAAGTTTTGTAATCACTAGCGTAACCGAACTAGCAGGAACGCGGTGTGCTTCTTTTAAAGTTCCTCTGATATTTTTTCTAGCATCAAAAACGGGGATTCGGCTATACCAGTAAGGCAAATTTCTGATAGAAATTTATGTCGATCTATTTAACAAAATCTATGACTTATTGCGCCATTTATTGTGAGTCCGCCGCTACCCTTTCGAAAGTACTTATTATTAATAGTTCCAAACCAGATCCGTTGCCTTGGAGGCCACGTTGACTGAAATACCTGAACATCTTTTAAAGCGATCTAAAGAAGCACGAGGTGCAAAATCTGATTCGCCAGAACCTGCTGAGGCAAAGTCTGAAGCAGCGCCTGTCGATCAGAAAGTTGAGCCTGTAGCTCAAGAAGAGAAAGTTGAAGCTCCGCCAAAGCCTGAAGCATCTTATGTTTCTTCTGCGAATAAGCGTAAGAAGATACCTTGGTGGGCGGCAAGCACACTTCTTTTCCTCCCGCTCTGGGCCTATGTTTATGTTGGAACTCTTGAACGTCCCCCCGAAGAAGCTGAAGGCATCCTTGCTGTAGGCGAGCAAGTTTATGCTGCTCGTTGCGCTTCATGTCATGGCGCTAACGGTGGTGGTGGTAGTGGCCCAGCACTCAACGACGGTGAGTTACTTTTGGTTTTCCCTTCTGTTGCTAGCCAAATGGATTGGGTTATAAAAGGATCTGATATGTACGGCATTGGAAACCCTTATGGTGATCCTGCTGTTGGACGAATTGTCGGAGGCGGCATGCCTGGCTGGGGTGATGTACTTACTGCCGAAGAACTCATTGGTGTCATTCTCTATGAGCGATCAAACCATGGTGATTCAGAAGAAGATGCGGTCTTCGCAGAGGCCTTAGAGCATGCTATAGAAGATGGCTCATTGATGCTTCCTGGATATTTTGATCCCATGACTGGAAGCATTGAAGACTTAGATTTACTTTTAAGCCCTGTTGCTGAACACAGCGAGTAAAAGTAAACAAAGGTAGAACTAAGGCCAGCTTAGATTAGTACCTTTGTTTCACTAGTTAAATCTGTCACAGATAAACAACCTTAATAACAAGGTCGTTAGATTGGGCTTGTGATTGTTTTATGAATAAACACATCCACGATCTTTTGATAATAGGAGGAGGACCTGGCGGTTCTTCGGCCGCCTTTTGGGCTGCTTCATCTGGTCTTGACACCGTCTTTGTTGAAAAAAAAGTGTTCCCACGCGAGAAGACATGTGGAGATGGAATACCACCCCGTGGCGTTCATCAACTTATGGAAATGGGACTTGAAAAAAAGCTAAATGACTACCACCGGTTCAATGGATTAAGAGCTCTTGCGCATGGCAAAACCTTAGAAATGTCTTGGCCAGAACATTCCACTTACCCACAGCATGGATATGTAGTACGCCGTTGTGATCTTGATCAATTTGTTGCGGAGAATGCAGTAAATGCAGGGGCAAGCCTTCTTCAAGGAGTCGAAGCACTACGTCCAATTGAAGGGCAAGATGGAGCGATTGAGGGAGCTGTTTTATTAGATAAAGCAACTGAATCTGAATTTGAAATATATGCAAAGTACGTTGTGATAGCTGATGGAGCAAATTCAAGATTCGGAAGATCTCTAGGCGCTTCCCGAGATAAGAGCCTGCCTATGGGTATAGCTATTCGAGGCTATTTTGAAAGTCCACTTCACGACGACCCTTGGATAGAAAGTTCATTAGATATTCAGGACCGCAATGGAAATGCTATGCCTGGCTATGGGTGGATTTTCCCAGTCGGTAATGGAACCATAAATGTCGGTATTGGTTTACTCTCAACTTTTCGAGATTATAAGTCAATTAACACAAGTCACTTATTTGAAGAGTTCGCTCATTCATTACCTGAGTATTGGGGAATTAATCCAGATAAACCGATTGCTCCACCAACTGGAGGTCGACTACCAATGGCAGGTTCTGTTGGCCCGAAATCTGGACCGAACTGGCTTTTAGTCGGTGATGCTGCTGGATCTATTAACCCTTTTAACGGTGAAGGAATTGATTATGCCTACGAAACCGGAAGGCTTGCTGCGAATCTCATTATTGGGGCTGTTGAACACGATGATCCAGCAATCTTGACTAGGTATTCTGGGATGCTTGAAGATGAATACGGTTTGTATTTTCGGGTGGCTAGTTTATTTGGTCGAGTTATAGGCAACCCAGTACTTATTCGTGAGTTAACTCGAATAGGTATGAGATCTCAGCCTTTAATGGAATGGGCGTTACGTGTAATGGCAAATTTATTGCGGGATGAAGATAAAGGGTTTGCAGAGGCCGCATATCAGACGATTGCTAACATTGTGAGGCTCGTTCCTGACAGACTAGTTCATAACTAAAATCAAAAATAACGCCTGAAATCTATATAACGGGGGAAGAATAGAAGGTGTGAACATGTCTTCAAATTCTGTCAATTGGAAAGAATTGCTACGCCATTACGAAGCGACAGTTGATTTATCGCTTCATAAAAGGTTCGATTCCGATCCGGAGAGAGCTAAGAAGCTCGGGTTTGAGTGCGGGGATCTATGGGTTGATGTAGCGAAACAAAAAGTAGATACAGAAACTATTGATCTTCTTTTTGATTTGGCTGAAGAACAAGGTGTAACCAGTTTTTTTCATTCAATGTCTTTTGGGGAAGTCGTTAATTTATCTGAGGCTCGGCCTGCACTTCACACTTTTTTACGCAGGCCACTGAGTGAAGAAAGTGGCAAAGATCTTAGAAGCATTTCAGAAAATATAAATGAAACGTTCAATCGAATGAGCGAGTTAGCAGAGAAGATAAAGAGTAAACAACTCCTTGGGTTCTCTGGAAAAGTAATCAATTCAGTGATCAATCTAGGCATTGGAGGGTCACATCTTGGTCCATTTATGGCTTTTGAAGCACTCCAGGATTATGTAAACCCTGAAATTGAAATGAGGTGGTCTTCCGGATTGGATGCTGCTGATTTAGATAATGCTCTTCAAGGACTAGATCCAGAATCAACAATAGTCATTATTTGCTCAAAGACTTTCAGCACTTCCGAAACTATTTCAGCAGCAAATCGAGTTTTGAATTGGCTTTCCTCAAATGGTGTATCTGACCCCACTACACAAGTTTTTGCTGCCACCGCATCTCCAGAAAAGGCCTTATCTTTTGGAGTTGTTCAGGAAAATATCTTTTCTTTTTCGGAGTCAGTAGGAGGAAGATTCTCTCTTGCTTCTCCTGTAGCACTTGGATTAATGATCTCAATTGGCTGTAAAAACTTTGAAGAAATGCTTGATGGTATGAACATAATTGATCGGCACGTTCTTGAAGTAACACGAAACATTCCGATGCTTTTAGGCCTTATTGATGTCTGGAATAATTCCATAATTGGCACTAATTCTTTAGCTATCGTTCCTTATAGCTACCGGCTACGTTATTTTCCTTCACATCTTCAACAATTAATGATGGAAAGTTTGGGCAAATCGGTTTCTTCTGAAGGCGAATCTTTGAAAACAAAGAGTGGTGTTGCTGTTTTCGGAGCGAGTGGGACCGATGCTCAGCATTCTTTTTTTCAAATGTTGCATCAAGGCACAGAAACTATACCAGTGGACTTAATCGGCTTTGCTCGACTATCAAATGAAACCAGTCAAGAACTTATAGCGAATCTGATTGCTCAAGCAGAAACTCTGGCATTTGGACAAGACACCGATGAAAAAGGGATCCCTCTTTTGCCTCACAAAATCCTCCCAGGAGATAAACCCTCTACAGTGATTCTGGCTCCTGATCTTTCCCCATCAATTCTTGGGCAGTTAGTTGCTCTTTACGAACACCGAACAGTTAGTGCTGGTGTGGTTTTGGGAATTAATCCTTTTGATCAATGGGGAGTTGAGTTTGGGAAGCAAGCGGCAAAAGAAATAGCAAATGAATTGCAATCCTCAAAAATTGATACAAATCGTGATGACTCTACTCAAACTTTAATGAAGCGATATAGCCATTGGAGAGACGGTAAACCCTAATCAAATTGATTCGAGTGCCGAAGCCGTTAAGTCAAGTGTTCGATCAATGACCTCATCGGTGTGAACCAGACTTGGGAATAAGCCCTCGTAAGGACCAGGGGCAAAAGCCACCCCTTGTTGAAGCAACGCATGAAAAACCTTTGGGTACACACCATTTCCTGCAAGTTCCTGTGCTTCATCAAAATTTGTGGGTGACTTTTCTCCAAAGAACAGGCCTACTAGTGAACCAACCCGTGGGAGCAGGGCAGAAAATCCGGCAGAAGAAAATACATCAGTTAATCCATCTGCAAGTCGCGCAGCAGTTGTAGTCAATTGCTTATACGCGTCACGATCAAGAAATTCTAAGGTTACGCGACCTGCTGCCATCGCTAGAGGGTTCCCTGAGAGAGTTCCTGCTTGGTATACGCCTCCTAATGGTGCAATATTTTCCATTATCTCTCTTCTCGCTCCAAATGCGCCTACAGGAAGGCCCCCACCGACTACTTTCCCAAAGCACCAAATGTCTGGGTTGACTCCGAAATATTCAGCTGCCCCTCCATAAGAGAGTCGAAACCCAGTAATAACTTCGTCAAAAATCAACAGTGCGCCCGTTTCATCACATACTTTTCTGAGCGCCTCAAGAAACCCTGAGTTTGGTGATACTAAACCCATGTTTGCAGCAACCGGTTCAACAATAACTGCCGCAAATGTCTCATCAATTTCGGGTACAACGTTATATGGGGCAACTACAGTGTCTGCTACCGCACCTGGAGTTACGCCTTCGCATCCACTTAATCCCTGGTTGGCTACGCCGCTACCTCCTGCTGCTAGGAGTGCGTCAGAATGGCCGTGGTAACAACCCGCAAATTTCAATATTCGATTTCTTCCAGTTGCTCCTCTTGCAAGTCTTACTGCTGACATCGTTGCTTCAGTTCCACTGGAAACAAACCGAATTAATTCAAGTCCTTGAATCCTTTCAATAACCATTTCAGCAAGTTTTACTTCTGCTTCGGTTGGGGCGCCAAAAGTGGTTCCTAGTGCAGCAGTTTTTGTGATCGCCTCTACAACTGCAGGGTGGGCATGGCCAAGAATGCCAGGGCCGTATGACTGTACATAGTCGATATAACTATTTCCTTCAATGTCATATATGTATGGCCCCTGAGCGTGAGTAACAAAATATGGTGTTCCTCCAACTGAACCAAAAGCTCTTACTGGGGAGTTAACTCCGCCGGGAATAACTTGCTTGGCTCGCAAAAATAGTTCAGAATTTGAAATCATTTTTGAAGATTTTCAGCTGCTCTACAGGCGAGGTAAGTCAAAATGAAGTCTGCTCCAGCTCTTTTGATTGATAAAAGATGTTCCATCCCTACTGAGTCTCCGTCTATCCATCCGTTTGCAGCTGCCGCTTCTACCATGGCGTATTCTCCGCTTACGTGATAAGCGGCTAGGGGCAAATTTGTTTCGGCTCGTACTTTAGAAATGACATCAAGATAAGAAAGAGCAGGTTTGACCATAACCATGTCTGCTCCCTCAGATATATCAAGATGAACTTCCATCAATGCTTCTCGAACATTTTTGGGATTTTGTTGGTAACCCTTTCGATCCCCTCCGTCAGCAATTTCTACATCGACGGCGTCACGGAATGGCCCATAAAGTGCTGAAGCGTATTTTGCCGCATATGCAAGAATGGCAATATCTTCAAAATTTTTGCTATCTAACGCTGCACGTATTGCTTGTACTTGACCATCCATCATTCCCGAAGGCGCTGTCACATGAGCCCCTGCTTCAGCCTGAGCAATGGCAATCTGCTGATATAACTCAAGTGTGGCGTCATTGTCTACAGTGCCGTCACTTTTTACAATTCCGCAATGTCCATGATCCGTATATTCGTCTACACAAAGATCTGCGATCAGGACCATCTCGTCATCTAATTCGCTCCTCAAATCGTTGAGCGCTAATTGAACTATTCCATTTGGATTCCATGCTTCTGAACCTTTTGCATCTTTTTTCTCTGGAATTCCAAATAAAACAAGACCAGGGATTCCTCTATCTCGAAGTTTTTTTACTTCTTCTAAAAGGCTTTTTCTTGTGTGTTGAAAAACTCCAGGTAATGAGTGAACTGGTTCAGGTGTATTGATGCCTTCGCGGACAAATAATGGTGCAACTAGGTCATCAACTGACAACTGAGTTTCAGCGACGAGCCGACGAATGGCTGCCGTTTTACGTAAACGTCGAGGACGATTTTCTATCACAGAATAATTCTACGGATTTACTTGGCTGCCCACTCCTGTGTGACTGACATAAGTCCTTCTAACGAGTATTCCTCTGCTTGGTAAATATTCTTATATCCATTTTCTCTAGCAGCTTGAGCAGTAACTGGTCCAATGCATAAAGCCACCGCTGGCGTTGGAGCTTGAACTAATTGGGTATACCGATTAACAGCTGAAGCAGAAGCAAAAATAACGGCATCAGACATGAGTGCTTGGGTTACTTTATTCTGATCAATAACTGGTTGTACATTCCTATAAGCCACTACTTCTTCCACTACCCAGCCAAGATCTCTTAACCCATCTGCCAATAGAGGGCGAACTTTTTCTGCACGGACAAAAAGTATCTCATTCCCTTCTTGGGCTGGTGAAGGAAATTCGGATAGGAGTGAATCTCCTACTGCTTTACTAGGTGCGAGCTCTATTGAACATCCCGCATTTATTAGGGGTTGAGCAGTTTGGGGTCCGACTACTGCAAAAGAAACGGATGGGATTATTCCATTCAAAGCTTTAGCTAATCGATCTGCAGCATTGGAAGAGGTAACTACTACCCATTCGTAGTTTTCGATTTTTTGAACTGCGCTTTCTAAAGCCGCTCCCCCATCTGCAGGATCTTGAATTTCTATGACAGGTAATTCAACTACATTGGCCCCTTCTGAACGTAAGAAGTCGCACAATGATTCTGACTGTTCTTTTGCACGTGTCACGACCATTGTTCGGTCAACTAAAAAACCACTCATTGTTTCTTTAGTAACTCACGACCGCCTTGAGTGTCAAGGAGATTTTGTGCAACACTCTTCCCGAGGCTCAGGCTTTCTTGACCTGTTTCTGTAGTTCTCAGAAGAGATTTACCATCGACTGAAGAAACGACAGCTGTGAGTGAAATACCATCTCCAGATACAACAGCATTTGCTGCGACTGGTAGATCACAACCTGAACCTAATTCATGCAAGAAAGCTCTTTCCGCTAAAACCGCTCGATGTGTGTCTACATGATCTATTTCGGAGAAAAGCGCTTTTAAATTTTCATCTTGTGCGCGGGTTTCAATTGCAAGTGCTCCTTGCCCTACTTGTGGGAGAAGAATGGAAGGATCAAGTACATCAACAACTTCTGGCGTTAACCCCAATCTATCTAACGCAGCCTTAGCCATAACTATCGCATCATAGTGTTCTGCTTTTTTGAGTCGAGTTTCAATATTTCCTCTCAGGTCTTCGAAACAAAGATCTGGACGTTGATGTAATAAATGTGCTTTTCGTCGAATAGATCCAGTAGCGATGCGGGCTTCATGAGGAAGTTCTTCCCAATGTTTTCCGACAAGAACATCTCTTGAGTCTGCTCTTTCAGGAAAAGCAATTAGTTGTAATCCATCTGGTGACATAGCTGGTAAATCTTTTGCTGAATGAATAGCAAAATCAGCTTTTCCTTCTAGTACCGCGAGTTGAACTTCTTTAACAAAAGCTCCTTGTCCACCTAGCTCGCTTAGTGATGTCTCTCGATCTTTATCCCCTGTAGTTTCAACAATAACTATTTCTGTTTCAAGTTCTGGGAAGTCTGCGGAGAGTAAGGAAATAACTTTATTCGTCTGCCACAATGCAAGAGGGCTGCCTCTAGTAGCGGCCCGAATTTTCATAATATTTAGGACCTATAGGTTGAACAAATCACGCAGTGCTTCTGCAAGGCGCTCCCCGCGAGCGGTCCCAGCAGCATCTTTCATGCGGACTGTGGGTTCGTGCAAAAGTTTTCCTACTACTCCAGAGACAAGGCCTTCTACTATTTTTCGTTGATCTTCATCTAGTTTTTCTAATTTTGATGAAAAGCGAGCAAATTCATTTTCGGTAACTTCTGCAGCACGATCTCTGAGTCCTGCAACTAATGGGGCAACAGAACGAGCTGTTGATTCGTCAACATACCGATCAAGTTCAGTGTCAATTATTTTTTGAACCGAGGTGATTTCTCGACGTCGTGCTTGAATCCCCTCTTCAACAAATGCCCTCAAGTCATCCATGTCTAATAAGGTCACTCCGTCAATTTCTCCTGACGCTGGATCAACATCTCTAGGTACAGCGATATCAACAATAAGTAATTCTCGGTTTGATCTTCTTCTCATGACCTCGTGGAGGTCTCCATGTTCAAGAATCACTGACGATGCTCCAGTTGAGGTTAGTAGAACATCGATTTCGGTTAAATGGGAAGGGAGTTCTTCAAGTTTTACTGGAGTTCCATTAAGTCTCTCTGCAACTTGGACAGCGTTTTCCCAAGTCCTATTTGCCACAAGGATTTCAGATACCCCACCGTTATTGAGTGCTCTTGCTAATCCTTCACCCATCTTTCCGGTTCCTACAATAAGAACTCGGCGATCGTTTAAACCTCCAAGACGTTGATCTGCCATTGCTACCGCAGCTTGAGACACTGATGTGGTTTTTTTAGAAATCTCTGTTTCTGTTCTCACGCGCTTTCCAACTTGAAGGGCATGTCTGAACATAGGATTTAATACTGGCCCTACTGTGGATTCTTCGGTTGCAGCTTCCCAGGCCATACGAACTTGACCAAGTATTTCATTCTCTCCTAAAACTACTGAGTCCAGTCCAGATGCAACTGCAAATAGATGCCGCACCGCATCAGTATCGTAAAGACCTGTCAAGTAGTCAGAAAAATCTTCAGGAGCTACATGCGTAAATTCTGAAAAGAAATTTCGAATATCTTCATACCCTCCGTGAAATTTCTCAGCGAATGCATAGACCTCAATTCGATTACAGGTAGACAAAATAACGGCTTCTGTAACGTTTTCTCTTGAAGTCAGATCAGAGAGTGCTTTAGGTACATCGGTTTTTTGAATGGTCATCCGTTCCAAAAGCTCAAGAGGAACATTTTTATGGTTC
>QCKS01000038.1 GCA_003215175.1 Acidimicrobiales bacterium AG-410-I20
GTTCTTTAATGTTTTTTGAATTTCTAAGAAATTTTGATTATCTTCTGGGCTCAACAGAATCATGAAGTGATTTGGGGCAATCAATTGTCCATCTATGGCAACTGTTCGATTTGAATCAATTGTTCGAAGGATGCGTTTACCAATTTCTATTGGCCGTAAGCCGCTTTTAAATAATCGAGCAAAAAAGTTTTCAACCATTTGTTCAAGGCGGTTTTCTATCTTATTTTTTGCCATAGGTAACTGACATTACTCGCTGTTCTTTGTCAACAGGGGAGATTCATATATATCTTTGTCTGCCTTGTAGGCGATACGCTTTTTAACTTACTACTCGCGCGGGTGGCGGAATTGGCAGACGCGCAGGATTCAGGTTCCTGTGTCCTTTTTTGGACGTGAGGGTTCAAGTCCCTCCTCGCGCACATTGAAACAAATTTGATGTCTCATAAAAATGAGTTTAAGAACGGAGGGCGGCGTCTAGATCAGCCCAAAGGTCGTCGAACTCCTCGCAGCCAACACTCATGCGTATTAGTGACGGCGGAATGTTCTCTTGACCGGGGATAACTGAGCGACGTTCCATAGTGGTTTCGACTCCACCGAGGCTGGTTGCATGATGGATGACTTTAACAGCTTCACAGGCTCGTGTGGCCTGAGCGCCATCATCGGTGGTTTCAAAGCTGAGAACTGCTCCGTATCCGTTCATAAAAGTTGAAGCAATAGCGTTGTTCGGGTCATCCTGGAGTCCGGGGTATCGAACCTTAGCGACGTTGGGATGGGTCTTGAGGCGATGCGCGAGTTGTTCTGCGTTTTCAAGTGCGCGCTCCATCCGTAAATGAAGGGTTCTCATACCACGAAGCGTTAAGAACGCTTCAAGGGAACCGATCACGCCGCCATTAAGTAACCGTCGCTGATGAAGTTCTTCAAGAAGGTCATCGTTATGAACAATTAGGGCACCAGCTAGAAGGTCTGAATGTCCGCCTAGAAACTTTGTCGCTGAGTGCATAACAATATCTGCGCCGAGGTCAAGTGGCAGTTGGCATATCGGTGTCGCAAACGTACTGTCGACAGCAAGTATTGTTCCTTCACGACGTGGTGCGGCACACACCGTGAGTAGGTCAGTGACATCAACAAGTGGGTTTGCTGGAGTCTCAATCCAAACGAGATCAGCGGTGGCGCACGCATCAACCCATGTATCAGTATCGTTCGGGTGGATACGCCAAATTTTCCACCGGCCCTGAGCCTCACCCTCCTCGGCGAGACCGTTTACACCGTGATACGGATCCGTCGGAAGGGCGAGTGTTGACCCCGCCGGTAAACGGTGAAGAACTGCAGCAGCGGCAGCCATACCTGACCCAAACATGAGTGCATTACCACCTTCAATTCCACCTACAAGCTCTTCCAGCCGATTTACTGTTTCTGTTTGCTCGGATCGTGAGTACACACGTTCATGTGGAAGATAAAAATTGGAAGCCGGCATTGGTGGACTATTTAGTGGTGCGCCGCTACTACGGTCACGACCAGCAGATATAAGAAAAGTTCCCTTATCTAGGTCGGGCGTAACGTCGTTTGCTGGTTCGTCACTCATATTAAATTCTTATGCATTGACATCAATGACCGTTCGTCCTCTGATTTTTCCGCCCAAAATTTCTGGAGAAAGAGTAAATATGTCATTTAGTCCAAAAGTTGCTGTCATTGTTTCTAAGAGTTTGGGATCAAGATCAGAAGCTAAACGGTCCCAGGCTTTTAAGCGTTGAGGACGTGGAACCATTACTGAAAATATTCCTTTAAGAGCAACCCCCCTTAAAATAAATGGGGCTACAGAAGTAGATAAGTCCATGCCTTGTGCCAGCCCACAAGCAGCAACGCACCCGAAAGGTTCGATAGCGGCTAAAACGTTAGCCAATGTATGACTGCCTACAGCATCAATAGCTCCAGCCCAGCGTGTACTCATCAATGGTCGTTTTGATTGTTCTGATAGTTCTTGACGATCAATAATTGTCGAAGCTCCAAGAGAAGTTAAATAATCTGCTTCTTCGGTGCGCCCAGTGGAGGCATGTACTTCATATCCTTGGGTTGAGAGCAAAGCGATAGCAATACTTCCTACTCCACCCGAAGCACCGGTCACAAGAATCGGTCCTGCTTCAGGTGTGATTCCATGTTCTTCAAGTGCGAGAACACTAAGCATTGAGGTATAGCCGGCTGTCCCTATTGCCATAGTTTGTGCAGTAGTGAAATTTTTAGGTACTGGGATTGTCCACGCTCCTTGAACGCGAGCTCGTTGCGAAAATCCTCCAAAGGTTTCTTCTCCGATTCCCCATCCATTTATTAAAACTTTTTCTCCAACAGTTACTTCTGGATTTGATGATTCGGCTACCGTGCCTGCTAAGTCAATACCAGGTACCATCGGCCAGTTTCTTACAATTGGTGAGGAATTTGTTACTGCGAGTCCATCTTTATAGTTAATTGTGGAGTATTCGACATCGATGAGTACATCGCCTTCAGGTAAATCGCTTTCCTCTAATTGTTTTACTTCAGCGGTGAATTCTTCATCGTCTTTATTGACTACTAATGCATTAAACATAAGGGCCTTTCAAATTTCTAGTGTCCGAACATTGCAAGCCATTGTTCTTCCGATTTAGGGAGAAACACATAATTTGATGTTCGTGTTTCACCCATAGAAGCAAATGGCGAGTGAGAGTAACGATGACCGGGAAATAAAATCGCGTCATCAGGAACTTTTCCAAGGCGGTGAGTAAGGCTTTCGTATAAAGCTGCGGGGTCGCCGCCTGGTAGGTCTGTTCTGCCACATCCTTCAAGAAAGAGGGTGTCGCCGGCGATTAAACAATTTTCAACAAGGAAACATTGGCTGCCTGGGGTATGTCCTGGTGTGTGAATTAGTTCAATGTCAATTTCTCCAACTGATATGACTTCGCTGCCTTGATGAGCAACGATTTCATTTTGGCCAATACCTGTTACTTTTTGAATAAATTCGGCTTCGTGTTGTTGGGCGTGTATTGGTACAGAGGCGTGTTCAAGTAACTCTTTTACTCCATCAATGTTGTATCCCATCATTGAACCTCCAACATGATCTGGGTGGTAATGGGTTGCGAGTACACCTGTGCATTTCATTCCGTCTTGTTCGAGGATTCCAAGTAATCCATTTACGTCATATGCAGGGTCAACTATTACTGCTTCTCCGGTTTCTCGGTCTCCAATGAAATAAACAAAATTGATCATTTGTTGTGCGATTTGGTTATCTTGCCCAAAGTCATATCCGGAAAGAAGTTGCCGGAAATATAAGCGGTCTTTTTGGTTATTCATGACGCCATGCTTCCTCTGCTCGTGACAAAATTTCTCTTAACGGAACACCTAGTGCTTGAGCTGCACGTACCGCATCATCGTGCTCAATTTTTGCTCGTCCTGATGTTACTTTTACTCCAATAATATGTCCTTCTATCTCAACGGTTTGAAAATCGCGAACAGCAGGCCAGCGGTGAAGAGTTTGGCTACGTACACCTAAAGATCCTGTTTCTGAAGTTAAAACTTTGGAGATTTTTTCTATTTGTTCTTCGGAACAAAGAACGCTAACTGTATGAGCAGGGCGTCCCTTTTTCATAACTATTGGAGTAATCCATGCGTCATGCGCGCCTTCTTCAAGGCAACACGCGATGGCGTGAGCGAGTGTCTCTCCTGTGGCGTCATCAACATTTACTTCGAGTAGAGAAACTGGTTGTCCTGGTTTAGTTGTTTCAACTGTTTCGCCAATAACGACCTGAGTTAAATTTGGTTGTCCATCTAAATCGCGTTCACCGGCACCGAAACCAGTTGTTTCTATTTTCATGGAGGGCATTTGACCCCACCCGACTGTCATTGCGGCAAGTAATGCTGCTCCAGTTGGTGTAGTGAGTTCAAAGGGGATATTTGATCCTTGTACTGGTGCTCCTTGAAGTAATTTCACAGTGGCGGGTGCAGGTATTGGAATCTCTCCATGGGCGGCTTGTGTTGTTCCTATTCCAGTAGTTACTGGTGATGACCAAACTTCATCAACGCTAAGTATCTCTAAAGCAGCACAAGTGCCAACTATGTCAATAATGCTGTCGATCGCTCCGACTTCGTGAAAGTGCACGTCTGCGGGATCCATGTCATGTAGTTGTCCTTCGGCCACTGCAAGAATTTCAAAAGTGTCAAGAGCTCGTTTTGTTACCCGTTCAGGCAGTTCTGCTTTTTTTATAAGATCAGTAATTTCACTTGCTGTTCGATGGGTTTTGGTTTCATTAGTAATTACGTTCACTTTGGTTCCTGATTGACCACAACGAAGAACTTTTTCAAAACTAATTGTCCAGTCAGGAAGTTCAAGTTTGTTCAACATAGAAACAATTTCTTTCTGATCTGCCCCTGCATCAACAAGAGATCCGAAAGCCATGTCCCCGGCGATTCCTGAAAAACAGTGGAACCATGCTTTTCGTATCATTTATCAACCGCTCCGATCTGGCGAAGTACAGCGCATGCAGCACCGAAACCATTATCTATGCCTGTCACAGTGATCCCTGAAGCACAAGATGCCAACATTCCAAGTAGTGCGGTAACTCCATCAAGTGAGGCTCCATAACCAACGCTAGTTGGAACTGCAATTACAGGAACGGAAGTTAACCCTCCAATAACACTTGCAAGAGCTCCTTCCATGCCGGCCACCACAACTACAGCGTTAGCGTTATAAAGAGTGTCAAGGTCTGCGAGTAAGCGGTGGATTCCAGCCACCCCTACATCTACTAGTCGGTTTGCTTCTATTCCATGTGCCCATAAAACCGCTACACATTCGTCAGCAATAGGCAAATCTGCAGTTCCAGCGGTAGCAACTAAAATATTTTCTTCGCGGGCTGGTTGAGGTCTCCATACAACTGTCTCATTAATTACTGTTCCATTTGAGTTAACTGATAAGGCTGCAGAAATTTGTTCTTTGTTTGCTCGAGTTAATACGACAGGTCCGCTGCCATTTGTGAGTAGTTCATCGACAATTAGTGAAACATCTTCAGGAGTTTTTCCTGGCCCGTATATTGCTTCTGGAAGTCCTTGGCGCAATGCTCGATGATGATCAATGCGCGCGTTTCCGATATCTGCAAAGGGAAGATTTTGCAATTGTCGCACCGCTAAATCAGGTTTAATTTTTCCTGAAGCAACATCGTTTATTAAATTTTTAAGTTCGTTAGCGTCCACAGCACTATCCTTACCTATTGTGAGTAATAACACACCCTCCGCCACAACAGTTCTTTCATTTCTTGGACCACTCGGTACTTTTACCGATCAGGCTTTGCTTACCCAAAAAGATTTGTCTATTTGTGATTTGAACCCTTTACCTTCAATTCCCGAAGTGTTACATCGTGTTTCTGACGGTAGGTCTGATCTTGGTTTTGTTGCAATAGAGAATTCAATTGAAGGCAGTGTAAATATCACTCAAGACACACTTACGTTTGAAACCGATGTTCTTATTCAACGAGAAGTAGTTATTTCAGTTCAAATGAACCTTTTAGTTAATTCTAATGTTGGATTAGAAAATATTGAAGAGGTGATCTCTTTCCCTCATGCGACTGCTCAATGTCGGCAATGGTTAGAAGAGAATTTACCGAATGCTGTTAATCGCGCTGCGAATTCAACAGCAGAAGCAGCACAGCAATTGGCTGATAGTGGGGCTTCAAATATTGCAACTATTGGTTCTGCTCGGGCTGCGGAAGTTTATGGTCTAACTATTATTGCTGAAGATATTGAAGACCATCCAGAGAATCAAACAAGGTTTGTTTTAGTAGCTAAGGAAGGTATTCCCGCTCCTACGGGTCACGACAAAACTTCGTTAATTATTTTTCAGCGAGCTGATCGTCCTGGGAGTTTGTTGGGGATTTTGCAGGAGTTTGCTGCACGGACTATTAATTTGACTCGTCTTGAATCTCGACCAACGAAACAAGCTCTTGGTGATTACTGTTTTTTAATTGATATTGAAGGCCATATTGCAGATGAATTAGTCGCTGATTGTCTTCGGGTATTACAAACTAAGCACGGGCAAGTTAAGTTTTTAGGTTCCTATCCAACTGATTCAGGAAGCAGTGATGATCAGGATAAAAATATTCGGAATGCAGTTTCGGCTGCTTCACAAGAGGCTGATGATTGGCTGACAGATTTACGTAATCAATTACCTAAATAATGAAAACAAAAATTTTCATTTCTTTTTTTAGTGTTTGTTTGTTGATTCTTTCAGGTTGTTCAAATGCCTCAAATGAAGAAAGCGCTTCAACAACTCAACCGCCAACTACCACTGCCGCACCCCCAACAACTCAAGCAGTAACTACCACCGTTGCGCCATCAACCACTCAACCACCAACCACCATGGCGCCAGTTGTTCCTTATGACGGATATGTAAGCGATTTATACAGTGATGAGGAAGTTTGGTTGTGTTGGCCAGGAAAAGTAGAGGATGTTTGTGCTCGTGATCAAACTGCTACTGCTATTTATGCTGATGGAACACTTGAGACAATTCCTTTTGAAAAAGCTGTAGACCCTGACGTTGACTGTTTTTATGTTTACCCAACAACAAGCGGAGATAGAACACCAAATAGTGATCTGATCCCTGATGAATCACAAGAAATTTATACCGTTTGGGCTCAAGCATCCCGCTATAGCGAAGTTTGTAATGTTTATGCACCGATGTACCGGCAAAACACTATTCCTTCTCTTTTAGGACTTATTACTGTCCCTGAGGGAGTAAATACTTACGAAATCGCTTATGCGGATGTTGTTGATGCTTTTAAGCATTACATTGCAACGGAAAATAATGGACGAGGATTTATTTTGATCGGCCATTCTCAAGGTACGTCAATGTTGCGTCGTTTACTTATTGAGGAAATCGACACAAACCCTGCGCTACTTGATCAATTAATTTCTGCTCACCTTATTGGTGGATCAATTGCTGCAGAGGGCAAGGACTTTAAGAATATTCCTGCATGTGAACAACAGAACGAAATTGGATGTGTGCTTGCATATGTAACATTTGATGAAGATAGTCCTCCGCCATATAACTCATATTTTGGACGAGATAGACGTGGTGCAGCTGGGCTTTGCACTAATCCAGCAAGTTTTGTTGAAGAAGGAAAAGCAATGCTTAATCCCTTTTTCCCTTCCAGTGGTCAGAAGCTTTTATCACCTGAATCAACTGCGGAAGTGATAACGCCTTGGATAACTTATCCTGACTTTATTTTGGGTGAATGCATTAATGACGGAACTTTTAGTTATCTATCTGTTGAAATTCTTTCCGACGATACCGACCCTCGTACAGATGACGTAGGAGGCCGGTTTACTCCTGAATGGGGGTTACATATTATTGATATGAGTGTTGCGTTAGGAAATTTAGTGGACGTAGCTCATTCTCAAGCCGCAAATTATTTAGAAAGAAACTAATTTTTTAACGCTGCTGGGATCATGTCCCCATGGGCTTCTAGTAGTTCATCTACAAGCTCCCAAATCTTTTCAAGAGATAATTCAGTTGAGGTATGTGGATCAAACATAGCTGCATGATAAATATGATTTCTATCTCCTTTTAATACGGCTTCTACCGTTAGTTCTTGAACGTTAATGTTTGTCAACATGAGTGCTGCGAGTTGTTTAGGTAATTCTCCGATGTGATGTGGATGTATTCCGTCACCATCAACTGTGCAAGGAACTTCAACACAACAATTCTCTGGAAGATTTGTAATTAAGTGATTATTTGAAACGTTTCCGTTAATAACTCGGGGTATGCCTGTTTCGAGGCTATGAATAATTCCTGCGCCATATTCGTTGCTTGATTTAATTTTTATTTCGTTATCTGGGTTTTCAAGATCTTTACGAAGTGTTTCCCATTCTTTGATTTGTTGTTCGCATCTGCGTGGGTATTCGTCTAACGGAATTTCATATTTTTCAATTAATTCTTCGTGCCCTGTTTTAATAAACCAAGGCACGTATTCCGCGAAATGTTCACTGGATTCAGTGACGAAATAACCGAGTCGGTTCATTATTTCGTATCGAACTGCGTCAGAAAGTCCTTTAGTTCCTGGCATAGGGCGAAGTGGTGCATTTTGCTTGCATTGTTCAGCGATAAGAGGATAAAGATCAATTGTTTCTTTTGAAGTTTTTTGTTCAAAATTTAAATAGAAAGCTAAATGGTTGATTCCGGCGCAAAGGTATTGAACCTCATCAATTGGAATATTTATATCTGTTGCGATTTGTTGCGCTGTGTGTTGAACACTATGGCATAGCCCGATGTTTCGGATTGAAGAAGTGTTATTTATTGCCTGACAAAGCATGGCCATTGGATTTACATAATTTAGGAGGGTTGCGTTCGGGCATAGTTTCTCCATGTCTTTAACAACGCTTAATATCGGCGGGATTGTTCGAATGGCTCTCATGATTCCACCTATTCCGAGTGTGTCTCCAATTGTTTGGTGAAGTCCATACTTTTTTGGAATTTCGAAATCTATTTTCGTTGACGGTTCATAGCCTCCGATTTGAAACATGGTGATGACATAATCCGCATCTACGAGTGCTGCTGCTTGATCAGTAGTTGTTTCTATTTGTGGTTTTACCTCAAGTGCGTTTTTTATTTTTGAAGCAACTATTTGACTGGTTTCTAGCCTTACTGGATCAATGTCTTGTAAAACAATATGTGATTGAGACAATTCGGGAAGGAGAAGAATGTCAGAAAGAAGATTTTTAGCAAAGACGGTGCTTCCAGCCCCTATGAAAACAATTTTTGGCATCTGAATTAATCTAGACGAATCCTATTCATTCACTCCAACAGCAGAACAAGGCTTCTGATTTAATGCATGCGAGTGTGACTGTCTGCGTGGCTGTTTCTAGCCTTAAAATGATAATAGTTATCAACAAAACTAGAGACCAATAATTTAAGTATCGGAAAAAAGACCATGGGCGATTACGAAGAACTTAGAGCAAGTTTAGGAAAAGACAAGTGGGGCGAGAAGCCTTTGTTTGGTCCGTCTGCCGATGAATTGAACAGGCTTGTAGCAGAGATACTTGATGACATTCCGTTAGGAAGCGACAAAAGCAGGATCGCAGACACCTACGACAATAGGTTGGCGAGGAAAAGATTGAAGATGCAATTACAAGACATAAAAACCCGTGGATTAATTGCATCACCAATTAATTGATAATCAACACTTGCTAAATCAGACTAACTACTTCCTAGTACTTTTTTAAATTCACCGGACAGTTCTGACCATGTAACAGCTTGCGTCAATTGATTTAAAGCACCTTCTCCTAGAGACTTCTGATCTCCTAGTTCTTTATCAAGTATTTTCGTAGTTACTATCCAAAAACTCCATGATGTTGGATCAGCAACGTTCTCATTCGTCGCAGGAATAGATTCATGGAGGCAAAATATATAGACATCAGCATTTCTTTTAGGTGGATCCAGAAGAATAACCTCATCATTCTTAGCATCCCAAGTTCTTTTCTTTTTTGGAATAGACCATCTTGGTGTTGAAGATCTTGTAACTTCCCATGCTTGATTACGCCCAGAAGCCTTAACTTCAATTGCTACATCTTGGAATCTTAAATCAACAGCATCCCACTCAATACGTTGATCATCATCCTTAATTACGTTAAGTGCTTGACCTACCAACCATTCAGCAAAAATACCGCGATTTCGATTATCAACAAGATTAGATGCTGCCCACTTATAATAATTTTCCATATTGAGCTCTAACCCCATTTGACTAGTCTCACCAAATTAACTCTTTGATGCAAAATAGAAGCAGAAGAAACAGCGTGTTAAGTTCAGATTGTGGAAGTTAACGGCTACAAGATTGAACCAAGAGCAGACCTTAGAGTAGCGAACCTCCAAGAAGCGAACCTCGCTGGAACAAACCTCCA
>QCKS01000039.1 GCA_003215175.1 Acidimicrobiales bacterium AG-410-I20
AGACATTGATAGAGCAATCCGTAAAGCCGCTCAAGCAAAAGATCGTTTTATCCGTTCCAACCTTCGCCTTGTGGTAAGTGTCGCACGTCGATACCCCTTGCCTCCTGGTATGGAGTTACTTGATCTTATTCAAGAAGGGAACTTGGGATTAGAACATGCAGTTGACAAGTTTGACTGGAGAAAAGGTTTCAAATTCTCCACTTATGCCACGTTCTGGATTCGTCAAGCCATTGGACGTGCCCTTGATCAAAAAGCAAGTTTGGTGCGACTTCCAGGTGATCGCTCGGCAAGTTTGAGAGCAGCATTGCGTGCCGTTTCCGGAAATGGCGACGAATTAGATGAAGAGCATGCTCGCCTGCACCGACTAACGACACCAACTTCTCTAGACAGAACGATCGGTGATGATGATAGCAACGAACTTGTTGATCTTCTTCCAGACTCAAAACCAGGACCAGAGGCTGAAGTGATGTCACAGGCAGAAAATGAGATGGCTACTGGGCTTCTCGATGTTCTTGACCACCGTGCTCGCTATGCAGTGGAGCAGCGCTTTGGGATCACTGATGGCCGGAAACGTTCCTACAGAGAAGTAGGAGAAAACCTTGGTGTTACAGCTGAAGCAGCTCGACGCCTAGTAAAACGGGCAGTAAATACCGTGCGTGATCGCGCAAGCGAAGTCATTGACGCAACCGTCTAAATTTCATTTCTTGAAACTAAATTAAATCTTTCAGGGCCAGCCGGTCCTTTACTCTAGTATTTATATTGTGAATAAAATTCCTACTTCCCGTGAATCTGAAACCAAAGACTGGTCTCCCAGTTCTTGGCGTAATTTCCTTGCGCTCCAGCAACCAGAATGGCCCGATCCTGAGGCTCACTCTGAAGCCCTTGATGAATTATCTTCCTTGCCGCCTCTAGTTTTCGCTGGAGAAAGTAGAGACTTGACTGAAAGCCTTGCTTCCGTATGTAAGGGCGATGCATTCCTCTTACAAGCAGGCGATTGTGCAGAGTCTTTTGATACTTCTGCTGATTCAATACGCGACAGACTTAGAGTCATCCTTCAAATGGCCATTGTTCTAACTTATTTCACTGGAGTTCCCGTTATAAAAGTTGGTCGTATTGCCGGACAGTTCGCTAAGCCTCGCTCAAGCAGTACAGAAGTTGTAGACGGCGTAGAACTTCCATCTTTTCGCGGTCACATAGTAAATAACATAGAATTTACTGCTGGAGAACGCGTCCCAGATCCACAAAGACTCCTAACCGCCTATAACCGTGCCTCATCTACATTGAATTTGTTACGTGCTTTCACAAAAGGTGGATTTGCAGATATCTCTCATGTTCATCAATGGAACAGAGAGTTTGTTGCTGATAGCCCTTCTGGGCAACGCTATGAAGCATTAGCTGACGAAATTGAACGTGCAGTGAAATTCATGGAAGCCTGTGGTATCACTTCAGAGACTCTGGCAGAACTCCGTCAAGTAGATTTCTTTACGAGCCACGAAGCCCTTTTGCTCGACTACGAAGAAGCGCTAACTCGAGAAGATTCACTGACCGGTGAGTGGTATGACTGTTCAGCACACATGCTTTGGATTGGTGAACGAACTCGACAAATTGACGGTGCACATGTTGAATTTCTTCGAGGTGTGAAGAATCCAATTGGTTGCAAGATTGGCCCTACAGCAATCCCTGAAGAAGTGCTTGAAATTTGTGAAGCGCTAAATCCAGAACGGAAACCTGGCCGTTTAACTCTTATTGTGCGAATGGGTGCAGGAAAAATAGTCGACCAGTTTCCTCCAATTCTTCGAGCTGTAAAAGAATCTGGTCATCCTGTGGTTTGGGTTTGTGATCCAATGCATGCAAATACTTTTACCGCAGAAAATGGAAGAAAGACTCGACACTTTGAAGATGTTTTAGCAGAAGTCTCCGGATTTTTTGCTGTTCATCGCTCCGAAGGCACGCATCCCGGTGGAGTTCATCTAGAACTTACGGGAGACAACGTGACGGAATGCTTGGGTGGTGGTTCCGAAGTTGTTGATAGTGACCTTGATGACAGATATGAGACTATGTGTGATCCTCGTTTAAACGGTAGCCAGAGCGTTGATCTCGCTTTTCGAGTTGCTGAGTTACTTAGGAATGGTCAAGCCTGATCGGGAATCAGACTAGCTTTTCGACAAAGTTTTCCAGTTGTCTCAAATTTCTCACTTCGTAACAGCCATCGGTGTGTGTGGTGTACTCTCCCACTATTGAGTCTCCAGTATCCCAGTACGCATGAGGCTCTGGGTTTAACCAGTAAACCTTTCTAGCCTTGTGTTTCATTTCTTTAATAATCCAAGATTGTGAAGCGTGGTAGTTGTTACGGGCATCACCAAGTATCAGAACAGTGGTTTTGGGTCCTAAATCTCGCCCAAAACGTTCCCAGAATACGTCAAATGCGTGCCCATAATCGGAATGTCCATCTACCCATACCACATCAGCTTCGGTGTTTACCCGGTGAACGGCTTCTCCGATATCTTCAACCCCTTCGAAAAATTTTGTTACTTCGTCTAATCCGTCAATAAACACGAAGGATCTCACTTTTGAGAATTGATTACTTATTGCGTAAACGAGAT
Source organism: Acidimicrobiales bacterium AG-410-I20 (assembly GCA_003215175.1). Classification (GTDB taxonomy): domain Bacteria; phylum Actinomycetota; class Acidimicrobiia; order Acidimicrobiales; family MedAcidi-G1; genus MedAcidi-G2B. The sequence continues at coordinate 2,604 of QCKS01000039.1, forward strand.
GCAGGGTGAATCGAGCAAACGATGCTACTGAACCAGAGATGTCAGCTATGACCATTATTTCTGGTTTAGCAGGTCGTGGAAATCGAAACTTTGGTTCAGCAGGAACACCTCCATAACTCAGGGAATGACGGATTGTGTTTCGGAAGTCAAGGGGACCTTTTCTTCCATGTCTCCTTTTTCGCGCAAGGCGTACGGCAAGTTTTCTTGTTAATGGATATATCGCTTTACGAAGTTCTGCCATTTCTTCCCGAGAGGCATGCATGAAGTCAACGTCTTCGGGTAGTGGCTTTCGGAGAGTTCTTGCCATAGCTTCAACTCCACGATCAGCAACTAGTCGGCGCCGTATTTCGGCTTCTACTTCAGCTTTTAATTTCTCTATCCGGTCAAGGAATTCGTCGCGCTCTAGTCTCTCCTCGAACTGACTTACTGGTTCAGAAGTTTGAGATTTTGTTGCCTCCATAAGTTTCTCTAGCATTCCGTCAAGATCTAAATTTCTCAAAGTGCGATAAAGATAATATGTTCCTCCAACTGGGCGACCTGGCTCCATCCCGGCAAAACGTATAACTGCTTGTCGAGCTAAAGCACTCATCATTGCCATATCACCGTTCAAGAGGGCATTGAATAGCATCTCAGCGAGTTGTTCTGGGGTGAGGGACTGCATCCCCCCTCCTCCACCACCCTGTGGTTGGCCTTGGCCTGGAAGGGCGCTTTCATCGCCCTCTTGATTGTCGTCGGAGTCGCTCCCTTCGCTTCCAGAGCCGATCACATATTCTTCTCCGCGCATTGAAAAATAAACTTCAAAAACAACTTCGAATGCTTTCCAGTGCGTGTGATTCTTTACAAGTGTCGCTCCGAGTGCATATTTGAAAGCTTCCCGATCCTCTAACGGTATATGGGTCACTGCCTCCATGGCATCTAAATTCTCGGTGAGGCTTACTGGTAATCCTGCTTCTCTTAATTCGACTATGAAGCCGCCTAAAAGTTCTAAAAGAGGCGAGTTCTCTAATTCGGAGTCAGTGATAGCCATTAATTATTCAGTCGTTTCTTCATCTTCGTCTAACCCGTCAGGGCTATCCGCAAATTCTTTGACTGCTTTCTCAATGTCGGTGCGGTATTTCAGAAGTATGTTGACGGTTTCGGTAGCTGTTTGTGCATCAACTTTTGATATTCCGAGAAGCACCAGTGTCCGAGCCCAATCTAAAGTTTCAGAAACAGAGGGTGACTTTTTCAAATCAAGTTGGCGAATAGATCGAACAATTCTTGCTACTTGGTCAGCAAGATTTTCATCTATTTCGGGAACTTTAGCTAAAACGATTTCTCTTTCTCTTTCTAGATCTGGGTAGTCAATATAGAGATAGAGGCAGCGCCTTTTTAGTGCTTCCGAAAGCTCGCGTGTGGCGTTCGAAGTTAGGAAGACAAGTGGGACTTGCTTTGCTTCAACCGTTCCAAGTTCAGGTATTGAGACTTGGTAGTCAGAAAGAATCTCTAATAATAGAGCTTCGGTTTCAACTTCGACTCGGTCAACTTCATCAACGAGTAGGACTACAGGATCTTCGGCTCGAATCGCTTCGAGGAGAGGGCGGGTGAGTAGGAAATCTTCAGAGAAGATGTCGTCTTCTATTTCTCCCCAGTCTTCGCCTCCTTCTGCTTGGATGCGTAATAGTTGTTTCTTGTAGTTCCATTCATACAGGGCTTTTGACTCATCTAACCCTTCATAACATTGGAGTCTGATGAGTCGGGCATTGATCATCTCTGCCACACTTTTTGCAAGCTGTGTTTTTCCTGTGCCTGCTGGTCCTTCAACTAAAATGGGTTTGCCCAGACGGTCAGCGAGATAAACGATGCCGGCGATTCCCTCGTCGGCTAAGTAACTTACATCTGACAGTGAGGCGCGCACCCCTATTACATCTTCAAAACGATTTTCCATGTATTAGATAGTACCGAAATACTGGCCGTAGACCGCCACTAGGCGGAGAAACATACTACTCTCAGCATGTGGGAAGTAATTTCAATAATTCCATCAATAAGCCAAAAGAAAAGATATCAAACACTCAGGCGGTTGCTTTGGGTATTTTTCTCTCGCGTATTGCGGGTTTATTACGGGAATCTTTATTACGAGCTGTACTAGCGCTCGGTCCTGCTGCTGATGCTTTTGCTGCTGCACTTCGGATTCCGAATTTTCTACAAAATCTTCTAGGTGAAGGATCGCTTTCTGCTTCTTTTATCCCTGTATACAGCAGGTTGCTTAGTGAAGACAGAGAGGAGGAAGCCAGTAAGGCCGCAGGAGCTACTTTGGGTCTCCTTACTGTGCTTTCGGGTTTCCTTGTACTTGTGGGATTTCTTGCTGCTCGTCCAATTACAAAGATTCTTGCCCCAGGTTTTGAGGGCGCTAAATACGAGTTAACAGTAGATTTACTTCGAATTACGTTTATAGGTACCGGGGCCTTGGTTCTTTCCGCTTGGTGCCTTGGAGTTTTGAATAGCCACCGGAAGTTTTTTCTTTCATATGTGGCGCCGGTTTTTTGGAATATCGCTCAGATAGTTGTTCTTGTCTTTGTGTTCATTGGATCATGGGAAATTTCAGATGCTGCTACTGCGGCTGCTTGGGGAATGGTTGCTGGAGGGTTTCTTCAGTTCGGTGTTCAATTAGCTGGTGTTTGGAAGGTTGCTCCGGATCTTCGACCTAACTTCAAGAAATCTTTACCTGCGGTTATAGATATTCGAAAGAGATTTTTTCCTGCTGTTATGGGTAGAGGCGTTGTGCAAATTTCTGCCTATGTTGATCTCTTTCTTGCATCTTTACTAACTACTGGAGCGGTTGCCGCGCTACTTTCCGCTCAAGTTCTTTATCTTCTTCCCATCAGCCTTTTCGTGATGAGTGTTGCCGCTTCAGAGCTTCCGGAAATGTCGCGAGAGCGGAAGTTTGAAGAGTTAACTGATCGAGCTAACGCTGCCATCCAGAAGAGTTTGTTTTTCATTTTCTTCAGTGCAGCTATATATCTAAGTGTCGGCGAGCAGATCATTAATGCTTTTTTTGGATGGGGGTCCTTTTCCTCTGATGACGCCATAGCAGTTTGGTTAGTTTTGTCAGCATATTCGCTGGGTCTTCCTGCGATTGCTGCTTCTCGCCTTATTCAAAACACTTGCTGGTCTTTAGGGGACACTAAAGGGCCTGCACGAATCGCCGGAGTACGAGTACTTGTAGCTTTAGGAGTTGGTTTAGCGCTGATGTTTCCACTCGACCTTATAACTGTGTCTGCTGGTACGCTCACGACCGATGAAGTACCTGGCCCACATCTAGGCGCGGTCGGTTTAGCTTTGGGCTCAGCTTTTGCCTCTTGGGTTGAAGTCTCTTTACTTTCACGATTAGTTAAAAAATCTTTACCAGGGGTGATGCCCTTAAAGAAACAAGTAATGAAATTCGGAGTGCCTGCTGCTTTGACTTTTCTTTTAGCTGCAGTAATTAAACTTCCAACGGATAATCTTCATGCGCTCCTAAGCGCTCCGATAATTATCGGGGTATCTACTCTCTTCTATACCGTTTTCTCGTTTCGTAGTGGGATCAGAGAATCTGATTTGATTCTGAGGCCACTGCGGAGATTTGTTTATCGCCTTATTAACTAGGAAGTACAACAAGGTCATCGGCATGAACCACTTCTGCTGAAAGTCCTTGTGGTACATCTTCTGTGTGCTGTCCAATAATTTTTTCTAAATCAGTTAGATCATGTCGCACAAGGCCTTTAGCGAAAACGACTTGATCTGGGCCGGAAATTTCTATGGCATCACCTGCGACAAAGGAACCCGAGGCTTCAATGACTCCTGCGGGTAGTAATGATGCTCTTCTTTCTTCTAACGCTTTTTTTGCTCCATCATCAACTGTTATCCGCCCCTTAGATCCAACCGCGAAAGCTATCCAAAGACGTCTTGCCCCTAATCGTGTTTCTCGAGCATGAATCATCGTTCCAGTACCTGGAACGCCGTTTACTGATTCAACTACTACATTCGGGCGATGGGCATGAGCGATGAGTGTTGGCACTCCTGACCAGGCAGCAATCTTGGCAGCAGCAACTTTTGAAGTCATTCCACCGCTTCCGTGTACTGAGCCTGAACCACCTACTCTTTCTTCTAGCGCCTGGTCTATTTCTAAGATCTCTTCAATTAAAGATGCTCCATTGTCAATCTTTGGATCCGCAGTTAAAACCCCTTCGGTGTCTGTTAGTAAGAGAAGTAGGTCTGCGTCTACTAAATGTGCAACAAGTGCTGCAATACGGTCGTTATCTCCCCAGCGTATTTCGTCGTCAGCGACTGCGTCATTTTCATTCACTACCGGAATAGCGCCCAACTCTAAGAGGCGATTCAATGTGGAACGCGCATGCAAGTATTGTGCTCGAAGGAAAAAGTCTAAGGGGGTTAACAGAACCTGACCAGCTATCAATCCGTGTTTACTAAATGCTTCTTGATATGTCTGAATTAGGTGTCCTTGTCCGATTGCTGATACTGCCTGAAGGGTTTCTGAATCCTTCGGTCGATCTAAGCCACTCATATTAAGTGGTGGTAAACCAGCGGCAATAGCTCCAGAGGTGACCACTACTAATCGATTGCCTTTGACATGTAAATCAGCAATTTCATCACATAATGTTTGCACTCTTGAGCGATCTATTGTGCCTTCATCTGTTGTGATAGAAGAAGAGCCCACTTTCACCACAATGGTTTTTTTGTTCATCTAGATCTCACTCTGATTCATAGTCAAACTCTAAGCGACCAATACGTACTGTTTCACCATCTTTTACGCCGGCGCGATGAAGCGCTCTGTCTACGCCCATTGATTTAAGTCGACTATGAATGTAATCAAGTGCGTCTGGATTTGTTAGGTCATTCAAATTGACTGTTCTAATTACGTCTCGATCAGTAACTTCCCAGATCCCGTCTTGTGAGCGTTCTACTTGCACGTCTTCCGGTTCTGGGTGATGCACGATTCGTGTGGGTCTTTCCGGGATCGCATTTCTTACTTCTTCAACTAAATCTGCTAGCTGATGGACTACCTGTTCTAGTCCTTCACCTGTGAATGAAGATAGTTTCATGCCGTCAAACTCTTGATCTTCGGTGACGTCTGAACGAGAACCCACAACCACTCTTGGGCGAGTTAGCAGTTCCTCGCGATAGTTCCCTAATTCTTGTTCCAGGATGCGCAATTGTTCTTGTGGAGGATGATCTGCAGTTGGTGCGAGGTCAAGCATTACCAGTAAAACTCTGGCTCGTTCAATGTGTCGTAAGAATTGATGCCCGAGTCCTTTTCCAGTGCTCGCTCCCTCTATGAGACCGGGGATATCGGCAACAATGAAATCTGTTCTTCCCTTAGCTCTTACTACTCCTAGGTTTGGTTCAAGTGTAGTGAAGGGATAGTCCGCGATACGGGGCTTTGCAGCAGATATCCGGGAAATGAGGGTGCTTTTGCCTGCATTTGGGAAACCGACTAAAGCCACATCCGCTAAGAGCTTTAGTTCTAATCTGAGCCATCTTTCTTCACCTTCTTCTCCTTGCTCTGCAAAAGCTGGAGCACGTCTTCGGTTGCTTAAGAACTTGGCGTTTCCGCGTCCTCCGCGCCCAGCTCTGACTGCTAACCATTTATCCCCGTTACCTACAAGATCAGCTAATAGTTCTTCGGTGTAGAGGTCGTAGATAGTCGTTCCTTCTGGAACTTTCACTATGAGATCTTCTGCCGATTTTCCATGTCTTTTAGCTCCTGAGCCGTGTGTTCCATTTTCTGCCTTCCGGTGTGGATGGTCTCGAAAGGAAAGTAAAGAAGCGACATTATGGTCTGCCTCTAACCAGATATTTCCGCCGTCTCCCCCATCGCCGCCATCTGGTCCACCTTTGGGCACGTGGGCTTCTCGCCGAAATGAAACAGAACCTGCACCGCCATCTCCAGCGCGAAGGTTAAGGCCGCATTCATCAACAAACTGGGACATGATTTGATTCTACTTTAAGCGCAGGAATGTGAATTAGGTTTGTTCCGTTTGGGTGTTGCTTGATGAAGTAAAAGTTGGTTTAGTTTTCGACAACGTCGACTAATTTACGCCCGCCTCGGCGCCCGAACTTTACTACACCATCAGAAGTAGCAAATAAAGTGTCGTCACCACCGCGGCCTACATTTTTACCTGGGTGAAATTTTGTTCCGCGTTGGCGAACCAAAATTGAACCAGCTGTCACTTGACCGCCATCATAAACTTTTACTCCAAGCCGTTGAGCATTTGAGTCACGACCGTTTCGAGTTGAGCCACCGCCCTTAGTTTTTGACATGATTTCAACCTCTCGTGATTGCTGTTATTTCAAGTTCTGTTAATTGCTGACGGTGACCCCATCGGCGTCGTTGATTACTTTTGTTTTTGTAGGTAAATCCACGAATTTTTTCGCCTTTAGCGTCTGCCACTATACGTCCAGTTACTTTTACTCCGGTTAGGTCTGCTGGAGTGGCAAGTGTTTCAGGTCCATCAACGAGCATTACTGGAGTCAAGTCCACTTCGCTTCCGGGGTCTCCAAGACGTTCAACGAGGACTCGTTGACCTTCTTCTACTCGGTATTGTTTTCCGCCTGTGGCTATTACTGCATACATATCTATCTAGGTTATCTACGGGTTACGTAAGCCCCACCAAATGTAGGACTACTGTCTATAAATCTATTGGTTTCCTGTAACGAGTTCGCTATCTAAGGTGTGCCCAGTTCCCTCACAGTCTGCACATGCATCAGAGAAGCTTTCCAATAATCCTTCTCCAATGCGTTTTCGTGTCATTTCAACGAGCCCTAATTCAGAGATATCAAATACTTGGTTTCGTGTTTTGTCTCGCGATAAGGCTTCGCGTAAAGCGTTTCCTACAGCATCTCGATTTTCTTTTCTTTCCATAT
>QCKS01000040.1 GCA_003215175.1 Acidimicrobiales bacterium AG-410-I20
GGTGATAACAGTCAATACTGGCACAACTACCAAACAAACTGGAAATTATATAAACACCGACAGTCTTGTTAGTGAAGACATCATAAGAATTCAAGACTCATATTTCTACCAACAATTTTCTTATGAGGTAAAGGTTGGTGCAATTCTATCTGACTATATCAATGAGTTGAAAGCATCAGTTCACCCAGCAGGGTTTATACCTTTTGGTAAACTCGCGTTGTCAACACAAATTTCTATGAAAGTTGGAACCACTGGAGAAAGTACCATAGATTACACTGGTGATGATACGTTCTCTCCAGAGTTTGCTTCTCTCTTTGATCTTGTGTTTGATGAAACTTTGCGTATGCATCATGGAGAAGTGAGAGAGAATGTTCTCTCACCTGATGGTGGTAGCAGCATATTTGATTCTCTTCTACAAGAAAACGGTACTGCTATCGGAGACAAGTTATTAGAAGAAACTGATGGTGATGCGTTACTGTTTGAGAGTGGGTTTGAGATTGCTGTAGAAAATTCACCACAACACAGTGATGGGGCAATCCTTTTAGATGTTGGTGTTGGTGGCTCATTATTGTTAGAGACAGCCTTAGGTGAAAATCCAAATCAAAATAGATCAGTCAGTCATATAACTAAACTATCAGTTAGACCAGAGATAAAAGAAGTCAAGACCGCTTATGGTGCGCCGTTGGTATCAGGTATTCCAAGTGGATCAATCTTCTTTGATAAACCAGCAATTCAATTAGAGAATGGAACTAGGGAGTCTTTACCAGTAATTCAAACAGATGTTCTATTACTTGATGGAACGGATGAGTTCTTCTCTTTGAATGCTGGAGATAGAATAATTTATGAAGATGGTCAAGATTTAAATGCTGGTTCTGGAATTAAAATTTCTGACCTTGCAAACCATACCATATCTGATTTTGTTGAACTTGATAACATTGGTTATATTGAGAGTGTTGGTTTAGATTCTGAAGGAGATAACATAGCACTTGATGGCACAGATAGTTCTGCAACTGACGCAGGCGACAGTCTCTTGTTGGACGGCGGGATAGGTGGCGCTGGTGCTGGTTCCAAGTTACTTCTTGATGGTGTAGACTTTAGAAACTTTAGTGATGAATCAGAGGGCGGTATAGTCTTTGAACAGAGTGATGCATCTGACGAGTTAGTGTTAGAAGATTACATGCACTTTATCTTAGAGGGCGGTAGACTTACTAACGTTCTTCTTCTCGAAAATGGACATACACTTTTACAAGAGAGCAACGGTCAACCATTTTCCTTAGAGGATAACTTGCAAGCTTCTTCTGACGGTACGAGTGAATTTACTCATATACGTTTAGAAACAGAAACGGACTCCACAGGATTTTTACTTGGTGAGGGAATACAAGTAGGTGATAATAGTATCAACTTAGTGATTGAAACTGGTTTGCGTAAAGGCGACAAACTCATCACTGAGGGTAGTAAAATTGGTCTTGAGGATGATACGACTAAAGGGAGTATTCCAAAGGGGAACTTCGGTAACAAAAACATTGCACAGTTTACGAGAGAAGCAAGAATAGATAACGAAAGTCCTACGAACAGAATTGCTTTACAGGATGATTTCAATGTCAACATCTTCATAGGTCTTGAAGATGGAACAGGAAATATTGTGTTTGATGGGACTTCGGCTCCACTTGATATCGAAGGTAATATTTTATTAGATGGAACTGATGCGGGTAAAAGTGATGAGGGGTCTGCATTGTTGTTAGACAGGACTGACGGTGGTGGGTCAGACGCTGGAGATAATGTGCTTTTAGATAGTTCTGGTGGTAGAGACTTGGGGGATAGAATACAACTCATGTCAACCAATGCAGAATTTGTGCCGGGCAATGAGGGTGGTTTCTTCTTGTTGAGTGGAACTGATGGGACATCAAGTAATGCTGGTGACGAAATTATTCTCGAAAATGGAACACTTGAACATATAGATCAACAAAGTATAAACTTAGGTCTTGGTCTTGCTGCCGAGTCTGGGGGAAGTCAATTACCTATAAATGAGAGATCAGATGAGGCGGGAGTGATAATCACAACATTTGATTCAACTACAGGGACATTTGACTCAACACTGACAACTTTTGATGCGGCATAACCTTTATAAATAAGATAAAAGAGGAATTATAGATGGCATTTCAATCATTAGGAGTAGGAACAAACGCCAACGATGGTAGTGGTGACACTTTAAAGGCGGGCGGCGCAAAAATTAATGATAACTTCTCCGAAATATACACAAAGTTTGGAGATGCGAGCTCTCTATCTAGTGGCATAAGTGCAACAGCAACTGTTGTCACGTTGACTGCTCCAACTATTAATGGTGTGGTTGGAGGAACGCAAACCTCGGCCACTATAACAACACTTGCAACCACAACGGTCAACGGCACAACATTAAACGCTGGGACTTGTGCTGTTGCTGCGGGATCAATAACGGATAGTTCGGGTTCAATCAGTTTTGGAGATGAGAATTTATCGACTACAGGAACTTTCAGTTCTGGTAATTTAACATGTGGTTCAATAACCTCCACAGGGTCATCTATAATATTTGAGGGTGCGACAGCAGATGCATTTGAAACAACAGTTACAGTCGTGGACCCAACGGCAGATAGGACAATAACCATACCAAATGAAACAGGGACAATGTTAACCACTGGTGCAACAAATGCAGTGACGGGAAACATGATGAAAAGTTCCTCAACGTTACTCATTGTTGATTCATCTGGTTCAACTTTAAAAACTATTATTGGTGCTGGTTCAGCGTCATAAATAAAGTAGGAAGAAAACATGGCTGCAATTATTACAGAAAAATTTAGACTTCATAACGCTGACCAGTTTGAAGAATCGTTCACTGAGTCTGCTAATAACACTTATTATTTCTTCATTGGAAAGGCGATGCCCTTCACCTCTGGAACAAGTGGTGGGTCTGATGCTTCACCGCCCACCCCGACAGATGGACCTACTGAAGAATTTTATGCTTGGGACAGTATGACCGCTGCAAAGAAAATTGCATCTACTAATGTTCAACGTGTTCTACCAAGAAGAAACTGGTCTAATGGTACAACGTTTGATATGTACAAACCAGACTACAGTTCATCAAATACTTCAACATCTGGGGCAGCTAATTTATTTGACTCCACGTTCTACTTTATGACCTCTGATTTTAGAGTATATAAAGTTTTAGATAACAATGGTGGAACAGCGTTCAGTGGTACGGAACCAACCAGTACCACAACCGCTCCTTTTTCTGCTGGTGGATATGTATTACAATACATGTATACCTTGTCCAGTAGTGAAATCAATAACTTCTTAACTTCAGATTTTATGCCTGTTACAACAGACTCAACCGTTAGTGCTGCAGCCACAGATGGTGCGATTGATTCTTTAGTTGTAACTGCTGGTTCTGGTTATACAAACGGAACATACTATGCGGCAGTCTATGGAGATGGTGCATCTCAAGGAACATCCTCTGGAGCAGTTGTAAGAATTACAGTCGCATCTAATGCTATACAATCTTTTGGTTTGACTGCTGGTTCAGATACAACAATTCATTCTGCTGGATCAGGATACACATTTGGTAAAGTCAACCTTTCATCAGGATTTACTTTTTCTGATACAAGTCTCTCTACTGCATCTGCGATGGGTGGCTCTGGTGGTTCTATCGAAGTTGTGATTGGACCAAAGGGTGGTCATGGTTCTAACGCAGTAAAAGAACTTGGTGGACACTTCCTCATGTTAGGTACAACTCTTAACGCGGCAGAGGGTGATGATGTTTCAACCGCAAATGATTTTCGTAACTTGGGTATCGTAAAAGACCCAACGTCTTTTGGAACAACATCTGTAGCAACCGATGCTACTGTAAGGTTGACATATGCACTCAAACTAACTAGTGTATCGGGAACATTCGATGGTGATGAAAAGATTAGTCAAGCAAGCACTGGTGCGATAGGCAGAGTAGTTGAGTGGGATAGTTCTAATTCTATACTTTATTATTCACAAGAGAGATTTGGTGATTATGGTGCTAATGGGACAAACGGTGGTTATGTTGCATTTAGTGGTGCGAACCAAGTAACTGGAGCAACATCTGGTGCGACAGGAACACCAGATGCTTCAGCAGATAGTGCGGTGACTCTTGCTGGTGGAAACACAATAACATTTACGGATGGATATGCAAATCCAGAACTGGCATCAGACAGTGGTGATATCATATACATAGAAAACAGAAAACCTATTAGTAGATCATCTGACCAGATAGAAGATATTAAGGTTATAGTGGAGTTTTAATAAATGCCGCAAAAAACAAATTTAAATGTTGCACCATATTACGACGATTTTAAATCGTCAAACAATTTTGTTCGGACATTGTTTAGGCCGGGATTTGCCATTCAAGCCAGAGAGTTGACGCAACTTCAATCAACTTTGCAAAATCAAATTGAAGCAGGGTTCAGTTATATATTTGAAGATGGAACAATGGTTATCCCTGGCCAATCTACTTTCAAGAGTGGTAAAAATGGTCAGAAGTATGTAAAATTAAATCCCACTATTAGTGGTGAAACAGTGTCTCTTGACCAATTTGTCAATGAGGATAATCCAGTTATTCTTACAGGTAAAACTTCTGGTGTTAAATTTGCGGTTACTGCTGTTGCTGCAGCAACGACTGATGATCCACCAACTTTATTTGGTGCATATGTCACTGGTAATCTTAAAGGAAAAAGTTCCTCAGATTTTGTGCGAGATGACACACTAAAAGATAGGTCGCCTCAAGCATTAGATGCAGCGGGATTTGAAAAGTTTGTAGTTGATGAAGAACTGACCGCAAGTGTTGCGACACAACATGGTTCGACTGCTTTTGCAATAGGAGATACATGTCTTAAAACTGCTGAGACTGAAACCACAACAGCGGGTGGGACTGTGACTGGTCTTACTGATATCGCAAAAATTTCTTCTGGTATATATTTCACTAGAGGAAATTTTGTAGAGGTTGCTGACCAAACCGTTGTTGTAAATAAATATCGCGCATCAGCGACAAATGCTAGAATTGGTTTGCGAGTTGATGAGACTATAGTAACTCCAGAAACAGATGACAGTCTTTTAGACAACGCACAAGGGTCTTCAAACTTTGCTGCAAAGGGCGCTCACAGATTAAAATTTACTTTGACTTTAATATCAAAGGCTCTTACTGATACTGATGACGCTAATTTTTATGAGTTGATAAGAGTTAGACGAGGGAGAGTGGAACAATACACTAGAGTCACAGACCTCTCTATCATTGAAGAAACACTTGCTCGTAGAACTTTTGATGAGTCAGGTAACTACACAGTCAGACCATTCACATTCCAAATAAAAGAATCTGTAGACGTTAGTGTTGGTGCAGAAAATTTTGCTGGTATATATACCGCCGGTACGACAACTGATGACAACAATACTGCTTCAAGTGATTTGTTAGCATTACAAGTATCAACTGGTAAAGCATATGTCAAGGGATTTGAAATTGAAAAAATTGCACCCACAATAATTGACATTACTAAAGCCAGAAGTTTTGAAACTGTAAATGCGGGTGTCACTGCATTTGACGTTGGAAACTTTGTCACGATCACCAACTTGTTTGGCACACCTGACATAACATTTATTAGCGGAGAGGCAACTGCGTTCAAACAAATTCAACTTTACGACACTGCTATAGCAACTAGAGGCAGTGCCTCTGGAACTCATATTGGTGTTGCTCGGGCGAGAACATATCAACATCAATCTGGAACGCCTGGCGAAGAGGACGCGATCTATCGTTTATTCTTGTTTGACATTAGACCCTTCACAATTATTACCCTTAGTGATACACCAAGTCCGACAATACTTTCAACTGCAACAAACGGTGGTCAGAGAGTGACAGGTAATACGAGTAATGCAACTGGTTTTGTATTTGGTTCTGGAACCACAGGGACAAAACTTATTTTGACTAACGTGGCGGGAACTTTCCAATCTGGAGAGAAACTTAAATTATCAGACTCATCAGAGTCAGATCAGTTGATTGAAAATTCAAGTAATGCAGATTTGACAGTAAGTCAAATAACAACCTTTACCTTTGATCAAGTTCGTTCAGTGTTTATGGAAGATGCTGACTCTGGTCAGAACTTTACTGCTGATATTGCGTTGAGTAATGTTCAGACATCTTCATCTTTCGTTGACCTTGACGGAACAGACGCAAACGCATCTGATGCAGGGGATCAGGTTTTGACAGAGCAAGAGGGAATACCAATTGCTTTGAACCCTGCTGCTACAGGTGGAACAGGTTCACTTATCAAACAGGCAAAACTACAGGATGCTGAGAAAAATATCTCTCTCTTCAAACTTGCAAAACGTCCTGTTAAGACTTTGTTGACTGCAACAAACAACGGCACGAGCGATACACAGTTTACCATTCGTAAACAATTCATAGCAACAACAAACTCCTCTGGTGCATTCACGGTTTCTGCTGGTGCGAATGAAACCTTTGCATCTCACAGCGAGACTGATTATGTTATTTCAATCCTAACTGGAGGAACTGGCTCTGGAGGACAGGGTGACATAGTGAGTGCAGAGACAGGATTTTCTGGCGCTGGCACTTCAACCTTAACAATAACTAACAATGCAGTTTTTGGAACTGGTGCAAAAGTAAAATTGATGGCGACACTTCTAAAAACATCTGTCATACAAAAAACTAAAACAACTAAGTTAATGAAACAGTTGAAGGTCACATCTGGTGCCACTGACGCATTTGGAACTAGACCTGATGACAGAGTTATTTCTCTTGGTCGAGCAGATGCGTTTAGATTGATGGCAGTATTTGAAGCGATTGATGGTAGCACTGATGCTGCAGCACCTTCTATTACACTTACAAATGTTAATGGTACGTTTATTAGAGGTGAAAAGATAACTGGTGGGACAAGTCAAGCAACTGCTAGAATTGTTAACACTAACTCACCGTTGAGTATTGTGTACACAAGTGGAGCTAAGACCTTCGCGGCGAATGAAACAATCACGGCGGAAAGTTCTGGTGCAACTGGTACTGTTTCTAGTGTGACCAACGGTGATAAGAATATCACTAATAATTTCTTGTTCGACTCTGGTCAAAGAGATAATTTCTATGATGTGTCTAGAATACATAGACGCCCGGGCATCCCTGCACCGACAGGGAGACTTTTGGTTATCTATGATTATCTTGAACATAGTGCCGGTGATGTTATCACAGTTGACTCTTATGTTGACGTTGCAAATCAGATGGACTATGAAGACATTCCAACTTACACTGCTACTAAGGTTGACCCAGATGCACCCGCGCCAACTGGTGAGTTTCCTCTGTATAACGTATTTGACTTTAGACCTACAGTTGAGGATGCTACTGGAACATCCACTGATGTTTCTTTAGTTGATGAGGTCACAGGATACTCATTAGATTTCTTCCACAGACAATATGACGGGACAGGTTCCTCACCTAATAATTTTGTTAAACCCGGCTCTCTTGTGCAAGCAGACTATGAATACTACCTACCAAAAAGAGCGGTTCTTGATATAGACTTAAAAGGTAAATTCCAATTAACTGAGGGTGAACCATCAGAACTCCCACAACTACCAGAGGGCACGGATGGCGCGATGAAACTCGCTGAACTTTTCATCCCAGCGTTTACGTTCAAACCAACTGACGTTGTTCTTCGCAGAGAGAAAAACCAAAGATTTACCATGAAAGACATTGGTAAACTTGCAGACCGTATTGGTAACCTAGAATACTACACACACCTTTCTCTTCTCGAAAGAGACGCAGAAAGTTTTGAGATCACTGACGCAAACGGACTGAACAGATTTAAATCTGGGTTTATAGTTGATGCTTTCCAAGGTCATCGTCTTGGTGATGTGCAACATCCAGATTACTCTGTTTCTATTGACCAAGAAAATAATGAACTACGTCCTAAG
>QCKS01000041.1 GCA_003215175.1 Acidimicrobiales bacterium AG-410-I20
TCATGCATCTCCACATCCATTCGCTGGGTCCGAAACGGAAGTTTGTGAGCCATGCTTGTGACCAAATGAGTTGTAATGCCCAAACGAGAATTATGAATATTGCGACAGCGCCGCGACCGAGTTCTCCTCTTTCGAAAATGGTTGAGAAAACGATCACTCCGATGATTGTTTGGGTTAGATAGTTAGTTAATGCCATCTGGCCTACTGATCGAATACGGTTATGTAATGGCGTTGTGGATTTTTTATCCCAGAGGGTTATGAGTGAGATGAATGCCAGCGCCATAGGCATAGTTGCTGCGTCGTTCGGTAGTTGACCCACAATGGCTATGTCTGTTTTATAGTCAGCAGCTGCTTGCCAAATGACTCCAGTAGTTGCGAGTGGTATGCCAAGACCTAGTCCCCAGATCGCAGTTCGGGTGTAGAGAGATTTTTCTTTTTCTCCGGACATGAAACCTATTCGGTAAAGCGCTACCCCGATCAGCATTGCTCCAAGAGACCTAAGGCCGATGTTGCTGATAAACCAAAGTCCGACAGCATCGCTCATTGCGCCGCCTTCTATCCAGTATCCCGCTCCAAGTTCATTCACTGGATCACTGATCGTGAGTTGAGTTGCTATTCCTATGAGAATTGCTAAGGCGAACATTCCTCCACCGAGCAGTAATAAGAATTTTGGTTTCTGTTTCCTTAAGAGGAGAAGTATTGGCGCACATATTGCATAGATGCGGAGGATGTCGCCTTCCCATAACCATGCATGGAATCCTCCGATGACGAGGAGTAAGAAATTACGCCAAAGGCTTAATGGAATGTGGCGTTTGCCTTTTGCTGCGGCTCGATCTGCGAATAATACGATTCCTGCTCCAAAGAGCATGGAGAATATGGCCATAGCTTTTTGATCAATGAAGATTTCCCCAAAAATGCCGACTATCCAGTCAATTACATTGTTTGTCCCTAGGGCGTCAAGTTTGTAGTAGGAGACATCTCCGATGCCATACATCACAGCATTCATGATGAGAATACAAAGTGTTGCTATCCCGCGGACAGTGTCTAAGTTAGTTATTCGGTCATTTTGTGTAACTGGCCCAGACATATCTGATAAAGATACCGTTTTTCCTCAGTTCTCGTTCCAGATAACTTGGAATCATGCTGTTAGTTGACTGTCCTCAATGTGGAGAGGAAGAGAATCTTTCTGGAAATATTTCTGGTGAGCCGGGTGAAGAAGTAATTGAAGTCTCGTGTGGCTCCTGCGGGTTTTCTTGGGTGCGAGATCGGACACCTACATGTCCTACGTGTAGTTCCACTGATCTTCGCCAGGCAGCACGCTCAATTGTTGAGAAATCTCGTGGCACTCAATTATCTATTCAATCTATTGAGGTAATTTATTTGTGTCCCGTGTGCGATGCAGCTGATCTAGCTACGTGGAATCAGTCAAATACTCCCCTTCGTCCTCGAGAAATGCCGGTTAGTGAAGAGTAGAGACTTATTTCAAGGGTACTACACTGATTTCAGGGCAGGTTTAGTTGTCTATGTGTGCTCTTGAGTACGAAGTGCTAAACCTGCCTGTCCTCTATCAAACGTTTTGCTAATGATTGCAATCCAGCGACGAGAGATCCTTTGATTAATACAACATCTCCGTCTGTTAACTCTGAAAGGGATTTGTCGATATCTCCTTCGGGTTCTTGTCCGTAAAGATCTGTTCCTACCGTCAAAAGCTCTAACTCTAGTGATTGGGCGTATTCAGCAATTTCTTTATGCGCTAGTGAGGATTGGGCCCCTAGTTCTGCCATGAGTCCTAGCACCGCTACTTTTCGTCCAGATTTTTTGATGGAAGCTAATGCTTCAAGCGCGGCTTTAGTTGAAACAGGATTTGCGTTATACGCGTCATTGATGACTAGCAGACCCGAGGACGCATTTTGAAATTCCATTCGTGCCGGAGAAAGTGTTCCCTCACTTAGTCCGGCACTTATTTCTGAAAGATCCATGTTCAGGAAAAGACCTATTGCTGATGCAGCTAGTGCATTTGGGACCATGTGCTTTCCTCGAACTTGGAGAAATACTTTTTCTCTTCCCCAGGGTGTTTCGATTTGAAATGAGGGACGCAACTCTGCATCAAGTTCTATATCGGAGGCTCGTATTTCTCCTTTTTCTCCAAAAGTAAGTGTCTGGGCGCGGGTTCGCTGTGCTTGTTTCATTACTTCTTGGTTATCTGCATTAAGGATTGCACAGCCATTTGCAGGCAAGTTTTCAATTATTTCTCCTTTAGCAACGCCCACTGTTTCAATGGATTCAAATATCTCTGTGTGAGCTGCCCCAACAGTGGTTATTACTCCAATATCTGGTCTCGCTATAGAACAAAGTTTGTTTATGTCCCCTACATGACGAGCACCCATTTCTGTTATTACTGCTGTTGCATCTTCCGGGGTGTTAAGCAGCGTGAGGGGGACGCCTATTTCATTGTTGAATGATCGTGGGCTTGAATGAGTTGTTCCGCGTTGGCTAAGCACTGATGCAGTTAGATCTTTTACTGATGTTTTTCCTACTGAGCCTGTTATTCCGATTACGGGAGACTGAATAGATGTTCTTGCTGCTGCGCCAAGGCTTAGTAAAGCGGAAGCGGTGTCTTCTACTTGTATCGATGTTGCGTCTGTTGCTTGTTTCCCGCTTGTTAGGTAGGCAGATGCTCCAGCTTGCACCGCTTGATTGATGTAGTCATGACCGTCTCGTTCTGCTACTAGAGGAACAAAGAGGGAGCCGGGCGTTACTGTTCGGGAATCTTGCGTTGCGCCGTCGAGTTCTAGATCTTTTCCGTCTATTTTTCCGTCTACGACTTGCGCTACTTGCGCGGCAGTGAATTTCATATAAAGAGTCTCACAGGCTTAGGAGATGAAGTGGTGCCACCCCTCCACTTTAGACTGCCTCTACCATGCCTATATGGACAAATATTATTTAGTTGTTCTTTTTGGCGGACGTAGTGCTGAACATGATGTGTCGTGTGTTTCTGCTCGACATGTGTTGACTGCAGCAGATCCGGACCGTTACGAAATCATTCCCGTCGGTATAGATAAAGAAGGTAAGTGGTCGCTCTCCTCTTCTTCTTTAGAATCTCTCAAAAGCGGCGACTTCTCTGATGGACTTGATCCTTCCGGAATCGATTGGGATCCTCTTCCTGAATTAATGAAGTTACGTCATTCTGGTACGACCGTTGTGTTTCCTCTTCTTCACGGTCCGTTAGGTGAGGATGGAACAATACAAGGATTGCTAGAAATCGCTGATATTCCGTATGTAGGTAGCGGAGTTTTAGGTTCGGCTTTGGCAATGGATAAATTGGCTGCGAAAGACGTGCTAAATCATCATGGAATTCGTCAGGCTCGGCATCGTGGAATTCATGCTGATGACTTACCTCCGCTTGAAAGTGAGGGTTCAATCGCTTTGTGTTCAAACATTTTTGAAGACTTGGGACCCAGAATTTTTGTTAAGCCCGCAAATCTTGGATCTTCTATAGGTGTCTCCGTGGCTGAAGATATTGAAGAGTTAGAGAAATCTCTTGCTTTTGCTGCCGCATACGATGAGTGGGTTCTCATTGAAGAGGCGATTTCTGGTCGGGAAATTGAACTTGCGGTTCTCGGTGATCGAGTGCCGCAAGTTTCAGGGCCAGGAGAGATCCGCCCTGGAGCAGAGTTTTATGATTATGCCGATAAGTATGAAGACGGGAGTGCTGAACTTATTGATGATCCGGAACTTGATCCTGAGACTGTAGTTGCTCTTCAAGAAGCTGCTGCGAAAGCTTTCCTTGCTCTGCGTTGTTCAGGTATGGCGAGAGTTGATTTTTTTGTTTCTTCGAGTAACGAAATAGTTCTTAACGAGGTGAACACCATTCCGGGTTTTACACCAATTTCTATGTATCCAAGATTATGGGAGAAATCTGGCCTTTCTTATGCCGGTCTTATTGATCGTCTTGTGGATCTTGGTATCCAGCGTCACCTGAGGAAGAGACGGAATACTGCTAGATAGTTTGTTTCTCTAGAGGTGTTAAAGATGTTCGTAAGAAATTAAGTAGTTCTTGACGTCTTTGAGCTGCTGGGCGTAGTACTCGTTCAACGCCCGCAGTTCGTAATATTTCGATTTCTGTCGCTAAACCTACGACTGTTGAATAAGCGCTTAGTAAGACGAGTTGAGCATCGGTTCTTCTCATCCGTCCTGATTCCATCTCTTCTTCCATCCAAGTAATTGCTCTGCTCATTAGAGGTGACATTTGATTTTTTAATCTTGGCGCTGCTGGTGATCCGGGGCGACTGACTTCTCGTAGGAGGCCTAGCAAAAGGGGTTGTTCTAGTGCAACACGAAACACTGAGCGCACAAGGTCTTCTATGCGGTCTCGATTTGAGTTGGTAGAAGTTAGTACCTCTTCTAGCGATTCTGTGAGTTTCTTTACGCTGTCATCTAAGACTGCGTTCAATAATCCTCGTTTGGAAACAAAGTGATAAAGAATTGTTTGTTTCCGGATGTCAAGTGCTTCGGCAAGATCATCTAATGACGTTCCGTCATATCCAATTGTGCTGAAAGATTCTAAGGCTTTCGCCAGAATGCGTTCTTTTGTTTCACCTCTTGGAGCCATGTTCACAACCTAACGGATTTTTCTACCATTTGGTAAGTCTTGGCTATTTCTGCTAGAAATGTAATGATGATTTCTGATTCTCTCTCTGGACGTCGTATAGCGATCACTGGAAGTACCGGATTTCTAGGTACGGCTATTGTTGAGAAGCTTTTACGTTCAGTTCCTGACTGTGAATTGGTGTTGATTGTACGACCTGGACGTCGTGGTGCTGGCCATCGTGTAGCCAGAGAAATACTGCGTAATGACGCCTTTGACCAACTCAAAGAAGATCTGGGTTCTGAAGCATTTGAGAAAATGGTTGAAGAAAGAATCACTTCTATTGGAGGTGATGTCAGTGTGGATGGATTGGGGTTAGATGAACAGGGACTTTCTGCGCTTTCAACTTGTGATGTATTCATTCACTCCGCAGCATCTGTAAGTTTTGATTCCCCTCTTGATCAAGCAGTAGAAATTAACCTTCTCGGCCCTGTTCGTATCGCCAACACACTAAACGACCTGAAAATCGCACCACACCTCGTTGCTGTTTCCACCTGTTATGTCGCCGGAAGCCGCAGAGGATCAGCTCCTGAAGAACCAATAAACGAAAGTCCTTTTTATGTAAACGTAAATTGGCAAAACGAAGTTGAAACAGCACGTCGGATTCGAATGGACACAGAATCTGATAGCCGCACCCCCGAGAAATTAGCGGAATTTAGAAAAAAAGCTGAAGAAGAACTTGGTGCTGTAGGAACACCTGCGCTAGCTGAAAAAACAGAGCAACTCCGAACCCGTTGGGTTGATGATCGCATGGCCGAAGCTGGAGTTTCAAGGGCTTCTTCACTTGGTTTCCCAGATGCCTATGCCTACACAAAAGCTCTTGGTGAAGTAGCGCTCGCTGAGTCTGCAGGAGCCGTACCTATCAGTATCGTTCGTCCAGCAATAATTGAAGCCGCAGTTAATGAACCGAATCCCGGCTGGATCAGAGGTTTTCGAATGGCGGAACCAATTATCATCTCTTACGCCCGTGGGTTATTAGAAGAATTCCCTGGAATACCTGAAGGCGTCATTGACGTAATTCCAGTCGATCTTGTTGTCTCAGCTATTTGTGCTGTCGCTGCTCGAGGACCTATTGAGGGCTCCGACATAATTCAAGTTGCATCGGGAAGTTCAAATCCTCTTCGTTACGGCCGACTCGTTGACCTCGTGCGTGCTTGGTTCACTGAAAATCCAATTTACGACGAATACGGGCAACCAATATCAGTGCCAGAATGGTCATTTCCAGGTAGAGGCCGAGTGAAGAAGCAACTTGACCGCGCTAGCACAATGCTAAACAGAGCCGAAAAGGTTATAGGAGCTCTTCCAGTAAGGGGACGGCAAGCAGAATTAGGTGCCCGTCTAGCTGAACGAAGCGAACAAATTGAACGGGCAGCAAGTTATGTAGATCTTTATGGCGCTTATGCGGAGTGCGAAGCAGTTTATGAACTTGATCGCTTAATGGAGTTATGGGACTCCTTAGATGCGAAAGATCAAGAAACTTTCTGCTTTGATCCGCGTGTTGTTGACTGGGACTCTCATATTCCAAACGTCTGGATGCCTTCGGTGGTAAAAGCAGGACGAGTTCCAATGAAGCCTCCTTCTAAAACCGGAGATAGCAGACCCGATCGCTTGCGGAAACAAATTCTTTCCCCGGATCGTCATTTAGCCGCGTTTGATTTAGAAAATACATTGATCGCTTCAAATGTTGTCGCGTCATACGCATGGTTAGCTAGTCGACGCCTTTCACCACGCGATCGGTGGCGATTTGTCGCCAAGACACTACTTGAGGCCCCGACTTTGATGGCTCTTGACCGAAAAGATCGAAGCGACTTTCTTAGATACTTTTATAGACGCTACGAAGGCGCCCCTATTGAGCAGATCGCTGAAGATAGTTCGGAGAAATTTAGTGAGCTGATTTTGACTAAATCTTTTCCTGCAGCAATTCGTCGAGTCCGTGAACACAAAGCTTTAGGTCATCGAACGGTCTTGATTACTGGTGCTTTAGATTTCATTGTAGAACCTCTAAAACCTCTATTTGACGACATTGTCTGTGCCGAACTTGGTCAAAGTAACGGTATGTACACCGGCGAAATGACTGCCGTTCCCCCTACAGGAGAAGCCCGTTACCAAGCCTTATACGACTATGCCGTAGCCCACGGACTAGACCTTCGGGAATCAATTGCTTATGCCGATTCTGCCAGTGACCTTCCAATGCTTGAAGCTGTTGGATTTCCTGTTGCAGTCAACCCTGAAACTCGACTAGCTGCAATCGCGAGGAAACGTGGTTGGCTTGTCGAAGATTTCCAGAAATCCCCGGGTACCACTCGGCGCCTTCTACCACTCGCTCCCCCGCATAGTTTGAGCAGTTACCCAAAACAAGGAGCTAAATCGTGAAAGCTCTTGAATTCAGACGCAATATTCCACGCTATGCAGCTGCAAAGTTAGCTGGTTCGTTCACCCCGGGTCGCGGGAGCGGTGTTGGTCCAATGCGGCTTGTTGATGCTGATCTTCCAGAACTACCTAATCAAGACTGGGAAATAGTTAAACCGCGGTTATCTGGTATTTGTGGATCAGACCTAGCAACTATTGACGGAAAGTCTGCTAGATATTTTGAGCCCTTGGTCTCTTTTCCTTTCACCCCGGGCCACGAAGTAGTCGGCGACCTTCAAGATGGAACAAGAGTTGTCTTAGAACCAGTTCTCGGTTGTATAAGTAGGAATATCAATCCGCCCTGTACATCTTGCGCGAGCGGACAAATAGGTAATTGTGAACACACAAATTTTGGTGAGATCAGCCCAGGTATCCAAACCGGGTCTTGTCATGACACCGGTGGCGGATGGGCCGTAGCTTTTGCTGCACATAAAAGCCAGCTTCATCCTGTCAAAAAAGATTTAAGTGATGAAGCTGCAGTGATGATTGAACCAACTGCGTGCGGTGTTCATGCCGCTCTAAATACAGGTGTTACTCCAGAAGGAACGGTAACCGTTATTGGGTCGGGAACTCTCGGACTAGTGACCATAAGCGCCCTGCGTTCCCATTTCCCAGAAATCACAATTCTTGCTACAGCAAGATACCCACACCAGAAAAGCCTCGCCGCTGATTTGGGAGCTGATTTCGTTAT
>QCKS01000042.1 GCA_003215175.1 Acidimicrobiales bacterium AG-410-I20
ATAGTCATCGCGGAAATTCTGAAGACCCCGACCCACTTAATAGCGCAATAGTGCACAAGAAGATTCGAGAGATTGAATTAATTGCTAACGATATTGAACTACTTGAAAAAAAGTTTGGAGTTGAATCTGCGGCAACTTTAGATTCGCGTTATGCCGGAAAGATTTATGATTGGGCACTTGGCCTGAATTTCAGTGATGTATTAGATTCAACTACTAGTGGTGGTGAATTTGTTAGAAATGTTCGTCTAGTTATCGACTTGCTTCGTCAAATTAGATCTGTAAGTCATACTGAACTGAGGAAAGTTGTTTCTCAATCTATAGAAACGCTTGAACGAGGAGTAGTGGTCGTTACAACTTCGTTCTCTGAGGAATCAGAAAGTATTGAGGTTTAAAGATGGGAATAACTCCAGGGAAAGAATGGGGGAGTGAAGGTTCATACCCAGAAGATTTTCCGGTCATAAACAGTAACCAGGATTTATGGGACATCTTGGAAAGCCACAAACGCTCTAATGAAATGATCCCCGTGATAGGACTCGCCGGGGGTGACTTATGGCGAACCTTAGGGGGAACAAAAGAAAATAACAGATTAAACAACGAAGAAGCTCAACTATTTACAGTAGACATTGGTTCTGCTTTACTAGACGGCCATATCTATTGGTTTGCTTCACACTTAATTGCCAGATCGCCATTGTGGCTGGGTCGTTCGTGGATTGCCGCAAATGCAGCGCACCGCAAGAGCTGGAATATCGCTCCTCGTGCTCATCCTGGTGATGGTTTACTTGATGTACTTGACTTAAACCTCAATTTTTCCGACCTAGTGAAAGCAAAGTCGCGAATGCAGACGGGAACTCATGTGCCGCACCCGGATATAAATTATCGGCGTGTCAAATCAGAGCAGACCAACTTCAGTCAAAAGACGGATATCTGGTTAGATGACGTGAAGGTAGTAAAAGCAAAAGAAATTTCTGTGCGTGTTGAGCCTGACGCTCTCCGGGTCGTGCTCTAGGAGGTAAAGTCTAAGGATGGAATCTGAACCCAAAGATCCGAGAGAAGCCAAGAAAGTCATCTGTGAACTAATTGACGACCTCGAAGAAGAACTCTTGCATGTATCGCATGCCATACATGAAAATCCGGAATTAGGTTATGAAGAGTTTCAAGCCCATGAAATACTAACGAGTTCACTTATTAGCCATGGCCTGAAGACAGAGAAGTCTGCATACGGAATTGAAACAGCTTTTGAGGCCAAGGCTGGAAGCAGCGGACCTGTTATTGCCGTTTTGTGTGAATATGATGCCCTGCCAGAAATAGGTCATGCTTGCGGTCATAATGTGATAGCAGCTGCAGGTCTTGGTGCTGGACTGGCTTTAAGTCAGTTAGCTGAGAGTTTGAATGGTCAAGTTCGAGTGATAGGCACTCCCGCTGAAGAAGGAGGTGGGGGTAAAGTCCGCATGATAAGGAAAGGTGCATTTGAGGGAGTGGATGCAGCCCTAATGATCCATCCAGCAGGATCAGAAGTGGAACGAATAACAAGCTTGGCTATCGAGCAGATGAAGATCTCTTATACGGGCAGAGCTGCGCATGCTGCTGCAGCGCCAGAAAAGGGACTGAATGCTTTAGATGCAGCAGTACTCGGCTATATGAATGTCGCAACTCTTCGCCAACATATCGCTCCAGATGAACGGATTCATGGAATATTTACTGATGGGCCGGTGAAAGCAAACATAGTTCCACAACATGCAGGGGCAGATTGGTATGTGAGGTCGCCAACTCGAGCAGGTTTGGAAAGTTTAAAGTCAAGGGTGATCGCATGTTTAGAAGCTGGGGCTAAAGCGGCTGGATGTGATATGGAAATAAGTTTCTCTGAATTTCCTTATGACGATGTGGTTGATAATCGTGCGCTCCTTAATGCCTACATAAGTAATGCTCAAGAAATTGGACGAGACCCTCGTCCGGAAACGGAAACAGCAATAGTGGGAAGCACAGATATGGGAAACGTTAGTTACGAAGTGCCAGCTATTCATCCCATGATTAAAATTGCACCCGAAGAAATTGCAATACATACTCCAACTTTTGCTGAGTATGCAAGGGGTCCAATGGGTGATAAAGGCGTGATTGATGGAGCGAAAGCTTTAGCTATGACAGTTGTTGACTGTTGGACTTCTCCAACAATTTTGCCAGAAGTGTGTGAAGAATTCGAAGAACTAGAGGGAGTCCGCGCGAGGCGGACAAATACCCCCTAGTCTCAGCGGTTGTGACTCCATATATTGCAGAAGAATTTACGCCAAATGAAGAAGAAATTCTTCGGCGTTATTTCACCAATTTAGACGAACCTGTATTTGCGCTAGTCAATCTGCCTGAAGTCGTAAAAGGCGCACTCTTTGCCCGGTATTCAAGATCGCCTCTTAGTCTTCGAAGACTTTTCCTAGATGAATTTGTCGGAGAACTCGACATTTCAGGAGACGAGACTATTGACGCCACAATAGGGCTTCGACGCGCTGAAGAACTGTACAACAGGGTTTTCTTTGAGTACGGAGATGACAGTGTCGCCCAATTAGGTGGTGTTCACCTAGCGTGTGAGCAGTCATCAAATCTCCTAACCAAAGTCCTTGAATGGGGACGATTGATGGCTTACTTAGAGCAGTCAACACGATATATCGCCTATGACGATCGCCCAGGAGGGAGATTCAGGTACTACCGCGATCCAGAAGTTCTTTCTTCTCCTCTTGGGGCGCGTTACATAGCAGACCTTGATCGCCAGTTTGAGATTTACTCCGTCTTGGTAGCCAAGATGAAAGTGAACAAATGGCGACCAAAGAACCACTCCGTGTCCTTCTTTATCTAAACCTCGCCGACCAGCTCTTCCGGTTATTTGAGTGAATTGACTCGGAGTTAAGAGTTCGTGGGTGTGACCATTGAATTTAGTCATTTTGTCAATAACAACTGATCGAGCAGGGAGATTCACGCCAAGGGCGAGAGTTTCCGTCGCATAAACAATCTTCAATAGTCCTTCTTTGAAGAGTTTTTCTGTTATCTCTTTGAACTGTGGAATCAACCCTGCATGATGTGAAGCCACCCCCCGGCAAAGACCTTCTCTCCAGCGCTTAACCCCTAAAACCTCTAGATCTTGGTCATCATTCAAACCTAAAGACTCGTCAAGAAAAGCGCCGACGGCTTCCTGCTCTACTTGACTATTTAATGAGATTCCTGACTTGAGAATATGATCCCGCGCTTCGTCACATCCAGCTCTACTAAAGACAAAGTGAATGCATGGCAGCAGTTTTTTTTGCTGGAGAGATAGGAGTATCTCTATATATCTTGGTGAAGTAAACCGCCTATATGGATCTTTCTTTTTAGTCCCTTTCCCGACATGAAGAAACTTTTTTCCGTCTGGGTTTGCTCTGTTCCCCAGTAAAAGCGGAGTTATCTCTAATTCACGCTTCTTTTTCATGCGATTCGTGGCGAAATAATGGAGTTTGAGGGGAACAGGTCTTTCGTGATGAACCACGACTTGAGTCTCACCTCGAACATTTGTCAACCATTGACCAAGTTGATCCACATTTGAGATTGTCGCGGACAATGCAACTATCTGAACTTTTTTTGGAAGGCTCAGAATTACTTCCTCCCAGACCGGACCCCGGTAAGGGTCTTCCAAGTAATGCACTTCATCAAGAATGACCCAAGCGAGCTTTTCTACTGCTGCCGATTCTGCATAAAGCATGTTGCGTAACACTTCAGTTGTCATAACCAGTACAGGTGCACTTGAATTAACAGTTACATCTCCAGTAAGAATTCCTACATTTTCCACACCGAAACGCTCTCTAAAATCTAAAAATTTTTGATTTGATAGAGCTTTTATCGGAGCGGTATAGAAAGCACGTTTGTCCTCTTTTAACGCGCAATCAATTGCATGTTCAGCCAGAACCGTCTTTCCGCTTGAAGTAGGTGCAGCTACTAAAACTGATCGACCTTCGTCAATGGCTGAAATAGCTTCTAACTGAAACCGGTCTAAAGCAAATGGCCAACTATGTTCAGTCACTGGATGAATCGGCTCGTTTTCGTCTTCGTTCAATTAATCGTCCAAAGAGAATAGCTAGTTCATAGAACAGCATCATTGGAACTGAAAGGATCACAAGAGTTAGTGGATCGCCGCTTGGAGTTAATATCGCAACTAGCGTGACAATTCCTACTACGGCATAGCGCCTACCGCGCCTCAAAGTTTGGTGTGTGATCATTCCCGCCAACTGGAGCATTATTAATATGAGCGGGAATTCGAATCCAATTCCAAATGCCACAATCATTTTTACTATGAATCCAAGATATTTAGTGGGTGAGAAAACACTAACTAAATCTGGACCACCGATTGATACTAAGAAATCCAATGCTCTTGGAATGCTCCAGTAAGCAAGACCAGCACCAACTACAAATAAAAATATTCCGAAAAATACAATAGGAATTACCCATCTTCGTTCTTTTGGGTACAAGCCAGGAGATACGAATCTCCAAATTTGCCAAAGGATTATTGGCACAGCTAGGACTAACCCCCCATATCCTGCAACCATCATTCGAACACTGAACGGTTCCAATGGATCAGTAACTAAAAGATCACAATTTTCCCCAAATAGTGAGTCCTCTGAAGTTGCTCCTTCTCTTATCTCACAATAAGGCCGAAGAAGCTCGTCGAGAATTTGTGGATAAAAAATCCAGCAAACGATAGCCCCTACGAATATCGCAATCGCCATGAATAATAAACGTTTACGGAGTTCTTCAAGATGAGACAAGAGCGGCATGCGGTCTTTATTCATGAATCTTGGCTTTCATCTTCCTGTGCAATTGAATCCATAGTTGAAGATTGTGAAATTCCTTCTTCCTCGGTTACATCTTTGGAATCTTTTTCTTCAGCCAGCATCTCTCTACCTCTTTGGCGAGCAGCTTCTTCAATTAGTGGATCTTCTACTGCTGCTTCTAGTTCAGCTTGAAAGTTTCGAGAAGTTTGCCGAATCTGCCTCAAGGCTTTTCCAATGTTCTTACTTGCTTCCGGAAGACGCGTTGGACCTAAAACGATTAATCCAATTATGAGTATTACAAGAATTTCTCCGCCACCTAGATTGCCCATTCTCGGATTCTATAGTTATAAATGGTTGTCTTTGAAAGTATTTGCGTCATGATAGTTAGATGAGCCCAAGCGAAGAGCAAAAGAAGCCGTTTCAACTTGATCCAATTCTTTTCGCTCATCGTGGAGGGTGCGCGAATGCTCCTGAAAATACTTTAGAAGCATTCTCTCATTCGGTTGCTCTTGGAGTAACCGGACTTGAAAGCGACGTTTGGTTAAGTGCGGACGGAATTCCAGTCCTTAGCCATGACAATAAGGTCGGCTCTTTTGGACGCCGAATTACGG
Source organism: Acidimicrobiales bacterium AG-410-I20 (assembly GCA_003215175.1). Taxonomy (GTDB): domain Bacteria; phylum Actinomycetota; class Acidimicrobiia; order Acidimicrobiales; family MedAcidi-G1; genus MedAcidi-G2B. The sequence continues at coordinate 5,396 of QCKS01000042.1, forward strand.
TAAGTAAAAGTCTTCGATCTGAAATTCCAGAAAAAGTACCATCCCTTGAAGACCTCTACATCAACTTCGGGAATGAAGTGAACATCTCTTTGGACATTAAAGACCCTAATTCCATTGAAGCCACTGTTGATGTAGCGCTAAGTCATAACGCTGTTCACAAGCTCTGGGTCTGCCATCCTGACCTGTCTGTCTCTACACCGTGGAGAGAAATTAATTCTAATTTTAGATTGGTTGACTCGCCTGGAAAGAGAGGATTCCCAGAAGGCGGGGAAAGACGTGCATTCTTCCTTTCCGACAATGGATTTGATGCGATCAATCTTCCTGAACCTCTTTGGACTGCTGGATATGTGGAACTATTCCATAAATATGGACTCAAATGTTTTGCTTGGGATGCTCAGCTCCCGAGACAAATTGAACGATTAATAAATATTGGAATTGATGGAATCTACAGCGACCATACTGACCGTCTACTGCAAGCACTTAATAAATCAAAGGCTCCTAGAGACGTTTAAAGTCTCCTAGTGGCCACACCCGCACGAAAGCACGTCCAACAATACTCTCGACTGGTACCGGGCCGAAAATTCGACTGTCTCTTGAATTCCAGCGATTATCTCCCATTACAAATACATGGTCATCCGGAACTACACATATATTTGCTTTCTCTAGTGAACTTATACACCCTGCGGGAGTGCTGAAATCACTAGTTGTTTCCGACGCCGCCAAATACGGTTCAATCATAAGATTTCCATCAATGTAGACCTTCCCGTCTTGAACTTGAAGTGTTTCACCAGGAAGCGCTACCACTCTTTTAATTAGGTCGGATACTTCATTGTTTGTTTGTGAAGGGTTGCCAAAGACAATCATGTCTCCGCGATTCACATCATGGAGCTTGTAACTCAATTTATTAACTATTACACGATCACCTATCCCCAGAGAGGGCTCCATAGAGGGTGACGGGATGTAGTAGGCCTGAAATAAAAAAGCTTTAATCACAAAGGCAACTACGAAGGCTGTCCCTATTACTGCCACCCATTCAAGGATCTTTCGTAAGTTTGATCGAAATGGGCTGGGTAATCCAAAATCAAAGTCATCTTCATCAAAATCAGACGCTGATTGAGTTAGTTGCGTTTCTTCGTTTCCAGAGATCTGCTTGGAGCTACCCGTTGCATCTGCTTCTATTGAGTTCGGCTTTGAATTTGCATCATTTTGCTCAGAGTTTTCTACCCTTTCACGCGCTCGTTCTAGTATCTCATCAGACCACTCAGAAGTTGGGTCTTCAGAAGAATTCTTTTCTTCTGTTTCATCCTTATCGTTGTCCACAAAGAGAACTTACTCTTATTTTGCTGACTTAAGGTGTCGCCTTTGAATAAGAGTCAAGAATTAATTTCGCTGCCTCTTTTCTAAATGATTCACCGAGATCTTCTGGCGCTTCAAGAATTTCAGTTCTAGATCCGAGGCGAAGGAGGAGGCGGGCTAACCACCCAGAAGAAGCAACTGGAAGTTTCACTTCCCAGAAATCCTCTTTAACTTGTTTTGCCTCTACATTTGGATATTCTTCGATAACCCATTTGTCCTCAGAGGGCAGTAAGAGCGTCACAGTCGGCAAGTCTTTTCCTGTGATAGGAAAGACTTCGGTAATTTCATCTGTTTGCCCTCTTAACACATCCTCACCCGCGAAAGTTGCGCCTGTTTCCACCGCTTCGCTGACACGATCTAATCGGAATATCCGCTGTGCTTCCACGTGATGACAGAAAGCATCTGCATACCAGTGACCTTTATCGGCAAATAGTCTGACCACATCAATTTCTCTAGTGTTTTCTTCTTTACGACCATACGAAAAGTACTTGATTCGTAGTCTTTTGTTTTCCCGTGATGCGTCTTTGAATATGTCTAGCACTTCTCTGTTTGTGGACCCCAAGTTTATTTCTATTGCATCTTTTGCCGCTTGACCTGAAGATGCAATCAGCTTCATCAATCCTTTCTCAAGTGAACCTAACTCGTCTGCATCTAAGTATTCCGCAACAGACTTTCCTGCAACTATTAGTTGAAGTAGCTCTTCTGCTGAGAGGCGCAAAGACTTCCTAAACCAATCCGCATATGATATTTCAACAAAGCCGTCATATATATGAACATCTACTAAGCAATCTGGTGTAAATGGATGAACTCCGACCATGAATAGCACTTCTTCTAAGTCGACTAGTAACTGTTCTGTTGGGTAATCAAAATTTGTTG
>QCKS01000043.1 GCA_003215175.1 Acidimicrobiales bacterium AG-410-I20
AAGCAGCCCGCAAAGGTTATGAAGATAATTGGCGGGATATGCCTGGTAAACAACGAGCCCGTTACCTTTACCGCATAGCAAGACAAATTCAAGAAAGATCCCGAGAGTTTGCTGTCTTAGAAACTTTAGATGGCGGAAAACCAATAAAGGAAAGCCGAGATTTCGATCTTCCACAAGTTGCGGCCCATTTCTTTTATAACGCCGGGTGGGCAGACAAACTCGACTACGCCTTCCCTAATAGACAAGTGACATCACACGGGGTGGTAGGGCAAATTATTCCCTGGAACTTCCCGTTACTGATGGCTGCTTGGAAAATCGCTCCCGCTTTAGCGACAGGTAACACGGTTGTGCTCAAACCAGCAGAAACCACACCACTCACTGCGTTGCTTCTCGCGGAATTGATTCAAGACGCCGACCTTCCACCAGGAGTGGTGAATATTGTTACTGGAGCTGGAGAAACTGGCGAAGCACTTGTGAACCATCCAGATGTCAATAAGTTGGCTTTTACCGGATCAACAGAAGTCGGGAAAAGAATTCAACAAGCAGCGGCACCTCGACGCCTCCCACTCACTCTTGAGTTAGGTGGCAAAGCCGCCCATGTCGTATTCGAGGACGCAGCGATTGATCAAGCGATAGAAGGAGTAGTGAATGGAATCTTCTTCAACCAAGGACATGTATGTTGTGCCGGTTCACGCCTTCTCGTTCAAGAATCAATAGCTGAAGATTTCATCGCTCGTTTAAAAAGACGACTGGCTTTACTTAGAGTCGGAGACCCTCTTGATAAAAATACAGATGTTGGTGCAATCAACTCAGGAGCGCAACTTGCGCGAATACAAGAACTAGTTGAATCAGGGGTCGCAGAAGGAGCTGAAATATTTCAATCCACATGTGAACTACCTGCTAAAGGTTTCTGGTTCACCCCAACTCTCTTCACTGGAGTTCAACAAAGTCATCGGATCGCTCGAGAAGAAATTTTTGGGCCCGTGCTTTCCATCCAAACTTTCAGAACAGCGGAAGAAGCAGTAGAGAAAGCAAATAACACGCCATACGGGTTATCCGCCGGAATATGGACAGAAAAAGGATCAAAGATTCTATGGATGGCGGACCGGTTACAAGCAGGAGTCGTATGGGCAAACACCTACAACCAGTTTGATCCCTCTAGTCCCTTTGGCGGTTATAAAGAAAGCGGATTTGGCCGTGAAGGAGGCTTACAAGGATTATCGCCCTATGTAAGAGAAACAGTTGGAGGTAGGTCATGAGTAATAATCTCCCTGTCCCTAAAACCTACAAGCTGTTTATCAATGGAGCTTTTCCCCGCTCTGAGTCGGGATACACGCTGCCGGTAAGAGACAAAGAGGGACAGTTACTCGCTAATATTTCGAAAGCTTCCCGAAAAGATCTTCGTGATTCTGTTCGAGCGGCTCGATCGGCACAAGAGCCGTGGGCAAGCCGTACAGCGTACAACCGAGGTCAGATTCTTTACCGTATTGCCGAGATGATGGAAGCACGCCGTAATGAATTCGTCACGGTTCTTGAAAGCACAGGGGCAAAGAGAAAAGAAGCAGTAGAACAAGTTGAAGAAGCAATTGATCGCTGGGTTTGGTATGCGGGGTGGGCGGACAAAATTCATCACGTTCTCGGCACAGTCAACCCCGTCGCTGGACCCTATTTCAACTTCACCATGCCAGAACCGACCGGAGTGGTAGCAGTTGTAGCACCTGAAGAACCAGCATTATTAGGACTGGTTTCACGACTCGCACCGATAATCGTAAGTGGGAACACAACAGTTGTCGTTATAGACGCAGAAGCAGGACTCGCAGCGGTAACCCTCGCAGAAGTCTTAGCAACCTCAGATCTTCCAGGCGGGGTAGTTAATCTTCTTACCGGAGATAAACAAGATTTACTTCCATGGATACTTGGACATCTAGATGTTAATTCTGTAGACCTCACTGGAGCACCTAATGATATTGATCATGCAGTGCTTGAAGAATCTGCGGTAAATGTTAAACGAACTGTTTGGGGAGACCCAGCAGACGAAAGCCCGTATGTAATAGCTGACTTTTTAGAGATGAAGACAGTTTGGCATCCTATTGGGCGTTGATCATTGGTCTATACGATCAATAATCAATGGAAACAGTTCTTTAGGTTGATCGTCAATATCAATAGCGCCGTCTAAAGCGGCAAGAGCGAAGTCAAATTTTTCTGGTTCATCGCAGTGTAACTCCAGAAGTGGCTGGCCGGCTTCAACATATTCTCCTGGTTTAGCAAGACATACAACTCCTGCTGTAGGTGAAACAGGATCTTCTTTTCTCTCTCGACCTGCTCCTAAACGCCAAGCAGCCACTCCCACTGAATAGCAATCAAGACGATTCAAATAACCGTCAGAAGAAGCGTTTAGTTCATGGCGATGTTTAGCTACCGGTAGTCCATTAGATAAGTCGCCACCTTGAGCGACCACCATTTGTTCGAAAACCTCACGCGGTTCACCAGAAGCCAACATTTCAGCAGGATCAATATCAACATCAACGAGATTTAGCATTTCCCGAGCTAAAGCAAGCGTTACTTCAACCACATCTTCAGGCCCGTTACCTTCAAGAATTTCAATAGCTTCTGCAACCTCTAAAGCATTACCCGCGGTTCTACCAAGAACATTCTCCATGCCAGTAATTAAGGCAACAGTACGAACACCAGAATCTTCACCTAACTGCACCATCGTTTTAGCGAGAAGTCGAGCCTGTTCAACTTCCCTCATGAAAGCACCCGCCCCAGTTTTAACATCTAAAACAAGAGCTTCAGTGCCCTCCGCTACTTTTTTAGAAATTATCGAACTTGCGATCAAAGGAATCGAATCAATGGTCGAAGTGACATCACGCAACTGATATAAACGTCGATCAGCAGGGTTCAGATCAGAGGTAGCTGCTGCAATCATTCCCCCGATTTCACGTAGCTGGGTAACCATTTCCTCATTACTTAAAGAAGCACGCCAGCCAGGAATCGCTTCCATTTTGTCTAGAGTCCCTCCGCCGTGTCCTAACGCCCGACCCGAAAGCTGTGGAACTGCCGGGCCACAAGCAGCAATTAAGGGAACCAAAATCAAAGAAACTTTGTCACCCACGCCACCAGTGGAATGTTTATCAACAGTTCGGCGCCCCACTTGAGAAAGATCAAGTGTTGCCCCAGAGTTGACCATTGCCCGATTCCAACTACTCAACTCTTTACGTTCCATCCCTTGGAAGTAAATAGCCATAGCTAACGCCGCTGCTTGTTCATCCGGGATAGAGCCGCCTTGAGAAAATTCTTGAATAAACCAAGAAATTTGTTCCTCAGTTAACTCACCACCATCACGTTTGGTTTTGATGATGTCAATGACGTTCATTCGCTATTTCCGTCATATAAATCTTCTTGAGTGAAAGGGTCAGCAAGTAACTCAAGAATATTTCGAGGACCGCCCGGCCCGTCAACAATCAAGTCCGGGCCTCCCGCTTCTAGAAGTAGTTGACGGCATCTACCGCACGGAGCGAGCGGTTTTCCAGAAGGGTCTGTCGCCACGGAAGCAACTATTTTCCCTCCTCCAGAAAGATGCAACGCCGAAACCAAACCACACTCAGCGCAAAGAGTTAACCCATAAGAAACGTTCTCCACGTTGCATCCAGTGATGATTCTTCCATCTTCAGTGAACGCGGCAGCCCCTACAGGGAACTTTGAATAAGGAGAGTATGAATGCTGGGCAGCTTCTGCTGCCGCTGAACGAAGAACGTCCCAATCAATATTTTCCATACTTAATCATGCCTTATCTTTCACCAATACAAACTTTTTGAGTTTTTGGGGTTAACTAATCAGTTTTTCAACTTTTGATAAAGCATCTAAGCAAGCCTTGCCACGTTCCAACTTTAAGGCCTCAAAACCTCTGACATCTAAAGCCAGTTTGCTGATCGCGACACATTCTTCAAAGTTGTTTACTGACAAGTTTTCAACAATCAAAAGCAGGGTTTTTTTGATATTCGGCAACGAGCTCTCGTTCTAAACGCCGAACTTCTGTATAACCGAAAAGATCAAAACGGGTACCTCGAAAAATTTTTCCTTTTCTCAGAACATGCATTATTGGTTTGCCGAGACTTACGGGTAGTTTCCATTTCTTCGTTACACCCATACCGCTAAGTATCGGCGGGTGCAGATACCAAGCAATTGCAGAATTTTTACTTCCAACTTGACGAGCAACGGTCTCACCTTCAGGCCGCAAAAGTAATCGAGCTACTTCGTATTCATCTTTATATGCAGTCAACTTATGTAAACCTCTGGCAGCAGTTTCGGTTAAACGACTGGACCCTACGGCTACCGATTGTTCCGCTGATGCAACTTTTTGCACTAAATCCAAGAAAGTTGAAGCAGTTTTTTTGTTCTGATAGTCAATGAGGTCATGGGTGAAAAGCCGAAGTAATGAACCTAAACCAGTTGAGCGATCTAAATCTTCAACAACGGATTCCAAATCAGCGGGAAGGGGAGGAGAGTCGGCGAGATCTTCATCGCCTTTGATTAAAAGGTATTGAGCATTTGAAGGATCAACGACCCAGTTTCTCCCTAAAGAAAAAGCAGCGAGGTTCATATCAACTGAAACCCCGTTAAGTTCTATCGCTTCACTAATTGACGATGGAGAAACAGGAATCGCACCCGTTTGTGCCGCAACGCCCAGCATGAAAATATTCGCAGAAGCGCTATTGCCGAAAACTTTCTCACAAATAGCTATCGAATCAACGAATCGATTCAACTCTGGCCTTGTTTTCAATCCCACATCACTGATTAAGCTCTCTGTTTCCGGAAGCAGCGTCTCTGGGTGACCAATCATCGACCCGGTAGGAACAGCAGAAGTTGAACCAATCATTATTGTTTTTTCAGGACTGGCGGTGTGCATCGCCGCAGTTCCGGCGCCTACCAAAAGATTGAAAGCAAGAATGACATCCGCTCCGCTTTCTCCAACGAGGTTAGATACCCTTGGTCCGCTCCTTGAAAGACGAACGTCACTTATCACCGCTCCTGCTTTCTGAGACAACCCGGTTTGGTCAAGACCTCTTACTTCAAATCCATCCAACATGGCCGCTGTGGCCAGTATCTGCGAGACAGTTACTACTCCAGTGCCACCAATTCCCGCGAGTCGGATATCAACTTGGTCACTTTCCCCCCAAAGAGAAGGAGGCTCCGGAAGTTCTCCAGACAGATCTTCGTAAGTGTCTGATTCTTGTTCATCTTCTGAAATGGAAACAGACATGAAAGCAGGACAATCTCCGTTAAGGCAGGAAAAATCAAGATTGCAGGAAGACTGATCAATAGTTGTTTTCGTTCCAAATTCAGTTTCCATAGCTTGGACAGAAAGACAATTAGAAACTTCTCCACAGTCGCCGCAACCCTCACATATTCGAGGATTTATTGCTACACGAAACTTAGGAGTTGTGGCTTGCCCTCTTTTTCGTAGACGTCTTGTTTGAGCTGCACACGCTTGATCATGAATAAGAACAGTGACCCCTGAGATCTCAGCAAGCATCTCTTGCGCTTCTACGATGCGAGTACGATCCCAAACCTCAACACCAGGAGGAAGATCCGTCATGTCATAATCATTTGGATCCGGACTAGTGATTAAGACTTTCTTCACCCCTTGAGCGAGAAAGATTGTAGACAGTTCAGCTGTTCCAAGATTTCCTTGAGCATCTTGTCCACCAGTCATCGCGACCGCACCGTTGTAAAGCAACTTGTAGGTAATGGATACTCCTGAAGTCACTGCGGCTTGAATAGCAAGTTGGCCTGAATGAAAGAAAGTGCCATCTCCAATGTTTTGTATGAAGTGAGGCCGGTCTACGAAAGGAGATATCCCTATCCATTGAGCTCCTTCGCTTCCCATAGCGCCAACTCCAGCTATGTCACCGACGCGAGACTCTTCCATCAACATGTTCATACTGTGGCAGCCAATACCGGAACCAATAAGAGCACCGTCAGGCACTTTTGTACCCCAGTTATGCGGACAACCTGAACAGAAATACGGAGCGTGACTTGCATTTATTGGAATCTGAATCTTTTCCTTTTTTTGCAAGTCAGGAGCTAACCGATCTTTAATACGAATAGCGAGACGTTCACGAAGGCCAGGCAAAATTGTGTCCGCATCAAGAATTCCGTAACTCGGCATCAACGTACGGCCATCGGGATGAGTTTTTCCAGTGATACGAGGCTGATTCGCTTTCCCATAGAGCGCGTCTTTAATAAGCCACTCAAGGGTTGGGTTTTTTTCTTCCACTACAAGAATTTCTTCAAGCCCATCGGCGAAATCATGGATAGTTGAAGGATGAAAAGAAAGCGGAGCCTGCATTTGAAGTATACGAATCCCCGCAGATTCAATATCAGACGTAGAAGCCAATCCAAGCCGACTTAACGCATGCCGTAATTCGTGGTAGGTGAATCCAGAAGCAACGAGACCGATCCACGCATCGGAATTACCGGCAGTGACTCGGTTTAAAGAATTTGCTGAAATATAACGCTTAGCTAATTCGTGTTTGACTTCACGAAACTCTCTTTCAATTTCCAACGTGTATGGCGTAATCAGATTGCCGCTTGGTTCATGTTGATAAGGAACTCCATCGATTGTGAGATCTGGAATAATTGGAGTGACTCGGTTAGCGGATGCATCAACGGTGCCGCTGCCATCAGCGACAGCAGTAACAATCTTCATCGCGGTCCACAAACCCGTTATTCGACTCAAAGCTATGGCATGCATCCCTAAATCGAGAGTTTCTTGCACATCACCGGGATACAGCATTGGCATATGCAGACTGACAATCGTGGCATCAGAAGTAGAAGGAAGCGTTGAACTTTTCGCAGCAGGATCGTCACCAACTAAAGCGACTGCACCGCCATGATTTGAAGTTCCGGCAAATACCGCATGACGTAGAGCATCGCTCGCTCGGTCAATCCCAGGCGCTTTCCCATACCAAAAACCAACAATTCCATCGTATTGACAATCAGGTTGCAGCACCGCTAACTGGCTACCCATAACAGAAGCCGCACTTAATTCTTCATTTACTCCAGGTTGATGAGTGATAGGAAGATCAGAAACGACTTTTAATGCTTTTTCAATTTCAGCGTCATAGCCCCCTAAAGGAGAGCCCGGATAACCAGAAACAAAAGCCGCAGTATTCAAACCCGCGACACGGTCGTTTCTCAACTGCTGTATGGGAAGACGCGCCAAGGCCTGTATCCCCGTTAAAAAAAAGTGACCCTCCACTTTTTGATAGCGATCAGCTAATTG
>QCKS01000044.1 GCA_003215175.1 Acidimicrobiales bacterium AG-410-I20
AGAATGTTCAGCGCTAAATCTTCCCCTGGTCTTATTCGACCCATTTCATCTTGAACATAAATACCGTGTTCTTCTAGGTCTAAAACTCTTTCAGCCATTTCATCGTCTACTTGACGCTGCATATATACAAACTGGCGATGGCTTTGCAGGAGACGCTCTTCCAAGACCGTTAATTCAGTGTCTAAAATTAAAGAAAGCTCTCTAGCGACTTCGCGAGGATTTTCTATCTCACTTGGATTTGCCGTTATCGTTTTTAACGGAACAGTTAGTGCTAAATCTACGTTATTTCTATCAACAATCGCTCCTCGACCCGCTGATAATACAATCTGATCAATTCGTTTATTCTTCGCAAAATCTCTATATCGATTTCCCTCATCTAAGACTTGCAAACCAACAAGTTTCCATACAAAACAGACTGCGATAAGAAAGAAAGCGGAACCAAATCCTATAACGCGTCGTTGTAGATTAAAGCTATTACTATGTCTTACATTTCTAGGATTCTGAGTCATCGGCCTGACCGAGAAAATGGGTTAGGTCGTGGAGGGGGAACTGATTCAATCGGATCACCAGGTATTACCGCTGAAAGATAGATGCGTGCCGGTGGAGGGACCATTCCCAGTCTTCCTTGTGCCTCGCTCAAAATGCGGTCAGGACTTTCCAAGCGAGCAACTTCACTGCGTAATACTTGCTCACGCTCTATTGCAAACTGAAGGCGTTCATCTAACTTATCTATGCCGTATTGTTCTCTTATTAATAGGTTCTGAAATCCCACAACTGCGATAACCACAGTGAAGATAATCAAGCTAAGTGGAACTAGCACGTTAGCTTTCTTAAGCCCACTAAGAGACGTGGCTCCTGTTTTCTTTTTCGGCTTGGTGGTCTCTCCCCAGAGCGGCCAATGAATAGCTGTCATGATTCCGTACCACTTTCATCAATGCAAAGACGCTCAATTGATCTAAACAAAGCACTTGACGAACGATGGTTACTACTTACTTCTTCTTTGGAAGGATTAATAACTTTCTTATTCACTGCTTTTGCTAAAGAGATTGCTCCGCACACGCAGGGAAGTCGTGATGGGCAAATGCATCCGCCGTCCTCTGCTTCCCGAAAGATCTTTTTTACGATCCGATCCTCTCCGGAATGGTAGGAAAGCACTACACCACGCCCTTTAGGAACCAGCCATTTAACAGCTTCCGTCAATGTTCCCGAAAGTTGTTTTAGTTCGCTGTTTACTTCAATCCGGACTGCTTGGAATGTTCTCTTGGCAGGATGGCCGCCCGTTCGTCTAGCTGGGGCAGGAATAGCGGATTTTATTATCTCGGCTAACTCTAAAGTGTTAGTTATGGGACGTTGATTAGCAATAGCGGTTGTTATTCTTCGTGAAAAACGTTCATCGCCGTACATTTTTATAATTCGATTTAAATCAGGCTCTGAGTATTCATTTATTACTTCATACGCAGTCAACGACTGTTGTTGGTCCATACGCATATCCAGCGGACCTTCTTTTGTATAACTAAACCCACGCTCGGCTACATCAAAGTGCACCGAGGAAACACCTAAATCAAAAACAAAACCTGAAAGTTCTTTTACATCTAGTTCTTGTAAAACTTTAGGGAAATCAACGAATTCGCTCTGTCGTAGTATGCAACGATCTTTATAGTCTGCAATCTTCCCGCTTGCTGCTTCGATGGCTACCTGATCTCGGTCAACTCCTACTACATTCCAATCATCTCTGAGTTCTAAAAGAGCGAGAGTGTGTCCTCCTCCGCCAACAGTCGCATCCAAAATCACCCCAGGAGGAACGTCAATAAGGGCGGAGCATATTTCTTCCGTCATAACCGATTTATGTTGGTATTGAAATGAGGTTTGTGATCCATTCATGACTAATCGCTAAGAATTCAAACTGGGCTCTTAGGTTGTTGGCAGCCCCTCGATTAGATACTTGGATAGCCAATTGATGACAAGCGGGTGGAGTAGGGACCTCTCATCAACTAATCGAGAGACTGCCAACAACCTAAATTTTTACATGATCCCTTTGAGTGTTATGGCGTCCCCCCCCCTTCTCATTGATTAGATCCCACTTCCCTGCTGAAAAGCGATTTCTACTGACTCATCTAACTCGTCTGCCATTGCTTCCCATGAAGAAGCGTTCCAGATTTCGATCCTTTGGATAGCTCCGCAAATAATTATTTCTCGGTCTAAATTTGCGAACTCTTGTAGCCGTGAGGGCATCATGATTCTGCCTTGGGCGTCTGGGCGAACTTCTTCTGACATTGAAGAGAAACGTCGTAAAACACCCGGTGAGATGACTCCATCTCTAGCTTCTCCTAGAAGCCTCTCGGTCATTTCTTGAAAACCTTCTGGAGTCCAAAGTCCTATGCATCCATCATGAGGAGCGAGATAAGCAGCATCAGCAAAGTGGCTTCTGAATTTTGCTGGGAGAACAAGGCGACCTTTAGCATCCAAAGTGTGCTCATAGGTTCCAACAAATGCCATAACTCTCTCCTTTCTCTAAACCCTGCGGAAACGGGCCACGTTCACACGTATTCCCTTTTGCTCCATATCCCTCCATATTATGGGTATTTCTACCATTTTTCAATAAAAACGTGGAAAAATAAGAAAATTTTAGTCATCTCAGCCTTCATCTGCAGCAATCATGATTTTCGCTATTCAGGAGCATCCTTGAATTTGTAGGATTTTTTATAGCCGCTCACCTTGCGATAAAACATTCATTTAAGAACGCGTAAGGAAATAAGAGGGCCTTAAAGGGAACGTAAAGCTAACAGGGTGACTGTTAGGCTGATTTTGAAAACTTTTTTACCCACTCAAGCCAGACAAGAATGTCCCTGGCTTGCATCTGATCCATCTCAATTGACCCATACTGAGTTTTACTTCTGAACTCAATAAACGAATTTGCTGGCTTAGGAAAAAATGGAGTCCGCTTCCACCAACCTGATTCGGCAGTTCGAAACACTTGAACGACTGCTGTTCCCCATAGCCGCGGCTGTCGAATAAGCAAATTAATGACTTCAAAAACCAAACGTAATCTCATAACCAATACCTATTTAAAGGATTGATTATTTTGAAGATTGAGTTCACGAACGCCCGTGTTCTCCTCTTTGGAAACGCTCTCTCATTTTCGCGGTAGTGCTTCCAAAACTTTGTCGAAGTGCTGATCCACGTGCCGATTGTGATGCTTGTTGCATTCCAGTTCTTCCCAAATGACGTGCATTTCGTTCAAGCGCTAATGCAAAACCCAACATTCCTAGAAAACCAATGAACGAAAGAATATAGGAAGTTGACAAAGTCAATATCATCATCACCACAGATGCTACAAAGCCCGCTATTGACCACTTTAAGTTTCTTAACGGATGAGTGTAAACAGTGGTCTCAGAGACTTCGCGTGCTAAATCAGGATCAGTTTCATAAAGCTGATCTTCGATTTCATTGAGAATTCGTTCTTCGTCTTCTGATAATGGCATGCGCATCCCTTAACTTACTGCACTGTTAATTTTAACATTACATGTTCTCACTCAACTATGGCACCTGGTTTAATCATTTTTTTGCGGCCCCCACTGTTGAGAGCCTTTTTGTTTTGGCCGAACCCCAGATGAACCGAGGGTAGATCCTGGCCCAATAGCATTTTTGCCAAAGCGTTCGCGTATGTCGTCAATAGCTTCATCAACTTGTCCCCAAAGTGACTGTTTGTGGTCATTTAATTGAAGTTGGCGTGCTTCTAAATCTTGGAGATTGCTAACTGATACTCCCAAAAGTCTCACCCCCATTGAAGTATCCATTTCCCCCAATAGGTCTCTTGCTGTGTCAAGAATTTCCGCACTGGTATTTGTTGCATTTGGAAGAGTTTTAGATTTACTCTTAGTCACGAATTCCGGGGTGCGTTGTTTCACTGTGATCGTCCTACCAAGTTTCTCCGACTTCCTTAATCTGCTTGCCACCGCATCAACTATCCGCGATAGCTCCTTATTCAATTCCTCTTCTTCGTATTTGTCTTGAATAAAAGTTTCTTCATGCCCCACCGACTTCAACTTCTGGTCGGGAACAACTAATCGAGTGTCTATACCTCTAGATAACCGCCATAGTTGAGTTCCGGCTGCCTTACCTAAAGATTTGGTAAGAGTGGAAACTGGAAGTTTTGCTAAATCTCCTACGGTTTTCACACCAAGACGTGTTAAGCGTTTTTTTGTTTGTGGGCCAACTCCCCATATTGCCCCAACAGGTAACGGCATCAGAAAATCTTCAAGATTCTCTTCTGTCACAACACAAATACCTTGACCAGCTGTCTTTGTGGTGCCAAGAATTTTTGGCTTTGCTTCATCACTAGCGAGTTTCGCTAGAAACTTATTTGGAGCAATTCCAACAGAACAAGTAAGACGCTCAGATTCAAAAACTCTTTCACGAATTTGTTTAGCAATATCAATAGCCTCTCCGAGCAAATGTTTACTTCCTGATACATCCAGAAATGCTTCATCTAAGGACAGTGGCTCAACTAAAGGTGTGAAGTCGCGAAAAATTTTCATAACTCGACGACTCACTTCCTCATACAACGAATAGTTACCCGGTAAAGAAATCAAATCAGGACAAAGGCGTTGAGCTTGATGAGAAGGCATTGCTGAATGGATGCCATATTTTCTTGCTTCATACGATGCAGCTGCTACTACTCCCCTTCTTCCTGTTCCTCCTACAACAACTGGTTTTCCAACAAGAGTTGGATCCTGGACCACTTCGACTGCTGCAAAGAAGGCATCCATATCCACGTGAAGAATGGAGAGCCCTGCACTCATCTGATTTCTACTCGCCTTATCTTTTGATCTAAGCCTTCACCATCCACTCGGTAAGAAAAGTGTTTTGGGTTCCCCCTCCATGGACGATCCAGCCATTCATTAAGCGGCTCACATATCTGCAGGCCTCTATCGCTTAATAAATAATCAACTAAATACCTCTTAGCGAAAAGACCATGCTCAACGATGCCATCCGGGTCATTGAATTCCAAAGAACCTGACCATTCAACACCTAAATACACCTCGGTATTGAAATTAAAGTCCTTTCTGCCGTTAGAACGGTTTCGATACTTAATCTGATTCCTATAAAGAAGCTGAGACCAGTTCTCCACAAGAAGACCTGATTCTTCTTCTACTTCTCTTGTTAAAGCTTCAGGATACGATTCGCCTTCGTCTACAAGCCCACCCGGCAAACTCCAATCGACTTTATTTCTACGTCGCCTATTCGCTACAAGTAAAACCTTCTTAGTTTGTGGCTCCTGCAACACTCCCCAAACACCATAAATTTCTTTAGGTCTACTCATTTACCTATTCTTTCACCTTCTCCTCTATAGAGGACGGTAGTCTCATAAATTATGGAATCTCCAAATCAAAGTCGATTAAATTCATTAAAATCTGCTGCTCCCTCTCGTTCCGCTCGAATCCTTTCCTTTTTAGCAATTGTCTTATCTGGGTTCTGCGGAGGACTCATTGGCTATACAGTCACTGACCTTCAATGTTCTGGAGATTGTGTCGTGTTATCCAGCAGCGTCGGTATAGGTGGGGCAGCAATAGCAGCGATCGGAGTTGGAATAATTTGCGTTCTTACTTTGCGAGCCATGTCTGAATGGAAGACAAACGAGCAACAACAGTTGATTCGCGATCGTCACTCTGCTGATGAGACCTAAATGACTGAGCCAGCAGAACTCAGAGACTTAGCCCTGCAAGCCGGACGCCTAGTTGCTGCAGAGATTAAGTCTGTCGCAGGACAAACTAATAGTCTCGACACTAAAAGTTCACCTACAGATATTGTTACGACAATAGATACTTGGGCAGAAAAAGAGATCATGAATTTTTTGAACGCCCAAAGACCTAATGATGAAATTATTGGTGAAGAGGGAACTGCCGTCGCTGGCTCCTCTGGAGTTAAATGGATCATCGACCCCATTGATGGGACTACAAACTTCTTCTATGGGCTTCCTGGGTTCACCATCTCTATTGGAGTTGCCATCAATGAGGAGATTATTGCTGGAGTGATCATTGATCCGACTTCTGGAGAAGAATTCGCTGCTGCGTCAAAGATGGGAGCGACCAGCAACGGAAGAGAAATTAGAGTGAGTTCAGTGTCTGATCTTTCACAAGCACTAGTTGCAACGGGGTTCAGTTATCTTGCTGAAAAACGTTTGAGTCAAGGAAAAGTTCTATCTGAAGTCCTTCCAAAGATCAGAGATATTAGACGATCAGGTAGCGCCGCTTACGACTTGAGTTGTGTGGCTAATGGAAAAGTGGATGCCTACTTTGAACAAGGACTAAACCTCTGGGATATAGCTGCTGGTCTAATCATCATTAAAGAAGCTGGAGGAAAAGTCTCAGATTTAGAGGGAAACTTCCCGACAGGAGAGTATGTTATTGCCGCCCCTTCTGTAATTCATGGGCAACTACTTGAGTTGTTACAAACTTTAACTAAGAATGAGGCCTAAACTATTTAGATAGTCCTTTTAGGTAAAACTATGTCAGTTTCAGAAACTCAAATACTCACCGTCGAAGACGACGAAAGAATTAGAACCTCTGTTCGCTTAGCACTGGAAGAAGAGGGGTGGAGTGTTGATGAAGCAGCCACAGGCGAAGATGCCCTCATTTCCTTTACTCGGAATCCAACTGATGTTGTACTAATTGACATCATGCTTCCTGGGATGGA
>QCKS01000045.1 GCA_003215175.1 Acidimicrobiales bacterium AG-410-I20
CAGCGTTCACGAACTTCAGATACTTCTAAATCAGTCAACGTCCGGTCTGTGGCCTGGAATCGCAATGTATAAGCCAAACTGCGGTGATTCTCTTTTACCGGCTTACCTCTAAAAACATCAAATAATTGCAGTCCGACCAATAACTCCCCTGCAGTAATACGTAAAGTCGCTTCGACAGCTGAAGCCGGTACATCTTCCGAGACTTCAAATGCTAAATCTACGTCAGAACTTGGGTAACGACTTATTGATTTATATGGCTTATCACCATGAGAGATTTGTAACGCTGTGTCTAAATCAACTTCAAGCCAACCCACTCTTTCGGAAACTCCATAAGCTTCAAGCACCGCAGGAGATACTTCGCCAACAAATCCAATGGTTTGACCACCCACATCTATTCGCGCCGTCCTCGTTGCATGCAACCCAGAGGGACTGTCGGCAACGAGGTCATATTCCCTAAGGGCAAGTGCATCAGCTAATGCGGACCAAATTTTCACTGCCAATCCAGCATCACCACCAGATAAAACTACCCCAAGATGCTCACGCTCATCCGGTAAAGGTTGCTCCGACTCTGGATGTCTGTACACATGCCCGAGTTCAAAAAGTTTTAGTCCCGTTATTCGATGTGAAGAGTTATAAGCCAAAGTTTTTAGTAACCCCGGCCTGAGTGATGCTCGCATAACGGACTCTTCGGCCACCAATGGGTTCGTAACTGTTATACCTTCAACTTTTAGTCCAGCAGCTTCTAAATCACCAGGAGCCAAGAAAGGAACTGGCATCACCTCATCGATGCCTAATCCAACCATCGTATTTTTCACGATCCGTCGATCTTTTTGTCGCTCAGTTAAACCTCCAGTCACCATTGACTGTGGCACAGTTCTAGGGATATTCGAATAACCATACAATCTGGCAATTTCTTCAATCACATCAATTTCTGTAGTGCTATCGAATCGGAACGACGGTATTTCTACATCTAAATCTTTTCCGGATTTAGACACTTTAAATTCTATAGATTTGAGAATTTCAGTAATCTCTTTAGTCGAGAGATCAGTTCCTAAAATGCTATTTACACGATCCGTTCTGACTCTGACGGTAGGACACTCCGGTAAATGGCCTCGAACATCTAACATCCCAGGAGCGATAGAAGCACCGGATGGACTCAGTATTTCAGCAAACCGTTTCATGGCCAACTCGGCAATTTCAGGATCTGCTCCCCTCTCAAACCGAGAAGAGGCTTCGCTCCGTAATCCAAGTTTTCGCGCAGTGGCCGAGATTGAAATCGGATCCCACCAAGCCATTTCCAATGCCACGGTTGTAGTTTTCTCATCTATTTCTGTTGTTGCGCCGCCCATCACGCCTGCTATCCCAATTGCAACATCATTAGCGTCCGCAACCACGCCATCAGATGGACTTAAATCTCGCTCAATTCCATCAAGCGTGACGATTTTTTCTCCCTCACAAGCTCTCCTTATACGAAACCCTGCCCCTTGAATGCGATCTAAATCATAAGTATGGCTTGGCTGCCCAAGTTCAAGCATCACGTAGTTTGAGGCATCTACCACGTTATTTATAGGGCGCATTCCAAGAGAAATGAGGCGATTTGACACCCATTGAGGAGAAGGTCCTATTTGTATTCCATCTAGCACTCTGACTGCAAACCTTCCACAAAGGTCTTTGTCTACAATCTCAACTGCGAGACGACCATCTATTCGGTCCCCTTGTTCTTCCAATTTTGGCTTAGGTAAAGAGAATTTTTTACCTTGAAGCGCTGCTAGATCTCGGGCCACCCCAGCGACAGACATGGCGTCAGGACGATTCGGATTTACTTCCAAATCGAAAAGTACATCTTCATTTATTTGTAAAGCTTCTTTGAGGGGAGTTCCCGACTCAAAAGAAGAATCAAGAATCATGATGCCTTCCGAGTCAACGCCCAAACCAATTTCAGAGGCAGCGCAAAGCATGCCGTTTGACCATTCTCCTCGCATTTTTCTTCTTGAGATTTCCATCCCGTTGCTCATTACCGTTCCAAGTGTCGCGAGAGGTACAAAGTCGCCAACTTTCATGTTGAATGCCCCACAACAAATCTGCAGAGGTTCCCCATCCCCACTATCAACATCAACCAACTGAATCCGATCTGCATCTGGGTGAGATCTAAGTTCAAGGACTTGAGCTACTACAACCCCGTCTAGCCCTCCACCAAAAAGCGTCATGTCTTCAACTGTTAAACCCAGGCCACTTAACTGATCTGCAATTTCCTCTGGCTCACCCTCTATAGGAGCGAACTCTTGAAGCCAAGAAAGTAGTACCTTCATTAGAACTGACTCAAGAAGCGATAGTCGTTTCGGAAAAGTTCACGCAGATCGTCTATTCCGTGCCGCATTAACGCAAGACGGTCAAGCCCAAAACCAAAAGCAAAGCCAGACCATTCTTCTGGGTCTAGCCCTCCTGCTCTAAGCACATTTGGATGAACCATTCCACATCCAGCCAATTCAAGCCATGTGCCATCTGGGCGACGAATGTCAAACTCTGCGGACGGTTCAGTAAAGGGGAAGTAGGACGGCCGGAGTCGTGTTACAAACTCTTCCCCAAAATAAGCAGAAGTGAAGGACTCAAGTGTTCCAGCTAAGTCCGCGAAAGTTATCCCTCGATCAACCACTAGTGCTTCAATTTGATGAAACACTGGCATATGAGTGGCATCAGCGGTATCGGATCGAAATACTCGTCCTGGCATAATCGAATAAATTGGAGGTTCTTGATTTTCCATGACTCTTATTTGCACAGGGGAAGTATGGGTTCTCAGCAACGTACTTTGTGGTTCTCCATAGTCGACATAAAGAGTGTCGTACATGTCACGTGCCGGATGACTTAAGGGAAAATTCAAAGCACCAAAGTTGTGCCACTCATCTTCTATTTCTGGCCCCTCAGAAACTGTGTATCCCATTCCGACGAAAAGATCTTCGAGGCGCTCCCAAGTTTGAGTAATGACGTGGTGGTGACCTAAACGGAAACCTGAATCTAACTCCGTCAAATCAAGTCGTTCATTCTCTAGTTGCACGGATTGGTGTTCTTCAACAAGAGCGGTTCTTTTGCTAGCGATGAGATCTTTTATCTGGTCACGAATCTCATTTATCTGCTTGCCTTTACTACGCCTTTCGTCTGCGTCCAGATCGCTAAGGTTTTTCTTGGCAAGAGTAATCACGGATTTCTTCCCCAACAATTCTGAGTCAAGTGTATTAAGGGTCTCCAAATCTCTCGCTGCCTCAATGGCAACGAGAGATTCAATTAAATGAGAATCAAGATCTATATTCTTCATAATTCAAATACTTTGCCTTAAGAAAGAATACGACACGCGGCACTGTTTATAGTGGCTAATTTCATGATTAGTGCCTCTGAGACAACGAATAAAGAATAATTGAACCCGCCACAGCAACGTTTAATGAGTCAGATAGACCAACTGTTGGGACACTCAACCTGCCATTACAAGCTTTTATGGTCTCTTCATTTAATCCCCGAGGCTCATTGCCAAGGACAACTGCTATTGGAGAATCTTCTTTCAAGGTTTCTGGAGATACACCACCTTCAGGAACTGCTGCCCAAGAAAGGTAGCCAAAGTCAGACAAACTTCTTAAAACACTCTGAGATTCATCTGCCTGCGTAAAAGGAACTCGAAATAAAGACCCTGCAGAAGCTCTTACGAATTTAGGATTATATGGGTCCACTCCGCCTACCAATACAACCCCTGAAATGCCAAAAGATTCTGCAGAGCGAACCAATGTGCCTGCGTTACCAGGATCAGAAACTTCCTCAAGGACCAAAAGGGTTCCTTGCGAATCAATTAACTCTTCTAATTTTTTGTCATGGCACTCAACAAGAGCTACTGCTGGCTGAGGCGACTTAATTGTTGAAAGAGTATTAAAGGTTCTTTCACTTATTGACACACATTGAATACCAGACGAAACTATCTTTGCCGCTAGAGCATCTTGGCTAAAGGATTCTGATACTACGACTAATTGCACCTTCAAATTAGATTCAAGTGCTTCAACTACCAGTTGTGGCCCCTCCACAAGATAAGTATTTTCTTCTTCTCGGAAAGAACGGTCTCGCGCTAGCCGACGTATTCGTCGAACAAGCGAACTTTTGTCACTTGCTTTAGGAATCACCGAGCAGAATTAATTGCGTCAATAAGCTCCGCTTTTCGGAGGCCTGAGATTTTTATATCAAAACTTTTCGCTATCTCTTTAAGTTCGGCGACTGTTAATGAAGAAAGATCTTCGTCTTGTGAAGACGATTCTTCAGGCATTTCCTCTGCCACTTCTTTGACATCTTCAACTATGGACTCTTCTTTACTGGCAGAACTCTGTGGTGTTGAAGGTTGCTGTGGCTCTGCTGCTGCGGCTAGCTCAACTAACGCAGAAAAAGCTTCAGGTTCCTTAACCGCAAGATCTGCAAGAACCTTGCGGTCTACTTCAACTCCTGCACATTTCAAACCATTGATAAAACGACTATACGTGGTGTTGTTTTGCCGACAAGCTGCATTAATTCGTTGAATCCAAAGACGGCGGAACTGCCCTTTACGCGCCCGGCGATCACGAAACGCATAGTTTCCTGAATGCATGACTTGCTCATTGGCTGCACGAAAAGATCGACTCTTGTTGCCGTAATATCCTTTCGCTTCTTTCAGTACGGCTTTATGTTTTTTCTTACTGTGTACGGCTCTCTTAACTCGTGCCATTGGAGACTCCTTTACTTTCTACAATCAACTTCAAGAACAGAAATTATCTTTACTAAATTCCTTTGTTAGCGGTTTTATTTACCAAGACGAGTACGAATTGACCGCTCATCAGATTTGGCTATGTCACTCTCACCGGTAAGTCGGCGCTTACGCTTTGATGGCTTTTTCTCTAAGATGTGATTCAGATTTGGGCTACGTCTACGAAGGCGTCCAGACCCCGTTACTTTTACGCGCTTAGCTAACCCTCTGTGCGTTTTCATCTTCGGCATTATTTACTCCATTCTCAAACTAGTTCTACATTAAGATTCTTCGTTCACCGCATCCTGAACTTCGGTGTCCTCTGATTCATTTACTTCTTCTTGATCTTCCTCATTGGTCTCGGCCTGCAATTTCTCGACAACTTCTCGCTGCTTACGAGTTGCTTTACCTGGAACAAGAACCATGGTCATATTGCGACCTTCTTGTTCCGGATATACCTCTATGTGACCTACTTCTTCAACAGCTTCTGCAACGTTCTCCAGAATTCGTGTTCCAAGTTCCGGATGCTGTGTTTCTCGACCTCGGAACATGATCGTTACCTTGACCTTGCTCCCCTCCCTAAGGAACTCTTCCACTTTTCTAGTCTTTGTATTGAAATCTCCTACTCCGATTTTCGGACGGTACTTCATTTCTTTAACCAGAATGTGAGTGGACTTCTTTCGGGATTCTTTGGCTTTTTGGGACTGTTCATATTTGAACTTCCCATAATCCATAATCCGGCAGACCGGTGGGGTTGCTTGACCTGCAACTTCTACTAAATCTAGGTCCATTTCCTGAGCCATGTTTAACGCTTCATTCAAAGGCCGGATACCGACTTGCTCTCCGTCATAAGAAACGAGTCTTACTTCATGGGCCCGAATTTGATCGTTTATTCGAGGTTCTTGATTCTGTGGCGTTGCTATTGTTTTTCACTCCTTCGCGTTAATCGTCAGTTTCCTGACATATGACAGGCCCGCTTATAAAAAATAAGCGGGTGCCGAAAAGCCGACACCCGCACCAGAAGCTTATGCTGCTAGTTTGGAAACGACCTGATCGCACCTTCAGTGGTCAGGTGGGAAATCCCACTTCTCTTTATTTTGTTGAGATAAGCGTATCAGCACTTATCTTTAAGAAGAACTGAGAGTTAACACAAAGGAAAATACTATGAGTAGCCTCTGGACACCTGATGGAGAGCATAATGTTCAACCAGAATCCTCAAACGACGAACCCCCGGTGAGTCCAGGAGAATTTGACCATCTCTCCCCAGAAGATCGTGAAAAAGCAGAAGCCATGGTGAAAGAAATGGCAGCGGCACAAGAACGGATAGCGAAAACACCAGCTTCAGTGGTGATTTCAACTCATTTGATGGGATTG
>QCKS01000046.1 GCA_003215175.1 Acidimicrobiales bacterium AG-410-I20
AAGAAGATCTTTGATAGAAGCGGTCTTAACGTGGAAGACATTGATGTATTCGAAATCAATGAAGCCTTTGCGTCAGTCGTTCTTGCTTGGCAACAAGAAACAGGCGCTGACCTTGAGAAAGTTAACGTCAACGGTGGCGCCATAGCATTAGGGCACCCATTAGGTGGTTCCGGTACAAAGTTAATGACAACCATGCTTAATGAATTAGAGCGTGTTGAAGGACGATACGCCCTTCAAGCCATGTGTGAAGGTGGCGGCCTAGCTAACGCAACCATCATTGAAAGGATCCATTCCTAATGTCACGAATGTCACTTGAAGGTTCCTCCTCAATAATCACAGGAGGAGCATCTGGAATCGGAGAAGCCAGTGCGCGACAACTCGCTGACGCAGGCTCCCGTGTTGTAATTGCAGACTTAAATGAAGAGCGAGGTAATGCTGTAGCGTCTGAACTTGGCGGATTATTCGTTAAATGCGATGTGACCAGCACCGAAGACGCTGATACAGCAGTAGCAGCAGCCTCTGAAATGGGTCCTCTTCGCGCTCTTGTCAATTCTGCTGGTCTTGGATACGCCGGAAGAACTGTTGACAGAAATAATGAACCAATGGATCTCGAAGCATTCAGATTCGTTATTAACGTGAACCTTATTGGCTCTTTCAACATGCTTAGCAGGTCTGCTGCTGCAATGGCGCAAACTGAACCAGTAGATGAAGACGGCTCAAGAGGAGCAATTGTAAATATGGCCTCCGCTGCAGCGTTTGACGGCCAGATAGGTCAATGCGCATATTCCGCCTCAAAAGGCGGCGTTGTTGGTATGACCCTTCCTATCGCCCGTGACCTTTCCGTCTTAGGAATACGTGTAAATACAGTAGCTCCGGGCCTGATCGATACACCTATTTATGGTGAAGGTGAAGCTAGCGAACAGTTCAAAGCCCATCTAGGACAATCAGTACTTTTCCCAAAGCGACTAGGAACTGGAGAAGAGTTGGCTTTCATGGTGATGGACCTCATCACTAACCCGTACATGAACGGAGAAACTATTCGAGTTGATGGCGGCATAAGAATGCCACCCAAATAGGAGACGCTATGAGTGAAAACAATGCAGTATTAACAGAAAAACGAGACAGAGTTCTACTAATTACTCTAAATAGACCAGATGCCATGAACTCAATAAATGGCGATCTCTCTCATGGATTAATGGCAGCTATCGAATCATTAAATACTGATTCTGATTTGACTGCCGGGGTTCTAACTGGTGCTGGTCGTGGATTCTGCGCTGGCATGGACTTGAAAGCATTTGCCCGGGGAGAAGACATCGGGCCCTTTATGAAGTTCATAAAAAGTGGTGCAGAGAAACCACTAATTGGAGCAGTAGAAGGCTTCGCCCTCGCCGGTGGCTTAGAACTCGCTCTGACCTGTGATTTATTAGTGGCAGCAGAAGGCGTCAAACTAGGAATTCCCGAAGTTGGAGTTGGTTTATATGCCGCAGCTGGCGGACTACTCCGCCTCCCGAGCCGAGTGGGATTCAGTAAAGCCATGGAAATGGCTATTACCGCTGACCCAATTACCGCTGAAGAAGCATACAACTACGGTTTAGTTGCCCGCTTGACAGAGAAAGGCGGAGCCGTAGAAGGAGCACTGGCACTAGCTGAACGAATAGCTCAAAATGCGCCTTTAGCAGTTGCAGCGTCTAAAAAAATCATAGAAGCCACCACACAAGGACTAACAGAAGAAGAACTCTGGGCTCTGAACACAGAACTTCAAATCCCTGTCTTTACCTCTAATGATGCTCGAGAAGGCCCGGTAGCCTTTGCTGAGAAGCGGCCACCAAACTGGACAGGAACCTAATCCTCCATCGGCAGAAACATTGCAAGTTGTCTTGATTGGGCAACAAGGTCACCTTTTGAGTCCCAAAGCAATCCGGTTTCAATCATCCGACCATCTCGAAGATCTTCAGTCCAAAATTTACCCTGAACCCATCCCGGTTCTGGACGTTTTCTAATATGCGCTGTGAATTCAATAGTTGGAACCCAGCCAACTCTTCCGACATAACTAAAAATCGGAGGCGGAAAAGCATCAGCAAAAAGCACAAGACTCAAAACATCTGGGTCTCTGCCATCAACAAGTCTGATCCATCCTGATAACTCAGCTTTGGATTGACCGGTATTTTCCGGATCCGGCGACGACATGCGCATTTCAACACGATTATTTATCACCAAATCTACCCCCTGCTGCTCTCCCGAACGTTCCAGGCACTCTTCCGGTGGTGGTATATCAGGTGGCTCAATAACTATCTCATAGTCATGAGCGCTACTTTCACTCAAATCCCCAAACGCAGCCATTAACTCAAGTCGAGTTGTACCGCTTTGCCTTAAAGTCCCACGCGTAGTCGTTACTGAACGTCCACTTCGAATCAACTCGGTAGAAATCTCAGCTTGCTCATTTCCTGTCCCTGGGCGTAAAAAATGGGCGGTAACGGAGAGCGGATCCTTATGAGATTCATTAAGTTGCATCGCTCGAAGGGCGGGAATAATTAAGTACCCACCGTTTGGATTCTCTCCGATGTTCCATTGATCGCTCAATAAAAGACTCCATGTTCCATCCTCTTGTAAGGACGCCTGCGTCTCACTATCAAATTGTGTGTCCATTAAGTCTCTTTCAGTTGGTTAAGTAGCAGAGTTCATCCCAAGAAAAGCAACCGCAACTACGTATACGACTATAAGTATGATGCCTTCACTCTTGTGTAGCTTCTTCCTGAATAAAGCGAACCCAAGCAATAAGAAGGTTGCGAGGAGCATGAAGCCAACTCCCCTGCCAGTTAGGTTTGAGTCTTCTATTGAGCCAGGTCCGACAACTCCCATAAGACCCCCGACAAGAAGACTGTTGAAAATATTTGATCCGAAAAGATTACCGATAATCATTTCTGTTTCACCGCGCTTGGCGCATGAAGCCGTAGTAACTAATTCTGGCAAGGAGGTTCCAATTGCAATAAGTAAGAACCCTACAAATCCTCCGGTGATACCCCAAGATTTCGCGAGGCCATCCGCTCCTTTTACCGTGAAGTAGGCGCCAACTACAGTTCCAAGTAGCCCGAGGCCGATTCTGACGAACTCCACAGGTGCCTTGCTTAGATCTTCTTCTACTTCAATTGTTAGTTCTTCAGAGTTGCCTCTCACTATGTAAAGAAGAGTGAGGATTCCTCCCCCAAGAAGGAGCAGCCCTTCTAAGCGGCTTATTAATTCATTTACAAGAACAATTGCCAGTGCTATTGACGCAGCAAGTGTTAGCAGTCCTTCCTTGCGAAGTATTTTTGTTGGAATACTTATTCGAGTAAACATCACTGCAGCAGCCATGACAAGAGTGAGGTTTGCCACATTTGATCCAAGAATGTTTCCGGCGCCAATGTCTAGGTCACCTGCTTGAGCGGCTGCGATTGAAACGAGAGACTCTGGAAGTGATGTCCCGAAACCAAGAAGAACTACGCCGATAATGACAGGTGGGATTCGATAAACTTTTGCAACTATTGACGACCCTTTGACAAATTGGTCGGCAAAGAAAACCAAACCAATTAGGCCGCCGAGAAACGCTGCGTAATGTTCCATGAAGAAATTCTAGTTCGCTTAATTGCTATCGCATTACAAATGGATTCGCCATTGGCTCTTCACCCGTATTTATCCAAACACTCTTCGTTCGGGTGTAGTCGTAAATTGCATTGATTCCCGCTTCACGCCCATATCCGCTTTGTCTGAAACCCCCAAACGGAGCGATCGGTGATATTGCTCGATAAGTATTAACCCATACTATTCCTGAGCGAATGGCCGCCGAGACTCTGTGAGCTCTAGCAACGTTTGAAGTGAATACACCGGCTCCGAGCCCAAACTGGGTGTCATTGGCAAGAGAAACGGCATCTTCTTCGGTTTCAAATTTAAGAACTGACATAACAGGCCCAAATAACTCAACTTGGGTAGTTTCAACAGACTGATCCGGGCACGCAACAACTGTTGGTTCAAAATACCAACCATTTTCAAAGCCTTCTGGCCGGCTTCCACCTGTGTGTATTACAGCTCCCTGCTCCTGAGCCATTACTAATGTTTCTTCTATTCGATTACGTTGCGCCTCTGTTGCTAGTGGCCCAACTTGTGTATCAGCATCTAGTGGGTCACCAATACGAACTGCTTCTGCTCGTTTAATCACTTCGGCAATAAACTCGTCATATATTCCGCTTTGGACAAAAACCCTTGATCCGGCGACACAACTCTGTCCAGTTGCTCCAAAGTTGCCGGCTACTGCACCGTTGACTGCACCTTCAAGATCAGCGTCATCAAAAATCACTATTGGAGACTTTCCACCCAATTCAAGAGAGACCGGGGCAAAATTTTGAGAAGTATTTTCCACAACATGCCGCGCAGCATCTACTCCACCAGTGAAAGAGATTTTTGCTACTAATGGATGACTAGTAAGTGCGCGACCGCAAGGCTCTCCGAAACCGGTTATTAAATTAAATACACCAGGAGGGAAACCTGCTTCATCTACGAGCCGTGCAAACTCTAAAACAGGGGCAGGTGCCTCTTCAGAAGATTTGATTACTACGGTATTTCCGGCTGCTAAGGCTGGAGCAGCTTTTGTTGCGGTTAACAACATTTCCGCATTCCATGGAACTATCCCAGCAACTACTCCGATTGGCTCTTGAGTCGTGAAAACGTGGAGGTTTGGTTTGTCGATGGGTAATGTTCGTCCCTCTACCTTGTCTGCTAAACCTCCGTAGTACCGGTAATATTCTGCTACGTAAGCTGACTGACCGCGAGTTTCAACAGCTAATTTTCCGCTATCAGTAGTTTCCACAGATCCTAAGAGCTCTGAATTCTCTGTCATGAGATCAGCGAGTTTAAAGAGCATCTTTCCGCGTTCAGTCGCAGTTAATTTAGACCACGGTCCCTCATAGAGGGCGTGGTGAGCAGACCTCACCGCACGGTCTACATCTTCCTCGGTGGCTGCAGGAGCGGTTGCCCAAGGTTCTCCCGTTGAGGGATTTATTGATTCAAATCTCCCCCCATCGGAAGCTTCACAGAACTCCCCATTTATGTACATTAAATATTCATTCATCGGACTCTCCTGTTTCGAACGCACTAAAACAACTATTTACTTGCTTTACAGTCACTCTCTACTCTTCTTCTTGAACAATGCCCATTTCTTCCATATCGGAATAACGATTCCCAATTCGGTGATGCGGACGGCCTCCTACAGAAGCGCCTATAGCTACTACGATCTCATTAGGTGCGGGTGAATCAGGAATTACCATCTCAAGAGTGAGGTAATGAGAACGCCAACCCGGATCGATTTTATGCATCATAGGAATTGAAACAGTGGCTCCAGGGCCACCACGAGAGTTTGTGAAGGACAAATACGCAGTCCCTTGAACCGCTTCTCGGAAAATGTTGCCGAATCTCAGGGTATGTATCAGCGCTGAACCATGCTCGATCTCCCCCTCCGTTCCGACCATTGCTGCTTTCCCATATGCTTCTACCGCGTCTCCCCCGCCTGCCATCTCAATAAGTCGTGGAACCATT
>QCKS01000047.1 GCA_003215175.1 Acidimicrobiales bacterium AG-410-I20
AGAAGCCCAGTTCGCACGACACATCGTGATATCCCCACGAGAAGCTGCTTCTTCTTCCTCAGCAGTTTCTTCGGCGGCTGCTTCCGTGGTTTCCGGAGCTGCCTCTTCTTCAGCGGTAGCGCTTGTATCAGATGAACTGCTAGAAGCGTCGTCGCTGTCACTTCCACACGCAGAAGCTACTAAAGCGAACCCTAGTAACGCTGCGAGTAGAAACATTATTCGCTTACTCATTGATCCCCCTCGGATCTATATAAAGATGACCTGTAGTTCCAAACGATTTGCCTGAAAAGTCATGATGCTTAGACCTTACCGGACGAGCGGAGTGCGTACCAAGTTTCGTTTTCATACTGTCATACACGCTCAGTGGTTTTCACTACTAATCTGTTCTTGTGGGAAGTACAAGAATTATTGCCGACACAGTTTTAACCTGTGATGAAGATTTTTCTGTTTACTCTCCTGGTGCGGTAGATATTGATGGGGACTGTATTAACTGGGTGGGTAGTCCAGAAGACAAAGTTGCTGAGCCAGAACGAAAAATTAAGAGTGTTGGTGGTTTGTTGATGCCTGGGCTTGTTAACGCTCATGCACATACACCAATGACCCTTGTTCGAGGAGCAGGGGACGGGCTTCCTCTGTGGCGGTGGTTAACTGAAGCGATGTGGCCTCGAGAGGGCCGTATGAATCCTGAAGATGTTTTGTGGGGGATGACTTTGGGTTCAGCAGAGATGCTTTTATCGGGAGTTACAACCAGTTGTGAGATGTATCTGCATGAAGAATCAATTGTGGAAGCGGTCAAGAATACGGGTGGCCGGTTGGTTATGACCCCGGGTGTGGTTTCGGCACTTCACCCAGATGATGCGGGTGCTGGCCGAACTCAAGACATTATTGATTTCCATGCTGCTCATCATGGGTCGGAAGGAAGGATCACCGTAGGGGTTGGACCTCATTCAGCGTATGACCTTGGTGTGGAGAGATCTTTAGAGCTGTCTGAGTTGGCTCAAGAATTAGATTCAATACTTCATATTCATTTGTCTGAAACTTCGCAAGAGAACGGTGATTTAGAAAGCAAGTACGGACAAAGTGTTGTGAAAACACTTGCGGAACACGGTGTATTTAATGGTCGAGTTCTTGCCGCCCACTGTGTGTGGGTAGACGAAGATGATATTTCGGTTCTGCGAGAACATGAGGTGGCAGTAGCGCATTGCCCATTATCAAATATGAAATTGGGTTCCGGTGTCGCTCCAGTCGTTTCTATGCGAGAAGCCGGAGTGCTTGTTTCCTTAGGTACTGACGGTCCTGCTTCTAATGACACGCTTGATTTATGGGAAGAAGTTAAGTTTGGTCCTCTTTTAGCGAAGGTTTCTGCCCATGATGCTTCATTGTTGGGTCCGAAAGAAGTTTTGACTATGGCTACTCGCCTCGGAGCCGAAGCTGTCGGGTTATCTAATGTTGGAAGTCTTAAGCCGAGTTATAAGGCTGACCTCCTTCGAATAGAGACAAATCATCCCGCTTTTGTTCCTGTGACAGAACTTGATGAGCTTTTGGCGCATGTGGCTTGGTCAGGGTCGAGTAAAAATATTACTGATGTTTGGGTTAATGGGAATCAAGTGGTTTCAGATGGGTTTTTAGAATCTCTGGATATAGAAGAAGCTGTTGCTGAAGTTCAAAAAAGAGCAATGGGGCTAGTGGATTGATGACCGCTGAACTTTCAAGCGAAGAAGTCATCGAACTGCTTGGTTTAGAGCCTCTTCCTGAAGAAGGAGGAATGTGGACTCGAACGCTTTACGACGGAAAGTCAAGCGCAATTTATTATCTCCTAAGAAGAAACGATTTTTCGGCTATGCATCGTTTAGTCGGAGACGAAATATACCATCACTATTCTGGAGCCCCAGTAGAAATGCTTCTGCTTCATCCAGATGGAAGTCATTCAACACCTATTTTGGGTCCAGATTTAAAAAACGGGTATCGGCCACAACTCATAGTCCCTAAGGGGGTGTGGCAAGGATCTTCAACTCTTGGTGAATGGTCTTTAGTAGGAACGACGATGGCGCCACCGTATGAAGATGACGACTTTGAACTCGGGGACCGAGAGTTCCTCAAAATAGGTTGGCCGGAAGTTTCCAGCAGAATAAACGAACTGACAAGAGAGTAATTAGTAGTTACCAGCTGGGTTGAGTTAAAACCCCACCGTCTACTACTAGATCTGTACCGGTTATCCATTTCGCTTGTTCAGAAATGAGAAAAGCGACTGCATCTGCTACGTCTTCGGGAGTTCCGAGTCTTTTAAGTGGAGATGATTTCAACCATCGTTCCACTCCTTCTGGCCAACGATCGTGAAGGTTTCCATCATCAATCAGGCCAGGGGACACGGAGTTCACGCGTATCCCGTGTTGACCGAGTTCAGAAGCTGCAGCTTTAGTCGCCATGAGCAAACCGGCTTTAGAAATCGCGTAATGGCTGTGGCTAGCGGAAGGCTGGTAAGCCTCTATAGAAGAGATGTTCACAATGGCCCCGGCTTTCTGTTCTGAAACCATGTGGTCACTCACTGTATTCATGAGAAGTTGCGCAGCTCTCAAATTTACATCAAGCATTTCATCCCATTTATCGCTATCAATAGTTGACCAATCCTCTAGTTTTTGACAAGCGGCATTGTTGACCAGAGCATCGATACCGCCTGCTCGCTCCAAAGCGTCTCCTACGAGTGACTCAGGGCCTTCCGGGTCCGAGAGATCAGCAGCGATTACCACGGCGTCAAGTTGTTCAGCTAACTCAGCTCCTTGCTTCGAAGAAGAGTTCACGGCAAGAACCAACTGGTAATCATCGCTGTGGAGGCGTTTAGCGATAGCGCTACCGATCGGACTGGTAGCTCCTGTTACTAAAGCAACTTTTTTATCAGTATTAGAGGTCATCGTGTTAAGTAAAATAGAAAATCTAGTTAGGATTTATTTCGGTTCCTATTACGAGGGTAGTCAAATGTCAAGCAAAGACCAGAGTATTTTCACCGTTGATTATGTTGATAACAAATTAATGCTTTTAGATCAGACCGCACTGCCGGCGGAAGAAACGTATATTCACTGCGAAAATTGGCAGCGTGTGGCACAAGCAATAAGCGACCTTGAAGTCAGAGGAGCCCCTGCAATAGGAGTGACGGCAGCATTTGGTTTAGTTCTTGCCGTGAAAGCATCTTCAGCAGAAACCCAAGAAGAAATGCTCGACGAATTAGAACAGGTAGCGAAATCACTAATAGCTACACGCCCCACCGCAGTAAATCTCGCGTGGGCAGTTCAAGAAGTCATGACTGTTGCTAGATCAACAAAAACAACCGAAGGAATGCGACAAGGTGTGGAGGATATCGCCCAACGCCTACACGCAGAAGACCTTGCGATCTGTAAATCCATAGGAGATTCTGGAGCGGAACTACTAGCAGATGCAGAAAATGTTATAACTCACTGCAACGCAGGTGGGCTCGCGACCGTCGGTTACGGCACAGCTCTTGGAGTGATCCGTTCAGCACATAAAAACAACCCGAATCTTCATGTATGGGTAGATGAAACTCGCCCAGTGCTACAAGGCGCTCGACTGAGCTCTTACGAACTCCATCGAGACGGAATCGACTGCACAGTGATTGTAGACGGAGCAGCAGCTTCAGTTCTGAGAGAGAGCAATGTCGGCGCTGCAGTAGTAGGAGCGGACCGGGTAGCGGCCAATGGCGACGTCGCCAACAAAATAGGAACCTACGGACTCGCAGTATTAGCCCGGCATCATGGTATCCCTTTTTATGTAGCAGCACCCCTATCCACTATTGACTTAAGTACCCCGAATGGTTCTTCTATAGAGATCGAACAACGACCTGGTCTAGAGATATCTGAATACCGAGGAGAAGCCATCACCCCAACTGAAGTAGGAGTTCATAATCCAGCTTTTGATGTAACTCCCGCAGAATTAGTTGACGGCATAATTACCGAAGTTGGGGTTCTATACGCCCCATATGAGACCTCTATACGTGAAGCGCTAGAAGGAAAAAATTAGTCGCTTCCAGAGGTCATCAATCGACCAATTTGAGTACGAGTAAATTCTTCAGTTGGAGCGATCGCAACAAGTTGTCCTTGATAGATAACACCGATGCGGTCAGAAAGACTAAGGATTTCATCTAGTTCTGCTGAAACTAAAAGAACAGCTACTCCAGAATCCCGTTGGTTCACTAATTGTTGATGTATGAACTCAATACTTCCCACGTCAATCCCTCGCGTTGGCTGAGCGGCGAGCAAAAGTTCAGAATCATGCGAGAGCTCACGTGCAGCGATAACTTTTTGCTTATTCCCACCCGATAGAGTCCTTGCCGGATTATGAATCGACGCTGTCCTCACATCAAATTTCTCAACTAAATGCGAAGCCTCATCATTGATGGCCGTTGTTTGCCTTATACCGCGCGAAGCGAAAGGGGAATGGAAATATCGATTCAGAACTAGGTTGTCGGCCACAGAGTGAGGGCCCACTAGACCATGCTTTTCTCTGTTCTCTGGAATATGAGAAATACCTTCCTCGCTTATTTCCCGAGCAGTAGAGCCACTCATTTCCTCCCCGTTCATAAGGATTGACCCTGAAACTATTGACCTCAACCCAGTGATCGCTTCAACAAGCTCTCTTTGCCCGTTGCCTTCCACTCCAGCGATTCCAAAAATTTCTCCCTTTTGAACATCTAGTGAGAAGTCTCTCAGCGCGGGCTGGCGTCTGTCATCAAGTACGTTGAGGTCTTTGATGGAAAGTATTGTGTCTCCAGGAGTGGCTTCAGATTTTGCGACTCTAAGAACGACTGAACGACCAACCATCATCTCCGCTAAACCTTCTTCATTGGTTTCTTTTGGATCTGTTGAACCAACTACCTTTCCTTGACGCATGACCGTCACTTGGTCGGCGATAGCTAAGACTTCTCTAAGTTTGTGCGTGATAAAGATTATTGACACGCCTTCTGCTGCTAGGCCTCGGAGGACATCTAATAGATGATCGGTTTCTTGCGGAGTCAAAACCGCGGTTGGTTCGTCAAGAATTAGAACATCGGCTTGGCGATATAGGGAGCGGAGAATCTCAACTCTTTGCTGATAGCCAATGGGAAGATCTTCAACAATTGCTCTTGGGTCAACTTCAAGACCATAACGTTTACCGAGCTCTGAGACTTCTGCAGCGGCTTTTTCGAAGTCAAGGACGCCCCCTTTGCTTTTTGGTTCGTCACCAAGAACAATATTTTCTGTAACCGAAAGCACAGGAACTAATTGAAAGTGCTGGTGCACCATCCCAATTTTGTTGTTAATGGCATCA
>QCKS01000048.1 GCA_003215175.1 Acidimicrobiales bacterium AG-410-I20
CAACCATTGGTGCGATTAAAGAAATTGAAGTTGTAGACAATGGTTTTAAATATAACGCTGACTCACCAGCAGCATCATTGAACACTAACTTAATTTTGAAAGATGTAGGGACATCATTTGGTGCTGGTAATACTTTACAGACACACACAGGTAAAGTAATATCTTACGCAAATGAAACTCATAGATTAACAGTTGACACGACACCAACAAACAGACTTACCCTTGAACAAACAGGGACATTCAATAATGCTCTTAGACAAGAGAATATTGGATTTGCTGGAATTGGTGAACAACATCATGGTCCTGTCAATCAAAAGTATAGTGTTCTTGATGAGGTTGATGATGGTATCCTTATCGACAACCATGTGGAGAATGATTTACAAATAAGATTGGAAAATGAAACTGGTGAATTATTGGCGGATGATTTTGAGGCAAGAGAATACGAACAGATTTCTTTAGAACAGGATTTAGACTCTCCTGTTGATATTGGTATTGAACTTGAAGGAGACTAAAATCAGTTTCTAAAAGTATCTCGCTCCCAGAGTCAACGGTCTTTTGTTTTGTGACGAACAAATCATATTTGTCAGAATCATAAGTTGACTTAGCGTGATTATTGTCATCACTAGGCATATAAAAAATTATGCCGGGGAATTGATCAAAAACGTGAACGTGTGCGGTCCCGTCTGTTGTGTTTGCTGCCTTTGCTCTTGCTTCAGTTAGGTATAGTGGATAATAATAAGTTTGACTATCGCTGTATTTTCTGTGCGTACCAAAAACAGCATAAGGTTCAACTGCCGCAGTTGCGACTGAAGTTCCATCTAATAAAAGTTTTTGTTTTGTAAGTTGTGCTACAGTGTTGTCTTCATTAAGAATATGCTCAGGTGTTGTGCTTGTAGAACTCTCTGCCAGTATTCTACCACCGACAACAGAGACAAAACCACTGGCGGATGATGTGGAGGAATCAGTTGAATCATTAGTAAATTTTAAAGAGTCTCCAATTTTATAGTTCTCACCAGTCTCTTCAATAATCACCTCTGAAATTGAACCAGTAGAAATTTGACTGACCTTTGCAGATGCTTGTCCGTTTCCAATATTAGTATCAATGTTAACAGTATCACCAACATCATATAGAATACCACCATCATTTATAGTGACACTTGTTACTATTCCTTGAACAGTAAATTGCATGGTGGTTTCAGTGCTTAGAGTGCGACCTGTAAAAGTCTCTGATATTGAGAATCCAGAACCCTCAATACTATCTTCTCTCAAAGCAAACTGAACCACCGTGTCTGTGCCTTGGTTGAAAGAGAGGACTCCTATAATTTGCGCGGTTGTTCCAGATGACGCACCAGTTATAGTTTGTCCAGCCATTTCTGATGGGATAGCACCAGTGGAGTCTGATGTGCATCTGATGATTGTCGGTGTAGACCAATTACCATCACTAAGTCTCATCATGTATTTCGCTGGATAATCAATCTCCGCTTCTTGACCTAAAAGAATTCTAAAGAAAAGTTTATGACCCTCTGATGTTCCTTTTGCAGCATACAAGTCTCGAATAGATTTAATTAATTTTCTTTTCGATACACCGTCTGCGAGAGATAAAGGTATTGAATCTAAGAATGAATCTCTAAATGCATTGAGAAAGTGATCTACAGTATTGTCTGGACTTTGATACTCTAAAAGTTGTTGAATATTTTGTACAGGATTTGCTCTATACTTTACCAAAGTAGTCGTAGCGCTAGAGGTTCCACCAGTTATAGTTTCTCCCTCTATGAACTTTTGATTTGCAGTAACAAATAACCTTGCTTTTTTTCCTGCTCTCTCACCCTCAGCATCCACAAGAATAGTCGCGGTTGCACCACTAGTCGAACCAGTTATTGTTTCACCAACCTCAAATTTACCTGTGGTTCCAGAGCCAGTTTCTAAAACAACTCTATCCGCTGCGTTAAGACCAGCAAAATTAGTCCCGTCTAAAACGAGATAATTAGTGGTCGCAGTTTCTAATAGCACCTCATCAACTGTTCCACTTATGGTGATTTCAGCAGACTCTAAAAATTTATAATATTGTTTTAGAAACTCTACAAATACTGGGTGGTCTGATTGAATAAAATCAGGAACTTGACCATCTATTAGCGGAGATATCTTTGTTGGTAAAGCAGAATCAAAGGGTGCCATTGTTAGTAACCTGAACTGGATGAACCACTTGAAGTACTCGTGCTAGTTGAAGTGCTACTAGAACTTGTAGTGCTTGTAGTGGTAGATGATTCTGTTGCCACAGATGTAGCAGTTCCGGCGGTATCTATCGTTGAACTAGCAGCACTGTAAACTGCGGCACCACCAGCATCACCAACATTCACAGAATCAACCGCACCAGTAACGGTGGAGTTTGAAACGTCGATCTCTAAAATTTGATTCCTCAACGCAACAATATCATTTGCATTTGGAAGAACATTTATTCTAATCTTAGTGACCGCTGAACCATCTACATCTGATATTGATGTAATGTTTATAGAGCTGATGTTGACTGATCCTGTTTTGTAGTCAACGGTTCCCGCTGTGGAGTTTGTATAGTTTCTAGTTCCTCCTGTAAGATAATAAATTCTTAGATTTCCCTTACCATCATCGTCAAAGAATTGTTCATTACTTTCACCACTAACCTTAAATCCTGTTGATGATAAAATTCCACCGCCGTCAACATTATGACCACTGTGTGGATTATACAATTCGTTGTTAAAATATAAATTGTAAGACTTAGCTTCATTCAATGAAGGTGTAAAGTATTTTACCAGTCTTGGTAAAACTGTAATACTGCTGATAGACGCATCAACATCACCTATTGTCCTTAACAGTTGAGAGTGTCTGAACACAGCGTCAAACTTTACCAATTCCGTTGAGTTGAAACTGGTAAGTGCGTCAGTGACCTCTGTAACCAAAGTGTCTTTTGTCTTTGTGGTTATCAAAGAATTAAACTTAAAACTAGTGGTTAGGAATAAATATATGAAATCTGGATCAACAACGACAGGTGTTATTGATGCCACAGTGTATGGTGCTAATGAAGCAACCAAACCTGTTTTTTCCTCAGTCGTTAGATTAGTCCCAAGATTATTTCTTACAGATATGAAAACTTTGCCATACTCTGGTGTACTAACAACACCCAGACTAGAATCAAAAGAACCATTCTCTCCACCAAACACTTGGATCGCAGTCGCTTGTGGATAAAACTTCTGCACATATACCTTATAATCATTTGCAGTTACACATCTGCCTTGCGAGGCGTAGTCAAGTGGTGCAGACAGTTTGATAGATTGAATACTCTCTGCCTCTGCGCCTCCACTCGCAGCGGCCACAGTTGTTACTGTTATATCTGTAACGGTATTGATCGCACCAGTGTTAGAAAATAAAAACGCACCATTTGCCTCTGCGACATTTGTAACAACATATTGTAAAATTACAATATTGCCATCTAACACAGCCTTACTTACAACTCCATCTCCAAAGTACACTTCAAATAGTCCATCTTCAACCTCTTGTAAAAAATATACTGAACTTGATCCCGTCAGTTGAGTGATGTCCTCTGCTTTAGTGTATGTTACAGTTGTGGAGTCAGTGGATGAATTTTGTACCTTGACTGTAAGAGTGGTGGTGTCTGACTTGTTGTCTGTCAACAAAAATCTTTGGTTTAGGTTTGAAGTGTCAACCGTGTATCTCGTCGTAACGTATGTTCCCTCAAAGATCGGAATAGATGTAAATGGTAACCCCGTCCCTGTTTGCGTGGCAGTATGTGCGGCAGTGGTAACAAATCTATACTCAACATTATTGATGGTTGATGTGAACGCTGTTCCAGCGTTCATGGTTGCAGTTCCGAGTGCAGTGTCGTTGAGAGTTATATTTACCTCTGCCCTTGGAGCGCGTGCTGATCTAGGTTCGTATCCCAATGTTTTTGCATGTCCAACAACACTTGATCTAAGTTGCGAAGAGTCAATAAACATTTCATTCGCCAACATGTTAGCGTGAAACCCAAGGTAATGAGTGTTATACGCCAACACATCAAGTAATGCATTTATACCAGCTCCCTCAAAGTCATAATCAAGAAATTGATTTTGATTTTTCATGTAGGTCTTGAGATTATCTTTTACTACATCAAAATCAAGACCTGTGATTTCTAGTTTTTGATTGTTTGCCATTACCGTACTATCTCCATAGTTAGTGCTAAATCAACCGACTCTGGAGGTCCATTAATAACTGAAAAGTTCACGGTTATATCATATGCGTTATTGTCAAGTTGAGCATTTACATCAACAAAATTAAGACTTGCTCTTGGTTCATAATTTTTGATAACATCAGTTATCGCCTGATTTATTGCGAGTGATGTAAGTGGTGTTGCGTTTTCAAACAACAACTCTCTCACACCAGAACCTATCTCTGGATGAAAAGGTTTTTCATAAAAATTAGTCAACACAAGATTTCTGACCGAGCGTTTCACCGCCTGAACATTTGAAAGTGTGTTTACATCTTTGTCTTTGGACCGCTTCGTAAAAAATAAATCCAAATCTCTATACTGTCTTCCATTGAGTGATGAATTATTTTTACCTTCAGCATCAGACAGAGCAGTCAAACTTTTAAAACTTGATGTTTTTTCTACAACGGCCATTATTACTCCAACAGAGGTTTTTATTTATTTATAACGATTACCACAAAGTGTACATTTCTTTCACAGGTAGATAACTATTATCCACGGTATCTGCAACCTTTATTTCAGATATGACCGCATCAATATTTTTATGCCAATAATCTAAAAACCTATGCACCCGTGGTATCTCTGGAACCACATCTTTAGTTTGCCATACAAACTCTTGTAGTATATTATTGTAGTCCGGCATCCAGTATAATATATCAACGGTAACTATACGTTTTTTTCTTATTATCATGACTCACCATCTCCTAATTTATACGAAGTTATGCAGCGGTGGTGCTCAAAGTGCCATCATCAGCAACAATAATTCTGTACTCTGTACCATTTGGAGATGTTAGTATTACTCCTGCTGATTGTGATGTTCCTACTTTTGCATCACCTGTTACACTCACGCCAGAGCTAGTGGTGGTAAATCTTTCAGTACCATTATGAAAGATTTGTACAGCGTTATTAACATTACATTCAATATACCTCTCACTACTATCTTCTCTTGCAAGTTTGATTACATCACCACGAATCCTTAAATCACCACCACTATTTTTCATGAAGGTATGAGAG
>QCKS01000049.1 GCA_003215175.1 Acidimicrobiales bacterium AG-410-I20
TGAAGGCCAAGCTGTCTTTAAAATAGCAGTTCAAGGAATTGCCGCCTCTGTTACTCGAGTTCTTGAAGACACCGGGTTTGACACTGAAGACGTTGATGTAGTTATTCCTCATCAAGCAAATGCTCGTATTGTGGATGCGGCCACCCGACTGCTGAAAGTTGATGAAGCAAAGGTCTTCTCAAATATAGAGAATCTTGGAAATACGGGTGCTGCGTCAATACCAATGGCTATTTCGGATGCTCTAGATTCCAATCGTATTAATCCCGGAGACATCGTCGTTCTTTCAGCTTTTGGAGGAGGGGTAACTTGGGGTTCAATAGTTATGCGATGGGGAGAACGAACAGAGCGCCTGAAAATTCACGATGGCGAACTACCCCCTACCGATGCCAGTGTGTTTGAGATACTTGAACCCAACTTGCGTTTCTTCGCTGAGCATCATGGACTAGATCCAGACGCTCCGATAGTTTAAAGAGATTTCTTACTCTGTATTTCGTAACCAGGTACTTCTGGTTCATCATCTATCATCTCTTCTGGGAAACCTGGAGCGAGCACTTGAATCCCAGTTGCGTCTTCGAGTCTGCGAATAATGTTTGGCGACCATTCCCTTGATCCGTACCGTTGTTCGCCGTCTTTAAAAATTTCTACTAGAAGTGGGGATAGTTCTAATGGGACTTCTAGGTCTTGGGCGATTTTGTCAAATATGCCTATGTCTTTTGAGACAAGATCCATCGTGAAATTTATGTCGCGGCTTCCATTGAGAATGACTTGGCTTTCTGTTTCATGAACAAAAGAGTTTCCAGAGGACATCCGAATGGCCTCATATACGACGTTGAGGTCTAGCCCTGCTTTAGCGGTGGTAGTCAGTGCTTCGCATAAGCTCACGAGGTTCGCTGTCGCTAAGTAGTTTGTCATCACCTTTAAGACTGAAGCGGATCCAAGTTCTCCTGTGTGTAAAATCTCTCTGCCCATAATGCAAAGAATGGGTAATGCTCGTTCAAATGTTTCCCGATCTCCTCCGACTAATATCGCGATATTTCCTGAAGCCGCTCGATGGCAACCTCCAGAAACTGGACCATCTAAAGGAAAAGCCCCCACATTTTTTACTAGATCACCTAACCGTCGCACTTCAGATTCATCCGTTGTTGACATTTCAAGCCAAATTTTTCCTGGAGAAAGACCAGCAATAACCCCCTCTGGTGCTTCCATGACTTCAGCGCATATAGCCGGCGAGGGTAAGCAGGTAATTACTAAATCACATTTTTCTGCCATTTCTTTTGGAGAGTCAGCCCAGTTCGCCCCGTTATCTAAAAGATTCTGCGCAGCTTCTACGTTCAAGTCACGCACTACTAAATCTACTTCGTTGCGTAGAAGGCTTCCTGCTAACTTCGCTCCTACGTTGCCTAATCCAATAAACCCTACTTTCACTATTCTTCCCTTTCTGAAAAATCGCTTTTTAGGATTTTCATCTCACCGCTCATAGTTTCATATGAGAGAGTCGCATACGTGTTTTTCTGCAAGTTTTTTCAATATTTTTTTATTGTGCGGATTGTTCGTTGTAAGTCCTCTAGTCTGTAAATATGGTAGAACCGGAATTTAGGCGCTTTGATACCCGTGCTTTACACGCTGGGCAGCATCCTGATCCTTCAACGGGTTCACGTGCTGTTCCTATACATCAGACAACGTCCTACGTGTTTGATTCT
Source organism: Acidimicrobiales bacterium AG-410-I20 (assembly GCA_003215175.1). Classification (GTDB taxonomy): domain Bacteria; phylum Actinomycetota; class Acidimicrobiia; order Acidimicrobiales; family MedAcidi-G1; genus MedAcidi-G2B. The sequence continues at coordinate 1,701 of QCKS01000049.1, forward strand.
GTAGATCATGCTGCTGGTCTTTATAACCTTGAAACCAGTGGACATATTTATTCTCGTATCTCGAATCCCACCGTTGCTGTTTTAGAAGAGCGCATAGCTTCTTTAGAAGGAGGGGTTGGAGCTGTTTGCACTGCAAGTGGTATGGCAGCCTTACACCTAGCCGTTGCGACCTTATTAAATAGCGGTGACCATATTGTGGCAAGTCGCAACATTTATGGTGGCGCATTTATTTTGATGAATCACACTCTTCCAAGATTCGGAATTACTACCACTTTTGTTGATCCGAGAGATCCAGAAGAATTCGCTAAAGCAATTCAGAAAAACACGCGCCTGATTTTTGCTGAAACTCTTGGCAATCCTGGCATTGAAGTTCTTGATATTGACGCTGTCTCTGATGTAGCACACGCCGCTGGTCTTCCTTTATGTGTTGACTCCACTTTTTGTACTCCTTATTTGATTAACCCCATAGAGCATGGGGCCGACATCATTACGCACTCAGCTACGAAATTCTTAGGGGGTCACGGTATAGCAATCGGCGGTGTAGTCGTTGATGGAGGACGCTTTGACTGGGATGCCTCTGGTAAGTTCCCCACTCTTACTGAACCCTATGAGGGGTACCACAACATCACTTTTACTGAAGAATTTGGGCCAGCTGCTCTTTCAATGCGTGCTCGTGCTGAAGGGTTGAAAGATTTTGGTGCTTGCATGAGTCCTGCAAATGCTTTCTATTTGCTCCAAGGCGTTGAAACGCTTCCTCTTCGGATGGCTAAACATGTAGAAAACACAAAACAAGTAATCGAAATGCTCGACAATCATGACGCGGTTCAATGGATAAAGCACCCAGATCATCCAAGTCACCCCGATCATGATTTAGCTAAACGTCTCTATCCAAAAGGAGCGGGAGCAATCCTTAGTTTTGGAGTAAAAGGCGGTAGAGACGCCGGAAGAAAGTTCATTGACAATGTGTCACTGGCTTCACATCTAGCAAATGTTGGAGACGCAAAAACTCTTGTCATTCATCCTGGTTCCACCACACATCAACAAATGAGCGATGAAGACCTAGAAACTGCTGGAATTAGCGAAGATCTTGTCCGTGTATCTGTCGGACTTGAAGACGCCGACGATATTTGTAGCGATCTAAGTAAAGCGCTTCGAGCTTCTCAACGGTAAAGCAATGTTATTTTCTTTGAACAAAAAGCAAGTGCATGGTGCAACTGGTGCGGTTAGCTTCGAAGGGCGTTCTGAACCAATTGTTGTTCTGATCCATGGGGCCGGCATGGATCGCTCTGTATGGTCTCAACAGACTCGATTTCTTGCTCATCATGGGTTCAGAGCTTTAGCGGTTGACCTTCCAGAACACGGGCATTCTGAAGGCCCGGCCCTTGAAAGCGTTGCTGAGCTTGCAAAATGGATAGTTGATCTTGCAGATTATTTTGGCGAGTCGCTTCATCTTGTTGGTCACTCAATGGGTGCGTTAGTTGCTTTGCATACCGCTGGCTATCATAAAAATTCTGTTTCTTCGGTGAGTCTTCTTGGAGTAGGGGCTTCTATGCCTGTTCACCCAGAACTACAAGAAGCTGCAGATGCTAACGATGTTAAAGCTGCCCAGTTAATTACTTCTTGGGGGCATAGCACCCGACATCATTTAGGCAATAATCCGACACCCGGTTTGTCTATGACGGGAGGAACTCAAGCGCTTATTGAGTCAGCTTCTAGTGGTGTTCTTGGTATTGATTTGATGGCCTGTGCGACTTATGACGGGGCTTTAGGTTCTGCTGAGCAGATTGAATGCCCAATTCTTTTTCTTTTGGGAGCGGAAGACAAGATGACTCCAAGAAAGACCGCTCAACCACTTATTGATACAGTTTCTTCCAGTAAATCGGTAATTGATTTACCTGAAACTGGGCACATGGTCATGATCGAAGAACCAGATCGTGTACGTCAAGAACTCTTGACGCATATGTCTAACTAATAACTAGTTTTGTAAAAGGTCTTTAAAGGGTGTGTCTTTAGGGTGACCGGGTTCTTTTGAGAGACCTAATACTCTTTCTCCGATGATGTTTCGTTGAACTTGGTCTGTTCCGCCGTAAATAGCCGGCGCAGGTGAGAAGATTGTGACTTCTTGGACTGATCCACCAGTGGCACTATCTTGTCCTGCCAGCATGCCGTCTGCTCCAATAATCTTGTTTCCTACGTCTCGGCTTCGTCGGACAAGTTCGCTCATAGCTAGTTTGGCAAGATTGCCCTCAGCTCCTGTGCGGCTTCCACCTGCTTTGGCTCTGCGCATATTGAGCTTGTTTACTTCTGCCAAGATATGCAGTTGCACGATTTCTTGACGAATAATCGGATCTTCTACACACCCAGTTTCTTTAGCCAATCGGACAAGCGAGTCTGTGCTCATGCCTCGTCCACCATCGCCTTCTGGTCCGCGGCTAACCGATGCTGTGAAGTTGCCTACTCGATCTTCTAGCCTTCCTGGAATACGTCCTGCCGGAGCTGAAACTGGTTGTCTTCCTCCGCCCCCTAGGCTCGCTCTTTCAAACATGAGCGTGCTGTTAGCAACAGCCCAACCCGCACCAAGTCCACCTATGACATTTTCATGTGGAACACGTGCTTCATCAAGAAATACTTCGTTGAAAAGTGCGCGTCCAGTCATTTCTCAGCGGTCGTACTTCTATACCGGGTTGTTGCATATCAATGGCGAAATAAGTTATCCCTTGATGTTTTGGAGCTTCTGGATCAGTGCGGGCTATAAGCATTCCTTTTTCAGCCACATGACCGCCTGAAGTCCAAACTTTTTGTCCGGTTATAACCCATTCATCCCCATCGCGTATAGCTCGTGCTTGCAAGCCTGCGAGATCAGACCCTGCATTGGGTTCAGAGAATAGTTGGCACCAGGCTGTAGATCCATCAAGGATCTCGGGGATAAAGCGATCTATTTGTTCTTGCGTTCCATGAACAGCAATAGTTGGGGCTGCCAACATGTGTCCTAATCCGGTTGGTGGTCCAACGACGTTAGCGTCAGCTAAACCGACAGTTACTGCCATGCTTTGTTCTCTGTTATATCCCCGGCCTCCAGCTTCTTCTGGGAGAGTTGGGTGGCTCCAACGACCTTCACTGAGACGAGACCACCATTCGGCCAAAGTGATTTCTGGATCCCAATTTTCTTCTAACCAAGCTGAAAGTTCTTCACTTACTTCTGATGCTGTCTGTTCACTCATACTTTTATAATGCCATTCTGCGTTAACGATTTGTTTGACTTAACATAAAGTTACTTACCGGTAACGTCTGTTGCAATATCCGCTGTGTAAATAGCAAATAAATGTATCCGGCTAACTCACTCGGTTAGGATAACCGTAAGTCAAATCAACGGAATCTTATATGCGCTGGTCAAATCTTTTCATTCCTACTTTACGTGATGCTCCGGCGGAAGCCGAAGCCATAAGTCACCAATTACTTGTACGTGGCGGTTTCATTCGTCAACTTCAATCAGGTCACTATTCGATGCTTCCACTTGGCTGGAAAATTCATAAGAAAGTT
>QCKS01000050.1 GCA_003215175.1 Acidimicrobiales bacterium AG-410-I20
AGTACGACGGTGAACGTGTCGGTGGTTCCGGTTTCAGCTACGCCGGTTGATCCACCAGTTTGGGTGATGGTGAAGCCAGCAGCGTCATTGTCAACTGTGGTTGCGGACACGGTTTGGTTCGCAACGGGATCGAAGTTGTTGTCTGAGTTTGCATCATCAACTGCAATGGTGATGGTTGAGGTGATGGTGCCGTCAATGATGTTGTCATCTACACCGGTGATAGTCACGGTTTGAGCGGAGTTCCAGTTAGCTGCAGTGAAGGTAAGTGGGCTGTTTACGGTTGCTTCACCGGTGTCACTTGAGGTCACGTTTAAGACAACATCAGATGCTGGTTGGGCATTTAGAACAATAGTGAAGGTGTCAGTTGTGCCGGCTTCTGAAACGCTGGTTGATCCACCAGTTTGGGTGATAGTGAAGCCAGCAGCGTCATTGTCGGTTGTGGTTACGGACACGGTTTGGTTCGCAACGGGATCAAAACTGTTATCAGAGTTTGCATCATCAACTGCAACGGTGATGGTTGAGGTGATGGTGCCGTCAATGATGTTGTCATCTACACCGGTGATAGTCACGGTTTGAGCGGAGTTCCAGTTAGCTGAAGTGAAGGTAAGTGGGCTGTTTACGGTTGCTTCACCGGTGTCACTTGAGGTAACGGTTAAGACAACATCAGAGATTGGTTGGGCATTTAGAACAATAGTGAAGGTGTCAGTTGTGCCGGCTTCTGAAACGCTGGTTGATCCACCAGTTTGAACAATGGTAAATCCAGCAGTGTCATTGTCAACTGTGCTTACAGTAACGGTTTGATCAGCGACAGGATCAAAGCTGTCATTAGATACCGCATCAACAACCGAAATTGTAATTGTTGAAGTTTGATCACCATCAACAGTTGATTCATTTAATCCAGTTACTGTAACTGTCTGGGCTGTGTTCCAATTGGCGGGAGTGAAAGTCAAAGAACTAGTCACCGAAGCTTCAGTTGCATCACTAGCGGTGAGAGAAAGCAGAACGTCACTAGTTGGTTGGGCATTAAGTACTACCGTGAAGGTATCTGTTGTACCAGACTCGTTTACAGAGGTCGACCCACCAGATTCAGCAACAGTAAATCCTGGAATATCGTTATCAGTTGTCGTCACAGTTACGGTTTTGTCAGCTAAGGGGTCGAAACTATCGTTTGAAGATCCGTCATTAACTGAAATGGTTACTGTTGAAGTTTGATTTCCATCAACTACTGATCCATCATTTACACCGGTAACTGTGACGGTTTGAGGTGTGTCCCAGTTAGCTGCGGTAAAGGTAAGCGGGCTGTTTACTGTTGCTTCGCCGGTGTCGCTTGACGTAACGGTTAAGACAACATTTGAGGTTGGTTGAGCGTCTAGGACGACAGTGAAGGTATCAGTAGTTCCGGATTCGTCAACGCTGGTTGACCCACCAGACTCAGTAACAGTAAATCCGGCAGTGTCATTATCGGCAGTGGATACGGACACGGTTTGGTCGGCAACTCCATCAAAGTCATTATCAGAAATAGCATCGATTATTGACACAGTCACTGTTGATGCTTGAGCTCCGTCGACAGTTACGTCATCAACACCGGTAATGGTGACAGTTTGCGGCGTGTTCCAGTTTGCTGCAGTGAAGGTAAGTGATCCCGAAACGGTTGCTTCACCACTATCACTAGATGAGATTGAGATGACTACGTTTGATGCTGGTTGTGCGTTTAGGACGACCGTGAAGGTGTCGGTGGTTCCGGTTTCAGCTACGCCGGTTGATCCACCGGATTGAACGATGGTGAAGCCAGCAGTGTCGTTATCGGTTGTGGTTGCGGACACGGTTTGGTCGGCAACTCCATCAAAATCGTTATCTGAGTTGGCATCATCAACGGCAATGGTGATGGTTGAGGTGATAGTGCCGTCAATGATGTTGTCGTCTACACCGGTAACGGTCACGGTTTGAGCTGAATTCCAGTTTGCAGGAGTGAAGGTAAGTGGGCTGTTTACGGTTGCTTCACCTGTGTCACTAGATGTCAATGAAATAACGACATCTGACGTTGGTTGTGCGTCAAGTACAACCGTGAAGGTGTCGGTCGTTCCAGTTTCAGCAACGGAGGTTGTTCCACCGGATTGAGCGATAGTAAATCCAGCGGTGTCATCATCGGTGGTGGTTACAGACACGGTTTGATCAGCAACTGCATCAAAATTGTTGTCGGAACTTCCGTCGTTCACTGTCACAGTGATAGTTGAGCCAATAGTGCCATCAACTAAATTGTCGTTTACCCCAGTAACAGTAACGGTTTGCGCGGTGTTCCAGTTTCCAGCAGTAAAGGTAAGTGGGCTGTTTACGGTTGCTTCACCGGTATCACTCGAGGTCACGTTTAAGACAACATCTGAAGCGGGTTGTGCGTTAAGCACAACGGTGAACGTGTCGGTGGTTCCAGTTTCCGCTACGGCGGTTGATCCATCGGTTTGAGCAATGGTAAAGCCGGCAACATCGTTATCGGTGGTGGTTACAGACACGGTTTGGTTCGCAACTTCATCGAAATTGTTATCAGAAATTGCATCAATGATTGAGATAGTGATGGTTGAGGTGATGGTGCCGTCAATGATGTTGTCGTCAACACCAGTAACAGTCACGGTTTGAGCTGAGTTCCAGTTCGCTGGGGTAAAGGTAAGAGATCCTGAAACGGTTGCTTCACCAGCATCACTTGAAGTAATTGTAATTACTACATCTGAAGCGGGTTGAGCGTTAAGCACAACGGTGAACGTATCGGTGGTTCCAGTTTCAGCTATAGCGGTTGACCCACCGGATTGAGCGATAGTAAATCCAGCGGTGTCGTTATCGGTGGTGGTTACAGACACGGTTTGGTCAGCAACCCCATCGAAATCATTGTCTGAGTTAGCGTCGTCAATTGTTGCAGTAATAGTAGAGCCTTGAGTGCCGTCAATGATGTTGTCGTCAACACCAGTAACAGTCACGGTTTGAGCTGAGTTCCAGTTCGCTGGGGTAAAGGTAAGAGACCCGGTAACTGTTGACTCACCTGTATCATTTGAAGCCAGGTTTAAGACAACATTTGAAGCAGGTTGTGCATTTAGAACAACGGTGAATGTGTCGGTGGTTCCAGTTTCAGCTACAGCGGTTGACCCACCGGATTGAGCGATAGTGAATCCAGCGACATCATTATCAGTGATACTTGTAGTCACTGTTTGATCTGCGAGTGGATCAAAGTCGTTGTCAGAAGCTCCGTCATTAACTGAAACAGTTATTGTTGCTGTTTGAGTGCCGTCAATGATGTTGTCGTCTACACCGGTGATGGTCACGGTTTGAGCGGAGTTCCAGTTCCCTGGGGTGAAGGTAAGTGCACTGGTTACGGTTGCTTCACCGGTATCACCAGAGGTAATGGTAAAGACAACATCGCTTAAAGGTTGAGTGTTAAGTACAACGGTGAAGGTGTCAGTAGATCCTGCTTCTGAAACACTGGTCGATCCACCGGATTGAACAATGGTGTAGCCAGCTGTGTCATCATCGGTTGTAGTTACTGAGACTGTTTGATTTTCTACTGCGTCATAACCATCATCAGAGTTTGCGTCATCAACTGCAGCAGTAATTGTTGAGGTTTGGTTTCCATCAACAGCTACGTCGTTAACACCCGTTACGGTCACGGTTTGAGCAGTAGACCAGTTCGCATTTGTAAAGGTAAGAGATCCGGTAACTGTTGCTTCGCCAGTGTCACTCGAAGTGAAGGTAATTACTACGTTAGAAGTAGGTTGAGTATCTAATACAACGGTAAAGGTGTCGGTAGTTCCAGACTCAGCAACCCCAGTTGTTCCACCAGATTGAACAATGGTGAAGCCAGCGGTGTCATCATCAGTTGTGGTTACGGAAACAGTTTGGTTATTGACAGGATCAAAGTTGTTGTCTGAACTGTCGTCTTTAACTGCGATCGTGATGGTTGAGGTGATAGTGCCATCAATAGTGTTGTCGTCTACACCAGTAACAGTCACAGTTTGAGGTGTGTTCCAGTTTGCTGCGGTAAAGGTAAGCGGGCTGTTTACGGTTGCTTCACCGGTGTCACTTGAAGTGACAGTTAAGACAACATTAGATGCTGGTTGTGCATCTAAGACGATAGTGAAGGTGTCGGTGGTTCCGGATTCTGCAACACTGGTTGATCCACCAGATTGAACAATGGTGAATCCAGCGGTGTCGTTATCGGTTGTGGTTGTAGACACAGTTTGGTTAGCGACCCCATCAAAGTCATCGTCTGATAGTGCATCAACAACTGAAATAGTAAGAGTTGAGGTGATGGTCCCGTCAATGATGTTGTCGTCTACGCCGGTGACAGTCACAGTTTGAGCTGAGTTCCAGTTTGCTGGAGTAAAGGTGAGCGGGCTGTTTACGGTTGCTTCACCGGTGTCACTCGAAGCAATTGCAATAACTACATTTGAAGCAGGTTGTGCATTTAGAACAATGGTGAATGTGTCGGTGGTTCCGGATTCTGCAACACTGGTTGATCCACCAGATTGAGTAATAGTGAATCCGGCGGTGTCGTTATCGGTTGTGGTTGTGGACACAGTTTGGTTAGCAACGGCATCAAAGTCGTTGTCTGAGCTTGCATCATCAATTGAAATAGTAAGAGTTGAGGTGATGGTCCCGTCAATGATGTTGTCGTCCACGCCGGTGACAGTCACTGTTTGAACTGAGTTCCAGTTTGCTGGAGTAAAGGTGAGTGGGCTGTTTACGGTTGCTTCACCGGTGTCACTTGAAGTAATTGTGATAACTACATCCGAAGTTGGTTGCGCAGAAAGTACGACAGTAAAGGTGTCAGTAGTTCCAGCTTCTGAAACACTGGTTGATCCACCGGATTGTGCAACGGTAAATCCGGCGGTGTCGTTATCGGTTGTGGTCGCGGACACGGTTTGGTCAGCAACGGCATCAAAACTGTCATCTGAAAGGGCATCAACAACAGCAACAGTGAGAGTTGAGGTAATGGTGCCATCAACGAGATTGTCATCTACACCAGTAACAGTGAATGATTGTGGAGTGTTCCAATTTCCTGATGTAAATGTCAAAATGTTATTGCTCGCAGTTGAGCCGTTAACTACCGCTTCACCGGTGTCCCCAGATGTGATTGATAGGACGACGTTAGATGAAGGTTGTGCAGTAAGTACAACAGCGAATGTGTCGGTGGTTCCGGTTTCAGCTACAGCGGTTGAGCCTCCGGTTTCAGTAATTGTGAA
>QCKS01000051.1 GCA_003215175.1 Acidimicrobiales bacterium AG-410-I20
ATTTGACGTCTCTCGTTGTCGACGGAAGAAACCCCTGCAAATAACGTCTCTAATGTTTCTTCGCTGTATACCTGAATTGTGTTGTTTGCATTCGCCGCGTGTAGATGATCGTTGCCACGGTAAGCCTGTGAAGTTCTTGCCCAGAAATCAAGCACCGTATGGGTTCGTTCTACAGAATCAATAGATGGGTCAGCTAGAGACATCACTCGCCTGCCGATAAGGAAAAAATTTGCTACTCCCCATAAGAAAACAGAATTCGCTTGACTTCCTGGCGTTCGCGCTCGTTTCCCTATCTCTTCTGGAGGCATTTTCTCAACGATGGATTCCACTATGTCTGGGTAGCGAAGAAACGCTTCAACTGTTGAAAGAACAACGTAAGCAGAGACTGGAATGAGTTGAGAAGAATAATGTGTTCTTTCCGCCATCAAGTCTCGTGAAACACTATTGATTTCTCCTATTAAATGGTTAACTCGTTCGATCACTTTTATCGTTCCGAACTATCGCTTAATCGGATTATTCCAAATTCACCACTTCCATCAATTTCAATTTCTGTTCCATCTTCTGGTTCGTGAGTCATTTCAGCTGCCACAACTCCAGGAATTTGAAATTCTCTGCTGATGATCCCGATATGGCTTCGAATTGTTCCCCCAGTACATATCACTCCGGCGAGATCTTCAAAAATTGGTGATAAAAAAGTAGCGCCGGCGTCACGGATTACAGCGATCACCCCTTCGGCATTGTCATCTTCCAAATAAGCCAACACATCTTCGGGCCCCTCTAACCGTTGCCAAATACCTTTTGTTGAGGAGTATTCAAAGGTTTTTTGCCCGTGACCAATTTCTTCCATCCTTTAAACGTACCGGTTTAGGTCGCACTAAAGAGAGTCAGCGTGTCTAGGATTTGATAATGGCTGAATTTCTCTCATCAGAATGGATCTCCGCTCTTAACGAAGCTGCAGTATCGCACTCTGGCCTTAAAGAAATTTCTTTGACTACGGAACTAACGTTGGGTTATCGAATCACCGATGGTCCTTCTTGGGGGTTAACCGTCACTAAAGGAAAAGTTAGTGTTTACTCTGGTACCGATGACGCAGAGAATGTTTGGTTTACAACGAATCGCTCTACCGCTTTAAAAATAGCTAACGGAACAGAAGACCCTTTGGAAGCAATTATCGCTGGGAAACTTGAAATTGGTGGAGATCCACGTGTTCTCGTTGAACAACATGATTTGTTTAAGGGCTTAGGAGATGTCTTTGCTTCTTGTCGCCCAGATTAAATAAGTCCGAGTTGTTGAACCATTTCTCGTTCTTCCATTAATTCAGCAACAGAAGCATCTATACGGGTTCGAGAAAAATCATCTATCTGAAGATCAGAAACAATTGACCATTCCCCATCAGCGCAGGTAGTTGGGAATCCACATATGAGGCCTTCTGGCACTCCATAACTTCCATCAGAGGGAACACCCATAGACACCCAATCGTTCGCGGGGGTGCCATGTACCCAATCGCGAACATGATCAAGGGCTGCATTAGCTGCAGAAGCGGCGCTTGACGCTCCACGTGCTTCAATAATGGCTGCGCCACGTTGTTGAACAGTTGGAATGAAGTCATTCTCTATCCAGTCTTGATTATCGATAACTGAAGCGACTGAATCTCCATTAACTGTGGCGTGAATTAAATCTGGATATTGAGTAGCTGAGTGGTTCCCCCAGATTGTCATTTTTGTTACTTCTTTTGAGGCCACACCTAACTTTGTTGCGGCTTGCGAGCGTGCACGGTTGTGATCGAGACGCATCATGGCAGTAAATCTATTGTTTGGAATATCAGGGGCATTGTTCATAGCGATAAGACAGTTAGTGTTCGCCGGGTTTCCTACGACAAGAATTTTGACTGCATCATCTGCGTGAGAATTTAAGGCTTGACCTTGGACAGTGAAAATAGCTCCGTTTGCTTCAAGGAGGTCTTGCCGTTCCATTCCTTTAGTTCGAGGGCGAGAACCTACTAGTAATGCGACTTCTGCTCCATCAAATGCAGTGTTTGGGTCATCGCTGAGCACCATTGAATCAAGTAGAGGAAAAGCGCAGTCGTCAAGTTCCATCGCCACGCCTTCTAACCCGCCCATCGCGGGTGGAATTTCAAGCATTTGTAAAATCACTGGTTGGTTGTCTCCCAGTAATTGGCCACTTGCTATACGAAAGGCAAGGCTGTATCCGATTTGTCCAGCAGCTCCTGTTACTGCAACTCGAACTGGTTTAAGGCTCACTGTGTTCTCCTAATTTAATTGTCCGTCTCTGAGGGTAATTGCTTTTTTCTGGTTGTGCGAAGAATACTTTCATCATTTCAGATTACTGGTAAAAATATTTCAACTTGGCGAGAAAAATGTTCTAAAAAGGAATGCGGTAAAACTGGTCGATACCCATCTTCAGATTCAATTTGACTGGAGTAGCAATTTATTCCTTTTTGTTTACGGCGCATAATGTCAGCGTCGAAACTAAACGATCTCGCTTGCGTAAAAGGAAACTTCGGATTTTGTGGATTGTCCCAGTTCCAGGACCAAATTGGCGAAAGAAAAAGCGGGGTTTTATTTTTTGAGCAAGCCTGTTGTGCGGCAAGTCCACAGGCTTGGTGATCAGGGTGACCATCTCCTTCCCAGGGGGCGATACAAATTGTGTCTTTTCTTATATTTTCGCTTATTTTTTTCTCAGTTTCTTCAAGGTGGTGTCTAACAGAACCATCAGAAGCTGCCAGAGCGATTCTTTCTGCTTTAATTCCTGCATGTTTATAGGCGGAAATGGTTTCCTGTTCGCGTCTTTTACCGAGTTCTTCTCGTTGAGATGCGTCCAAATAGGGGTGAGATAATTCACCATTGGTTACACCAATAATTGTTATTGATGTTCCTGCATCTGAGGCAGATGCCAAGGTTGCTCCAGCAGCAAGGAGTTCATCATCTGGGTGTGGAGATACAAAGATAATGTGCCCTGGTGGTGGCCAAGAAATTTCAAATGATGGAATTTTTTCTACTATTTGATCCCATTGATGAGCCTGGTTTCCTTCAAGGGGATCAATAAGATCCATTTGATCCCTCTCTCGTGTTCCCTAGCCATGAGTCGTAAAGTTTGTTGTAAACCCCGCCTTGATCTTTTAAGACTTCGTGTGGTCCTTGTTCTACAAGGTTTCCGTGATCAAAAACTAGTACTAAGTCTGATCTTTCGGCGGTAGAAAGTCGATGAGCCACACTAATTGTGGTTCGTCCTTCCGCTAGGCGTTCTAGGGCATGTTCTAAAACTGTTTCAGTTTCTGGATCAACGGAGGAGGTTGCTTCATCTAGAACGAGTAAGCCTGGGTCGGCAAGTTGTGCTCTGACTAAAGCAACCAGTTGCCGTTCACCTACGGAGAGCGATTCTCCTCGTTCTCCTACAAGTGTGTTCTCCCCATCTGGGAGGCTTTCAATCCAAGGGCGGAGATCTAACGAGTTAATTGCTTCTGCTATTTCATCATCGGTAGCGTCTGGCCTTCCGTAGCGAATATTTTCAGCGACAGTGGTGTCAAATAAGAAACCGTCTTGTGGAACCATGCGTATTACGGATCGTCGATCTTGTGACGCCATTTCTTTTAAGTTGACTCCTCCAATAAAGAGGTTTCCTGCTGTTGGATCTGCAAGTCGTGCTATGAGTTTCGCGAATGTTGTCTTCCCTGATCCTGTTTCTCCAACAATTGCGACGGAAGATCCTGCAGGTAAGTCAACGTTTATTCCATGTAGAACACGGTCACCTTCGCGATATGCGAATTCAACTCCTTCTGCTTTTACCGATAGTGGACCGGTTTGAATTTCAGGGCCAGTGTTTTTATCTGGAATTTCAATTGGGGTGTCAAGAACTTTTAGTATCTTCCACCATCCAGCTAAGGCTGTTTGTGTTTGGTCCAGCACTTCTCCTAGTTGCGTGATTGGAGAAAGAAGAAGGTTGACTAAAAAAATGAATGCAATTAATTCGCCGGAAGTTAGATCCCATGAGTTACCCCACCAAACACCTGCTCCTACAACAGATGCGATGGCGACCACTCCAAAGATGTCTGTCATTGGAATGATGAAGGAGAAGTATCGGGCTGCTCGCATTTGTTGCTTGTACTGGGCATCTATAGCTGTGTCGATTCGTTCACGAGCAGCTTTTCTTTGCCCGTAGCTCCTTATCGTCTGCATACCCATCACAGTTTCGGATATTGAGCCAAGTGTTTCTGATACACGAGTACGTAATTTGTCGTATGCCCGAAGTTGACGGTATTGCATGATTCGTAATGTTGGGATTAAGGGGATATGAACTGCGAGTGTTACGAGCGTGAGTTCCCACGAGTAGTAGGTCATGAGAGTAAGCACTGCGATGATTTGGAAGGTGTCAACTACCCATGCGATAGCTCCCCACTGTGCGAAACGGGTAAGTGTTTCAACGTCGCTTGTTACACGTGCAGTTAATACGCCTTTCTTTGAAGCGGTATGTTCAGCCAAACTGAGTTTGTGTAGGTGGGCAAAAACTCTTACGCGTAGTCCTTTGAGAACGTTTTCTGCCATGCATCCCAGACGGAAGTAAGTGGCCCGTTCTAAGAAAATGCTGGCGATTAGTAAGAGTGCAGCTAGTGAAGCAAACGAAACGACTTTAGAGAGGTCTACTTCATCTCCGGACAGGCCTCTATCAATAATGAGTTGGATAGTTACAGGAACTAAAAGTTTTGATCCGGCGACTCCTAAAGATCTAATTACTGTTCCCCAAAATCCTTCTCTTAGTTCTGGTGATTCTGCTACGCCTCGTCGAAGGACTTGTAGCGCGCCAACATCGTCGATATCGACGAGAGCCATTGGTTCAGGTTCATCGCCTGGTCCGATTACGTCACTGCCATCTAATACTGTCATGAGCCTGACCGTTCATAGGCTTGTGCTAGTGCGGAGTATTCAGGGACTAACAGAAGTTCTTCGTGAGTTCCTTCAGCTGCGATTTTTCCATCGTTGAGGAAAAGAACTCTGTCTGCTAGCCGTATGGTCGCTAATCGGTGCGCTACAACTATG
>QCKS01000052.1 GCA_003215175.1 Acidimicrobiales bacterium AG-410-I20
ATCCATCACTCCATGTAACTTTTCCGCACCAATAACTAGAGCTTTTTTAACAAAACCGGACTCGATCATTCCAGCAGCGTTAGCTGTTGCGTAAATGAACCCAGAACACGCAGCGTTTAGATCAAAAGCGGCGCAATTAACTGCTCCTAGGCGTTCTTGAACCATCGCAGCAACACTTGGGCAAATCAAATCCGGGGTAGTGGAAGCAACCAGAATCAGATCTAAATCTTCAGGTTCTATATCCGCTGCAGCTAAGGCACGACGTCCCGCTAATTCTGCTAGATCTGTTCCGTCAACATGAGAAATTCTTCGACTCTTTATTCCCGTACGTTCAACAATCCACTGATCGTTAGTATCTGAGAGTTTTTCAAGATCGTTATTGGTCAACTCCACAGGAGGAATACATTTACCCCAACCGGTTATAACAGCTTTAGTTGGCATGACACTCCTTATAGACCTTTCGCCACACTAGTTCTAAATAGAGGACTTAGTAGTGGCATCAAATAATGACGACAGACCGTAGGACGTCTCCGCGTTCCATAGCATGAAAAGCTTCTTCAACATCTTCCAACGTGATTGTCTCAGATACGAATTTCTCTAAGTTCAAACGACCTTGAAGGTAAAGGTCAATAAGCATCGGAAAATCTCGACTAGGGAGACAATCTCCATACCATGAAGATTTAAGAGATCCGCCACGCCCAAAAACTTCTTGCAATGGAAGTTCTATTTTCATTTCTGGGTTTGGAACTCCAACAAGGACAACTGTTCCTGCTAGGTCCCGAGCAAAGAAAGACTGTTCATAGGTAGAAGGTATTCCAACTGCATCAATAACAACATTTGCACCGTTTCCATCCGTGATCTCGCGGATAGCTTCTACAGGGTCTTGTTTTGATGAATCTACAGTATGAGTTGCTCCAAATTCTTTAGCCATTTCTAACTTACGGTCATCAATATCCACCGCAATGATTGTGTGTGCCCCTGCGAGATTGGATCCGGCTATCGCAGCATCTCCAACGCCACCGCATCCAAAGACTGCGACCGAGTCTCCCCGGTTCACTTCTCCAGTGTTAATAGCGGCTCCTAGTCCAGCCATCACCCCGCATCCAATTAGACCTGCGACTTCAGGTTTAGCTTCTGAGCTAACTTTGGTTGCTTGTCCAGCAGCAACAAGAGTCTTTTCAGCAAAGGCTCCTATTCCTAAAGCAGCAGTTAAAGGCTCTCCATTTAGAGTCATTTTCTGTTCAGCGTTGTGTGTGTTGAAGCAATACCAAGGACGACCTCGTTTACAGGAACGGCATTCGCCACAAACCGCTCTCCAGTTCAATATGACGAAATCACCTGGACTCACATTTACAACGCCTTCACCGACTTCTTCGACGATTCCAGCAGCTTCGTGACCTAAAAGAAAAGGAAACTCGTCATTTATGGCTCCTTCTCGAAAATGTAGGTCGGTATGGCAAACTCCACAGGCTTTCACTTCGACAAGAACTTCACCTGGGCCTGGATCAGGTATTTCGATTGTTTCAACGGAAACAGGTGCTCCTTTAGATTTCGCTACAACACCTTTAACTGAATGCGGCATTTCCCCTCCTAATGCTTATTGCAAACAACTTACACAAATAGATGAGAACGCACCATATGGAGGGCTAGTTACAGGCGATGTCACACCCAACTGGCATAATAGAGGCGTAATCATAAAGAGGATTGGAGGGACATGGCCCTAAGAAGATCCGCCAACCACCCTTTGGGTTCGGTGGCAACGCCATGAACTATGAGGAGAAAACATGGATACAAAAGAATGTCCAGAATGTAAATCAAATCAAGTAGGGCCTTCGTTTGCCTTTGAATTTGAGAAAAAAGACAATGACACGGTAGTTGTTACAGACCCGTTTTTTGCTTGTGCTGAATGTGAACATACATGGCAAGTCAAGCGAGTAATGGTTGTATCAAGGTTCCCTGACTCTGAATTATTCAGTCGGAAGTTAAAAGAAATTTCTGGTCAATAAATTGAATGTCAGCTATTGCTCATAAACAGGAGTGATAATTGCTCGAGCCAATGTATTTCCAAACATGTTGAAACCACAAATGGCAGCAGAGACACTCTCCTCAATAGGTAGAGACTCAACGCTAAGAGCATGAACAGCAAAAATATAGCGATGTAAGCCATGTCCGGAAGGTGGAGCTGAACCTAAATATCCGTAAAGCCCGGCATCATTTTTAAGTTGTTTGGCGCCTTCTGGCAACAATGTGCCATCTTGACTTCCTGCCCCGGTAGGTAGTTCTTCCGTGATCGCAGGTATGTCATAAACAACCCAGTGCCAAAACCCGCTTCCTGTTGGAGCGTCGGGATCAAAACAAGTGACAGCAAAACTTAAGGTACCTGTGGGAGCACCACTCCAAGAAAGATGTGGAGAAACGTCTTCTCCTCCGGCACCGAAAATTCCAGATACCTGAGGCATGGGTAGCATCTCGCCATCTGCTACATCGTTACTTTGTATTTCAAAAGATGGAACCTCAGGGAGGAAATCGTAGGGGATAGGAGGTACAGGCATTTTTCTTCCTTACTTTGTTGTATCTAATTTGGTGGAGCTGGCGGGAATCGAACCCGCGTCCGTCGAGAGGTCAATGCACACGCTACGACCATTCCCAAGAATATGGCTTACGGTAGCCATTCCGCTGGGTCAGGCAAGCCAAAGGCTTTACCGTCAAGTCTTTCCTTAAAGTCAGCGGTCTTTCTCGCCGTCAGCGGTCTCTCCCTGCGGTCCACCACTACTTCTGTTGCCGGGCTGTAGCGATTAGGCCCCGGGAATCATTACTGGTCCCAGTGACTCTCTGCTACCTAATTAAATTAGGCGGCGAGAGCGAGATCATCCGTTTTGGCGTCTCTATTGATGCCCTGTTTTAAGAGTCTGAGCAACTCTGGTCGCATGAAACATTCACAGCAGTCGGCGTCGAAACCGATCAGCCCCGTAAATGAATCCATAAAATTCATTCAGTTGTCAAATAACTAGAAACTTAATGCTATTTGAAGTTTTTGATGAATAAAAGGCCTTTTTCCTTTTAACAACTGTTGTTTTAGGGGCGATGACACTTTTCATAAAAGTTGTTCTACGGTGGTATTAGTCAATTCTTTAAACAATTGAACTTGGAGTGAAAATGCGAGTAGGGAATAAAAGCCTTCACGTAGCTTTAACTCTTGGCGTACTTGCAGCCCTGTGTGGGATTCCTGCGGCTACTGCTGGAGCGGAAATTGTGGTTTCAGATGAAACAACTTTCGCTGAAATAACTTCATCTACCGAGAACTCTTCAAATGAGGAACTACTGATTTCAACAGAAGGGCAAGAACTTCTTACTTCTGGATACACCCCCGGTGAAGCCGCAACAAAAGTAGCTAAGGAAGAACTCCTTCAAGACCCATCCTTGGCTAGAAATCCATTTGGTCTAATAGTCCAGTTCGAACAAGGTTTAACCGATCAAGAACTCAGTGAAGCTTTAACACCGATCGGCGGAGTGTTAATAGGAAAAGCAGTTGCAGATGGGTCAACGTATTTGATTGAAACTCTCTATGAACTTGAATCTGCTTCAGTTATTTTAGAATCTGATGCACGAGTAAAGAGTGTTGAATTTGACGAAGTCTTACAAATCACCGACCTTCCAAGCGACCCCGACCTTGATCAGTTATGGGGATTGAATTCAACCTACGGTATAGACGCTCCAGGAGCCTGGGCGAGCACTCTAGGCGACTCATCAGTAGTGGTCGCAGTCATAGACACCGGAATAGATCTTGATCACCCAGATCTCGTAAACAACCTTTGGACAAACACTGACGAGATCCCAGGAAACGGTATAGACGATGACAGCAATGGCTTCATCGACGACATTCATGGATGGGATTTCGTCAACAATGACGGAAATCCAGATGACGACAATGATCACGGAACACATGTAGCAGGAACAATTGCTGCTTCTGCTAACTCAATCGGAGTAGTAGGGGTTGCTCCTGGTGTCCAAGTTATGGGACTAAAGTTCCTTAATTCCAGCGGCTCAGGAATGACCTCTCACGCTTTACAGTCGCTGCAATACGCAATAGATAATGGAGCACTGATTTCAAATAATTCATGGGGAGGCGGTGGCTTTAGCTCCGCGATGCAAACCTTACTCACTCAAGCAGAAGCAGTTAATCACCTTTTTGTAGCTGCGGCAGGAAACTCCTCAACCAATATTGATAACTCTCCCACTTACCCAGCTGCTTATCAAAACGCGAACGTTGTTTCAGTTGCCTCTATTCAATCCGATGGATCTCGATCAGGCTTCTCCAACTATGGAACAACCAACGTGGACGTAGCAGCTCCTGGATCTGGTATTCGTTCCACAGTCTCGGGGGGAGGATATGCAAGCTTTAATGGAACATCCATGGCTTCTCCTCATGTTGCCGGGATTGCTGCCCTCATGCGGTCTCTGGCGCCGACCGTATCAACCGCAGATATCAAACGAATTTTGATTGAAACTTCGACTTGGGATTCTCGATTAGAAACCGTTTCTGACTCTGCAGGAAGAGTGAATGCTTCAGCAGCTGTGTCTGCCGTCAACGGATCCATTCCTTCTTTGAGTATCACCGCAACAGCAACAGTGGTAACAGAAGGTTCAACCGTCACTTTCTCTGCCACAGCTACAGATTCATCAAACAAC
>QCKS01000053.1 GCA_003215175.1 Acidimicrobiales bacterium AG-410-I20
GAACTAATGCAGTATCCTGAAGCCGGAACCACTCTCTCGCACGGAGATTTCAGACTAGATAACCTCTTTTTTAGCGGACCAGAACTAACTGTTATTGACTGGCAAATCTGTATCAGGACTCGTGGCGCCTACGATCTTGGTTATTTCCTTAGTCAAAGTCTCACGGTAGAAGATCGACGCGCTCACGAAAAATCACTTATAGACCTTTATCAATCAACGCTGGCATTATCTGGAATTGACTATCCGTCAGACGAGTTGATGACGGACTACCGACGGGCTGTTCTCTTCTGCATCTGCTATCCAATCCAGTCTGCTGGAGGTATTGAATTAGTTAATGAAAGAGCAGTTCAACTTGTAAATGACATGTTCGACCGTGTCAGTATCGCCATCGAGGACCTTGATGCTGACGAATTAATGCCCTAATTACAAATGGCTTATGTCGTTGAATGCACGTAACGAGGGACCAGGGCCAATAGTCATAACTGAAGCTGGAGAGACATAACTCCTCCAAGCAATCTGGTCTCCAACGTTTAACGCCCAAGCAAGAGCAGCTTTTATTGGCGAAACATGCGACACGACCACAATTTCTTTTTCTGTAATCAGTGGAATTAAGTCTTCACACGCCTCGCGAATTCTTATTCCTAACTGGCGGTGTGATTCTCCACCTTTTGGAGCCCAATCTAAATCAGCTCTCCATTGACTCCATGTCTGTGCATCTACTTCGTTTAAAGGGACCCCGTCTAATTCCCCATAGTCCATTTCTATCCATCGCTCATCGGTTTCTATTGGAACACCAAAAGCTTCTGCGGTCTGGTATGTCCTCAATAAGGGGCTGGAGATCAAGATGTCTACTTTTTTGAATGATTTGGCGAGAGATTCTGCTTGTTGTACTCCGACATCATCAAGTTCGGGATTCAGCCGACCTAAAAGTTTGCCTGAAGCATTCATCTCTGTTCTTCCATGTCGCACGATGTGAAGCATTACTTCCTCAATTCGTTTAATTTCCCCTCACGAATGAAGGTCCTGCGGTTGTCCTTATCATTTAGCCGGAATCTCCGCCATATCCAGCAACCCACAATTATTCCAAGTAACTCTAAAAACAAAACGGCTGGCCATCGTTCCATTTCCGGAACACGGGAACCTCCTAATGAATCGAATCCCATAGCAGGCCACCAAAAAACTTCAGTTTTGGCCCAGCTCGCGTCTAGAACTAGATGAGCGAACAAGCCAATCGGTAAGCCAAGCCACTTCCTCTGAGTAAGCCTTTTACCACGCGCTACAAGCATGATCAGGAACATAGTTAAAACCGGGAGAAGTAAGGTGTGCCCGATCCAAGGCCCATCTAGGAATATTTCCACTGCTGGTAGTACGGAGCCAAAAGCCACGAGTCGATAATCCAAATTTGGGCTATCGAAAACTAGTGCAACGCCTGTTATTGACAGCGCAATGAACCAAATAAACACGATTAAATCAACGAGCGACTATTCGGCCACACTCTTGACAATTAGAGTAGCTGCCTTCAGGTATCTGTTTTAAACGATCTGCTTCCACCGCTGGCATAGTTGAGGGGCAACCTTTGCAATTATTTCCATCAAATTGAACAACTACGCTTGAGCCGAAAGCACCACGTAAGTTTTCGTAATGTTTTAATAATTCATCTTCCGTTTCGGTTGCGGCTTCCTTTCGTCGTTGTTGAGCATCTTTGAGCGTTTCTTCAAGTTCTGCAGTGACTACTTGGAGGGCTTCATGAGCAACTTCTAATTCATTTTGCGCTTTGTGGTTTTCATCATCAATTTCAACAATTTCTCGTTCTTGAGGCTCAACTTCTTCCATTAGTTCAAGGACTTTTTCCTCTAATTCATTTTGTCTTTCGCGGAGGTGCTGTATTTCCACTTCTAGACTTGTCGCTTCTTTGGGTGAGGTAATCATCCCGCCATAAAGCTTTCCGTCAAGTTCTGAAATGCGACTTTCAACTGCTTCCACTTCTTGTTCAAGGCGCTTCTGTCGTTGGACAGTTTCAAGATGTTGTGCCGAAAGTAAGTTTTTCCTTTCAGCGAGTTTGACGAGTTGATTTTCTATATTCGCCACTAGCTCTGCTTCGGGGAGATTTTCTTTACGGTGCTGCAGCTGTCTGAGGACTGTGTCCTCTTCCTGAACTGTGAATAGGGATTCCATCTCTTTCATCGTAAATGAAGACTCTACTTTATGAAGAGATTTTTCTATGGTCCCAAGAAACAACTTTTTCTGGTACTACGGTGACCACTGTTCGCTTGACGGCAAGGCTTGCCGCAGCATCATCAAGCATTTCATCAGGTATTTCAGGTTGGTTTCGTTTAATAACTTCACGCGCGATCTGTTTAACTTCTGTTGGCTCTGAAACCAAATTCGCTACCCCTTTGATCATCACGCCTCGCAAATTGTTGTATTCCAGACCATCTTCTAGAAGAACGGTGATGCGTGGATCACGTTCTAGATTAACTACTTTCTGGGAAGAGGTGTATGTTTCAAACACAATCAGATCATCAACAACAGCAAACCAAAGTGTTGATAAATGAATAGATCCATCAGAGTTAATCGTTCCTACCTGCAAGCTTTTTTGCTCTTCAATGAACTCTGCTATTTCTTCAGCGTCCATGCGTATTTTTTCACGAAGATTCTTTTTCATACTCACCCCTTATTAACACCTTAAAGGATGTTTAGCAGAAAAATGACATGTCCCGCCGGGGGGGAAGGCGGGACATGTTAACCCTCTATTGGATCCTTATGGACCAACTGAGTATTGATTTTCAAATAGGAAACTTTGCGTTTCCGATACATATAAGAATACTTCTTTCTTGGAGTTCGAGTTAGTTCCGCCAGCCGGTCAGATGTCACTTTTCATAATCTGACGCATAGCATCAAATAGTGACCGATGAGACCTTTCCTTCTGCTTTAGATCTATCGCCAAAAGGGCGTAAACAAATGGGATTGGCAAAATGGAATCGTTATGGTGACGCGTTAGCAGCTTGGGTTGCAGAACATGACTTTGGTGCTCCACCTGCTGTTTACACTCGGCTTCAAGAACTTGTAGAAGGGGGTGCTTTCGGTTATTACCATGAATTTGAGAGAGTTCTTGATTCTTTTACTCGCTGGTCGAGTGTTCGTCATAATTGGACACCTAATCCAGAACTAGGTCTAACAACAGTAAACGTAATTCAAGGCATTTGGTCTTGTGTTGAAGCTTTCACCGATCCTGGCGATGGTGTTCTTTTCTCCACTCCGATTTATCCACCTTTCTTTAATATTGGGCCAACCACAAAAAGGCGCCCTGTTCATTGGTCTATGTCTCACGATGAAAACGGGTGGCATTACGATTTTGAGAAATTAGAAAACCTTCTTAGCGAAGATTCGCAAATTCGTTTAATCGTTCTTTGTCACCCTCATAATCCAACAGGGAAAGTTTTAAGTTGTGAAGAATTAGAGTCTCTTGTAGATATTGCTCATCGTTATAACCTGATAATTGTTTCTGATGAAATTCACGGTGATCTCGTTTATCCAGAAGCAACTCATGTCCCGATGCTCACTATTCCTGGGGCTGAAGATTGTACGGTGACAGTTACTTCAGGGATTAAAACTTTTGCTTTTGGTGGGATTCGTTGTGCCGTTGCTCAAACTGGAAGTAAGGAGATTTTTGAACAGTTGAACTCTGTTCCTGCATACTTGTTGGGTGGTGCTAACCGAATGGGGGCTGAAGCATCTATAACAGCTTGGGATACTGGTGAAACTTGGGTTGATGACATGAAGAAAGTACTTGATTCGAATCGCCATCTTCTTATTACTCGCTTGAATGAGGAGTTACCTGCTATCAATATGCATCTTCCTGAATCAACTTTTGTCGCCTGGTTGGACCTATCAAATTATGATCCGGGTGAGCGTCCTGCTACTTGGATGCGCGGATTAACGAATGTGGCTGGACAAAACGGCCTCAACTTTGGATCTGAGGGTTCGGGGCATTTGCGACTGACGTTCGGGACCTCTACTGAAGTTCTTAACCAAA
>QCKS01000054.1 GCA_003215175.1 Acidimicrobiales bacterium AG-410-I20
CAGCGAAAAGTACTTCAAAGCGCTGAATTCTCTTTAGAAATAGGACTAGTTGGTGATAATTGGAGTAAAAAGCCTTACAGCAAAAGCCCAGATGGGGGCCCGCATCCAGAAATGCAAGTCACAATGATAAACAGTCGAGTTTTGGATCTCATAACCGCAGGAGATAGTTCACGGATGGCTGTTCCGGGTGACCAATTAGTTGTAGATTTCGACCTTTCGCGGGAGAACATTCCACCTGGGACAAAATTAAATATCGGTTCAGCCATTATCGAAGTAACAGAAGCACCCCATACAGGATGCGCACAGTTTGTTGGTTGGTTCGGAGCTGACGCAATGAGGTTCGTTAACTCATCACGCGGAAGAGAACTTTGCTTAAGAGGCATTAACTCAAAAGTTGTCCAGCCTGGGGTTATTTCACTGGGAGACAAGATCACTAAAGGATGACTATGAAAGTTGGAGAGATTAATACTCCCGCACTACTAGTGGACAGTAATGTCTTTACCGAAAATATTTCTCATATGTCCGCGGCACGGCCAGGTACCTCTCTTCGTCCACACGTCAAGGCTTTCAAATCTTCATATCTAGCCAAAGAATTAGTAGCCGCTGGGCACGAAAACTTTTGTTGCGCAACAATTCGCGAAATGGAGGGAATGGCAGCCGCCGGCTTAGGAAAAGATCTATTACTTGCCAACCAAACGTTGAATTCTGAACGACTCAAAAAATTAATTGACGGAGGATCAGCTCGAGTCACAGTAGCGGTGGACTCAGAAGAAACTATCCAGGCAGCAAAGATAGGGGGAGTGTCGGAAGTTCTAATCGACGTAGATGTAGGAATGCCTAGATGTGGTTGTCATCCTAACGAAGCAGGAGAACTTGCAGAAAAAGCTCGCGCCGTAGGTTTGAACGTACGCGGAGTCATGGGATACGAGGGGCATCTAATGCATCAAAAAGACCAACAAAAACGCGATATGGGGATGGCGCGTTCAATAAAGAAATTAGAAACTGCTCACGCAGAAGTTGGCGGCGAAGTAATTTCCGGCGGAGGAACTGGCACCTGGGAATCAAACAATCTCGTAACTGAACTTCAGGCAGGGTCCTATGTACTGATGGACACAGAATATGCTCGTCAAGATTTACCTTTCCAACAAGGACTATTTCTTCTAACTACTGTCATTTCTGTAAGCGGCCGGGGACACGCAGTATTAGATGGAGGGTTAAAAGCCTTAGCGATGGATTCTGGCCCACCCTCTTTAGTGGGCAAAGGTGAAATTATGTACTGTGCAGACGAACATACCGGAATTACTGGCAACTCTTGGAAAGTAGGTAACCGAGTCTTATTACGACCTGCTCATATCGATCCAACTATTTCAAAACATGAAGTAATGCATTTAGTTGAAAAAGTTTCCGAAACTGATGACAGTCCAGTCATAGATACTTGGCCAATTGATTTACGAGGATGGTAGATATGAGTTTCTTATGGCCTAACAGCGGATTTCAAAATGACGGAACGTGGACGAATTGGGCTGGAAATCAAAGTGCAAAGCCAGTACGAATAGAACGGCCAAGAAATGAAAACGAAATCGTTAATTTGGTCAAGGCAGCAACTGAACAAAATCGGCGAGTACGTGTAGTAGGAGCTGGACATTCTTTTACCGGTCTTGTAGTTACCGATGATGTCCTCGTAACTCTTGATGATATGACCTCCGTTGTTTCTTTAGAACGAGACAGTGGTCGAGTAAAAGTTGAATCAGGTATTCGGCTTTTTAATTTAAACCCACTATTGGACGCAGCAGGGTTAGCAATGCCAAACCTTGGAGATATCGCATATCAATCAATTGCAGGAGCGATCTCTACATCAACTCACGGAACCGGATTAAAATTTCAAAGTATCGCTGCTGGAGTAATAGGTCTTCGGATAGTAACCGGTGATGGGTCGGTCATTGAATGTAATGAAGACAAAAATCCCGAAATTCTTCATGTAGCACGAGTAGGACTAGGAGCCTTAGGAATTGTTACCGAGGTAACCCTCCAATGTGTGCCCTCATTTAATTTGCATGCAGTCGAAGAGGTCGTAAATATTGATGACTTATTAGCGACGTTTGATGACCATATTCAAAATACAGACCACACCGAGTTTTTCTGGATGCCACATACCACTAATGCTTTACTCAAAAGAAATACCCGCACTAGTGAAGCACCTCCTAAACCTAAAGATTTCAAACAGGCAATAAAACGAAAATGGAAAAAGTTCAAAAATGAAGAACTTTTACAGAATGTTGCTTTTGGAGCAATGAACTATCTAGGACGTATACAACCAGCGTTAATTCCAAAAATGAATAGTTTTGTTGTTCCAGATGTTGGTTCTGCAAGCTATATAACTACGAGTTATGAAGTATTTGCAAGTGAAAGACGGGTTCGGTTTTATGAGATGGAATATGCAGTGCCAAGAAAAAATGGGATTGAGGCTTTCCGGAAAGTCCGGGAGTTAATCGACACACTTGATCATCCGATTAGTTTTCCTATTGAAGTACGGGTTTTAGGCCCTGATGATATTCCCCTTTCAACGGCATCAGAGCAAGAAACAATTTATATTGCTGTTCATGTGTTTTTCGGAACACCATATGAAGAATATTTCCGTGGTGTTGAATCAATTATGGATGAATTTGGAGGACGACCTCATTGGGGGAAACTTCATTTCCAAAACGCAGAAACTTTAAGAAATAAATATCCAAATTGGGATAAATTTCAAGAAACACGTGCAAATTTAGATCCGCATGGGCGTTTTACGAATAACGAATTAGACCGTGTGCTTGGTGCAATAGAGAGTTGATTATCTTTTAGAAATAAAAGCTATATCAATAGTGTTTCCGTTTCTTACTGAATGATCAGGCGCAAAAACATATCCTTCGGGATGAGAAAAGTCTACGAGTCCATCGGGATCGACTAATTGGTTATCAATCACGTACTGGACAAGCGCTCCTTTAAGAAGTTTGTTCCAGTGGGAAACAGAAACAAGTTTCTTTTCGCCATCTTTTATAACTTCATCAAGGAATTTAACCCGTATTCTTTTTTGTGCAATTACTGGATCCCATCCAGCTGAATGCTCTCCAGGTAAAAGGTCCCATATGCAACCTATATC
Source organism: Acidimicrobiales bacterium AG-410-I20 (assembly GCA_003215175.1). Lineage (GTDB taxonomy): Bacteria > Actinomycetota > Acidimicrobiia > Acidimicrobiales > MedAcidi-G1 > MedAcidi-G2B. The sequence continues at coordinate 3,140 of QCKS01000054.1, forward strand.
GCATTCCTCTAAAGCAGAGGTTAAATAGGGCTTCCAAAAACGTGAAAGAATCCCTAACTCCTGAAGCTTTGCTCCCATTTTTAACTTATAGTCAGGAATCAAATCTTGTGGTTTTACAATTCCCCACAGACCAGAGAAGATAATTACTTGCTGGTCAACTTTTCTTTTTAATCCAGCGGACAAAGCGGAGTAGTCCAGCGCATCATAAAGAACACCCGTGTAGCGCTCAATAGCGGGGAGTGTTTTTGCTTTTTGAATGTCAAGATTTGCTGAAGTCGCTTCCGCTACTTTCTTTCCTTTAACCCCAAGCAACTTGGCTCTATTTGATTCTGGTTCTTTCATTGCTTCAACTAAAGCTGAAATCACTTGGAGCCTAGGGGTCTCTAAATTCTTAAAAGATTGCTTAGTCTCTAACCAGCATGGTTCTGTACCCCCGGAAGATTTTCCTTCCGATGGTGGAATAAGAATAAAAGGCTTAACCATTTTCAAACCCAACTAACAACTGAAACGGTGGTTGTAGTGCAGTAAATAACCCCTCCATCACCGGTAGGGCTAAGAAACATTCCGTTAGCAAGACTTGATCCTGTTGGAACACGATCAATTAGTTCACCGGATTGGATATCAACAACAATTAAATCATCACTGTTATCAACGAAGTCATTAATTACTAATTCTTTTGATT
>QCKS01000055.1 GCA_003215175.1 Acidimicrobiales bacterium AG-410-I20
TGATTTATTTGGGGAGATGGGACTCTTTGACGGTAAAGGCCGCTCAGCCCAAGCAAGAGCGTTAGAAGATTCTGTTGTAACAGCAATTCCTTATGAACCTGTTCGCTCTTTGTACGAAAGTAATCCCATTTTCCTTTGGCAGGTCATAGAAATGTTGGCCGGACGGTTGCGAAATATGGACGAGGCGCTCGCTGATTCTGTTTTCCTTGATGTCACTGGACGTACGGCGAAAAAACTTCTTGAACTCGCTGGGGAAAGCGAAGAATTTTCTTTACCTATCACTCAGGAAGAATTAGCAGGGATGGTTGGGGCTTCTCGCGAAAGAGTCAACAAGGCTATTGCCGCTTTTGTTCGGCTTGGGTGGATAGAGCAAATGGATCGCTCTTACCGGATCATTAACCGTGAACAACTTATGATTCGTTCAAAATAGATCAGACAGAAACAGGACTTTAAGACTCTAAATTGAACCATTTAGTTGCTTGGAGCCAAGCATCGGTAGCTTCAACTGGACGATGAGCAGGGCGTGATGCGTCATGTACGAATCCGTGATCCGCTTCTTCGTAACAGACAACCTTCGCTCCTGTCTCTATAAGCAACTCCACATGATGTGGAGGTGTCCAACTGTCAAGATTCCCAATTATTGCTAGAACTGATTTGGGGTCACCTGACTTAAGTAGTTCTAATGGTTCTGCTTGGCCTTGGCCTTGCCACTGATCTGGAACTTGGATCATTCCATAGAACGAACAGTGACGATCAAATCTTTGCGTGGACACTGCCTTTAGTGTGTACATGCCTCCCATACAAAATCCGAGGATTCCGACGGGGTCGCAGGTCGTTGCTTCTGCAGCGGCGACTGCATCTCCCAATACGTCTTTATCGTTCAGAAGCCCTGCCGTTGCTAATCTTTCTCCAACTTCAAGATTTTCTTGCCCAGGGTAAAGGTCAAATACACAAACAGACCATTGATTCTTTTCAGCTAACTCTGCAGCTAGATCAACAAATAAGGGTCGTAAACCCATTACATCGGGAATAACCACTAAGCCTCTTTTGGATTCGCCAGTTGATGGATGTACAAGTTCTGCTTTTGTTCCTGAAGGAAGATTTATTTCCATATTTGAATTATTACGCAATAAAAATAAATTAACCAGCAATGGGGCTATGAAGAGCGTTAGTCCCCAGGATTTGAGATTTCTGTTTCTTCTTGTGAGCCCGGTTTAGCATCACTTGGTCTAAAAAGTTCGGCAAAACTATTAATTACAGGGTGAGGGAATCCTTCAGGGATTAAAGCAGTTCCTTTTAGAAGTACTGTTGACATTCCTAAGCCTTTAGCAGCTTCGAGAGTTGATACTTCTGAATCAATGAGAAGCATGTTTTTAAATGAAACTCCTGAGGTGCGACGTAATGCCTCGAACATAGCTTGGCTTGGCTTACGTGCTCCTACCTCGCCGCTTATGATCCAATGGGTTATAAACTCATCAAGCCCAAATCGTTGGCGCAAATATGTCGCCCAGGGAAGCACCGCATTGGTGAGGCACGCTACTTCAAACTCTCGTTCTTTCATGCGGTCTAAGAAAGGTAAAACATCTGTCCGAATATCTACACGATCCAAATATTCTTCCTCAATTTCAGAAACCAGCCCGTTGACACCTAAAGAAGACCAAAAATCGTCTTGTGATACATGTCCTAGGCTCGCTGATCGATAACGATCAGCTATTTCTTGGCTATCTGCGATACCTCCCTTGTCTTGAACAAATGAAATAAGTAGACCTTCTGGGTGATTACCTCCTTCCCAAATAACACCTACTCCCCCTAAAACAAGCAATTCGAGACTTCTTGACTCATTTTCGTCATTCTCTTGTGGGGGCTCTTGAACAATCTCTTTAGATCGGCGGTTTGTTTTCTTAGGCGCAGGAAGGGCAGGGCCTGCTTGAGGTCCTCGAAAGTGACGAACGATCTGCAATCCAAGAACTAAAACAAATAGCACTCCTGCAATTACTGATCCGATTCGCCATAATCTTGGTGCTTGATCTTCTACTGTCCAATACAACTGAAGTGGCTCGTCTTGCTTTTCTCCTAGAACTAGAGTCCAGCGGGCTACATCATCTTCGATTGATCCATTTCCTTTTCCCCCATCGCGAAGAGGCACTTCGAAGTTGAAGAGAAAGAAATCTGTAGGTTCACAATCCGGGTCAACGCACCCAGAAAGTTCGCGAATTTCTTCTTCGGTTCTTCCTAGAGTTAAACCCGATAGAGCTGCTTCTAAGTCGGGGTCGCTAAAAAGTGCTAATCCAGAAGATAAATCTATTTGTCCTGTTAGGTTCCAAGAAGTTCTGGCAAATGACCTCTCACGTGTGAGTGCCATATTAGAAAAAACTTCTGACCCTGCAATATCGTTTAGAACACTCGGTAACCGTTCAGGCACTGCGAAGGTTTTAACTGCCGTAATTCGAGTTAACCCGTCAACGGTTCCTCTTTCAATATCGCCTATTTCCCACCCCGCATCGGAAAGGTCGTCAACGTTTAACTGATCTTCAAGCGGTCCGGATGTTTCAACTGCTTGAAGTGCTTCGTCATCTAGAGTTACCAGAACCTCTACTTCACCAGACCCGTCAGGTAAGACATCAACAGTGACGGTTGTTTCTATTCGACAAGCGGTAAGTAACCCAAATAAAAATATTAGTGATAGAAATACCGGCACTAAACGTCGCATAATGACTTACGCTAGGCGACAAAACAACCTTTGTGTTGCCAGCCCGAATCGAACAATTACTCTGCGCCCTCAGTAACCATCTCTACGGTTGGTGGTTCAAATCCTTCAATCGCACGGAACGCTATTTTTTGTTCTCCGGGGGCTTCTTCATTGTCTTCAACATCAACAATGACTATTTCCCCTGCGCGGAATTCTTTATGTAGAAGACGTTCAGATAGAGGATCCTCGACCATTCTTTGGATCGCACGACGCAATGGACGAGCTCCAAGCGTTGGGTCATACCCTTGGTTAGCTAAGTGGGCCTTAGCGGCGTCAGTTAATTCAAGTCCTAAACCTTGGCCAGATAATTGTTTGGCGACTCTGCGGATCATTAAGTCGACAATACGGGTTACTTCTTCAACGCTGAGTTCATGGAAGACGATGGTGTCATCGATTCGGTTAAGAAATTCTGGTCTGAAGTGATCTTTTAACGCATCTTGGACTTTTGCTTTCATCCGTTCATAACTAACTGCTTCATCATTTTTTGTGAAACCC
>QCKS01000056.1 GCA_003215175.1 Acidimicrobiales bacterium AG-410-I20
GCTCTTGTGCAGCTTTTGACCTTTTCACTGCCAATTCATATGCAGTTGTATCTGTATTTACAATTGCATTAGAGTGTGCATCTCTCAAGAGATGGGGTTCATCTTTTACTCTTAAAAATTTATCCTTCATGTTATGTTGCCAATGCCATTGCTCTAAAGTCTTTAATCCTTGGTGGTTCAGAAGAATTAGTTGTTTGCATAACTATCTTAATCGCAAATGCGATAAATGCATCAAGTGGATCACCAAGACCATCGTCTGTAACACCGGCTGAGAACAGATATTCTTGGAAGTCATCTCTACCAAGTGATGGGTTAGTAACACTATCAGGTAAGCCAGGGATGGCTGCATCATCATTGAAAAATCTCCAACCCAACTCATCAAAATCACTCGCGTCATCTGACCTCAAAATTTTATACAATACTTTAATGTCTGCATCTCCATCCCTATTTGCAGCAAAGAATACTTTCAAAGATGTTGCTGCTTGTGCAAGTGTTGCTTTTCTAGTACAGTAAACCGCAACGTTATTATCACCATCTGGTTCTGTAGAAGGAACAAACTCACTAGTTGGAAACACATCAGACGAAGAGTCAATATTGTTAATCCTATTTGCGATAGCATAAACCGTCATTCTTTCAGTATCGACAACTGGTGAAACAAGAGGATTGTTTGTTGATAATTCTAGATTTATATCCAAAGATTTTTCACCCGCCATCTCATTTGTCTCATTAACACCTGACGCTGACATGAGAGGAGCATCGTAATATACATTTTCATTTAGTGGTATCACTTGAGCATTTGCTGATGATGATTTTACAAATGATGTCTGCGAACCACTTGGACTTGTCGATGTTGTGTTTTGTTTTTTAGCAACAATTTTTGTGCCCTCGACTGTCATATTAGAGATAGCATACTGTGCTAAATCAAACAATATGTTTTCAGTTGCGGTCACTTCATTCTCACCATTCTGCGCTCTTGTTACACTCGTTCCGTCAATCACGGCAGAAGTGGTGACTGTAATAGTGTAACTATCAATTTGAATATTACCAACAGCAGTGTGTGTTTTATTAATTTCTGTAAACGGTATTTTGTGCAGCATAAAGAGTTCAACAGTCGCACCCGCATCATGTGAAGTTGCAGTCGTGCTATTGGTTCCTCTTACTGCACCAGTGATCGCTGCACCAGAAATTGTTTGGTATGTAATAATCTCATCACCAATCTTTATGAAGTAAGTGTTTGATGAGTCTCTGGAAAATTTACCAGAGGTGTCATCAAAGTCAGTCCCATCAGATAACGTAATTGCTGTCGCATCATTTGTGATCGCAGAGGCGAGGGTGGTTGATGCGCCAGATTTAACTTTATCAATCGTGACGTTATTTGATGTCGAATACATCTGATGATCTCTGTGATTTACTTGAATGACATTGCTTCCATCTTGGAAAATTAAAGGATTGTTCTCCAATAGTTTGATTGGATTTACATCATTCACCACAGGGAAGTTCCCCGTCAAAGCACTAAACCTAGCACGCTTCAAATTAAACTTCATGTCCTCTAATAATGAAGGTGCCCAAGTTCTATTATTATGTGACTTGAATAGAACACCAACTTCTGGTTGCTCAGAAACAGTTCTCTCAGAGAACAATTGATTACTGGTTGCTGTTGCTGTTCCACCAGTTCCAGCAGTGGCCAGAGTTGATTGAAGTTCAGTCTCACCCATTCTCGCAATCCAGACTTTATAGACAGGACTATTAGATATAAGACAGAGAACGTATTCATATCCCTGTTGTAAATAAATTGGTGAAGGGAACTTGAAGTTAGTCGCAGTCTGACCATCCTCAGATATGCTTATGTCTGATGGTTCTTTGGTCACTCTACCGAATGGTAAAACTTTCGGGCCTGGGAAACCATTGATGACGTTTCTAAGTTCTAACGTTACTGGTAATGACTCATCTTTTGCTTGGAAGAAAAAGTCCACACTAGTGACAAACGTTCCACCAACTTCTGTTATTTGGAAAGTTTGTGCAAGTGGATCACCATCATCATCTCCATCATCATCTCCATCATCACCCTGATCTACTCTAGTTGTTGTTTCATTTATAATGTTTGAGAACACAACAGTATTTTCACTCATCTTCGTTGAGACAACTTCAGCATTTCTTGTTGCAATAATTGTTTCTTGTTCAGTCTCAAGAACACCATTTGCTTGATAAACTGTTTCAGTTGCCGTGATAGGATCAGTTGATGTTATGTTTGTAGGACTTGATGTTAATCTGAAAGATACCTCTCCAGTTCTAAATTTTGGATTGCCTGCTACTTTAGGATCAGGTATATCAAATACGCCGCGAAGTTTACCCGCTGGATTTGTAATAAGCGCATCACCTTGAATCAGAGATGCATCATTTGTAGAAAACCCTGACTCTGGTTTTGTGAACTGCGACACATCTTGTCTATCAAAGAATGGATAAACCTGTGTGTTAGGTAACAAGTTAGTTGCTTCAAAGGTAATAGTGTTTGCCCTACAGAACGGAAGTAAAGCTCTAGATATAACTCTTGTTCCTAATGATTCTAAATCAATTTTTTCAATAACGTCTGTTTTGACACCAGTCCTTTGTTGATCTGTTCTAACTGTTTGAGTGGTTCTTTCAATTTGGTTTTGACCTTGCCACCAAGTACTTGACGATGACTGGACAACACCAGACCATTGAGTTTGCCATGAGTTCCATATGGTTCCTATTGACTCTCTATTTGCAGCCAACACCGTGTCGAAGTTTCCTTCCTCATTTATGATTAAGTCAGGTGCAACCTCTACCTCAAACCAATCATCACCAGAT
>QCKS01000057.1 GCA_003215175.1 Acidimicrobiales bacterium AG-410-I20
CTGGAGTCAACTGGTTGCTTAGACGGCTGGCGTTATTGACGGCAATTGCGGCTGCGGAAGCTTCACGGTCATCAACGAGTTGTTGGCGAGTGAAAGTAAGAGTTGCGATGGCGAGAAGCAGTGATATGGCTAGTCCACCAATTGCGTAAGAAAAGAGAATTCTTGTTTGTAAACCAAAACTGAATGATCGAGAAGTTGGCGTTGAATCCATCGTGATGGCTAGACATCTAGGGCTGTAATTTGTAGCCCATACCTCTCATAGTGATTATGTAACGAGGTTTAGCAGGGTCATTTTCTACCTTGGTTCGTAATCGTCTGACATGGACATCTACTAATCTTCCATCTCCGAAGTAGTCGTAATCCCAAACACGTTGAAGAAGGTCTGCTTCTGATGTGAGTCATGAACTCCGAAGCCCTCTAATGACTCTTACTTCGAGTGTTGCGGTATTAGAGGCCCGTCGAAACGAGCTATCAGAACGATCAAAAACTGCTCTTGATTTATTGTCAATAGATTTATCGCGCTTCAGTAGGCTCGTTGAAGACTTACTAGAAATTTCTAGGTTTGATGGAGGGGTCGCCTCTCTTGAAAATTCGTCAATAAAGATTCACTCATTAGTATCTGCGACTCTAAGAACTCTTCGCATAGATTCATCAATTCTTGTTGAATTGACACCAATCTCAGATCTTTACGTCCGTGGAGATAAACGTCGTCTTGGTAGAGCACTTTCAAACCTGCTGACAAATGGTATCCAACATGGAGGTGGGATTACCGCTGTGTCGATTTCCAGCAAAGAAGACTATGTTGAAATTGCAATAGAAGATGCAGGGCCAGGAGTGGCAGAATCAGAAAGATCTGAAATATTTGATCGTTTCTCACGTGGTAGTTCTGCTGGCCGGCGTGGCGACGATACCGGTAGTGGTTTAGGCCTAAGCATGGTTCACGAAGATATACGCCTTCACGGTGGCCAAGTATGGGTAGAAGACCGACTTGATGAAAAATCTGGGGCCAGATTTATCATTCAACTACCGATGATGGAAGAGATAGGGTCCGAATAATGGGAAATATCATTTCACTTTCGAGAGTCTTGCTGTTCTCTATATTCATCCTCTCTTCCTGTGGTATTACTTTCGAAGATAACCCTCGTAGCCTCTCAGCAGAATTGCCAGACACGCTTATTGAAGGCGCTGTCACAACTACTGAAGCTCCTTCCATTCTTGAAACTGTCCAAATATTTCTTGCAAAAGATTCAGATGAAGGATCAATGTTTCTCGAAACTGTTGAACGAGAAATCGAACCCGATGGTTCAGTGAACACCATCCTTGAACAAATTCTCAATGGTCCCACTGCTGATGAACAAGAGCGAGGGCTGGTGTCTCCATTCGCTGAAGGAAGTTCTTTGGTCGGAACTACTCTTGAAGGTTCAACTCTTCTTGTGTACCTCGACACTCTTGACGGCTTCCCAACTGATGATTCGGCCAGCAACCAGCTCGCATTTGCGATGCTAGTTTGCACTTCTACTGAATTGCTTAAGGGAATTGAAATAGATGAAGTGCTCGTATTACTAAGGCGCGATGATCAAACCACAGCAGTGAATGCTCCAGTGAGCGACGGGGAACCTCCTGCTGATGGTGAAGCTGTTCGTTGCTCCAACTATCTGACTTACATACAAGATTCACAACTTCCACTAAAATCTTGAAGACGTTGACCATACTTTTTATATGTCTTACTTATTAGCTATTGATGCAGGAACCACTAGTGTTCGAAGTCTCGTTATAGACGCGGACAGTTCGATCGTGGATATTTCACAGCGTGAATTAACCCAATATTTTCCACGCCCCGGCTGGGTTGAACATGATGCAGTAGAAATTTGGGACTCTGTTTCAGAAACCCTGCAAGACGTATGTTCAAGAATCACTGAACCAATCATTGGCATTGGAATCACGAACCAACGCGAAACAGTCGTGGCGTGGAACGCTTCCACTGGACAACCCTCACATAAAGCAATCGTGTGGCAAGATAGTCGTACAGTTGACCGTTGTGAAGAACTTCTCGAAAAAGGCTATTTAGATCTTATTCGTACATCCACAGGACTCGTGTTAGATCCCTATTTCTCTGGAACAAAATATTCATGGCTTCTAAACGAAGGCGAAGTTACTAATGACACTGACTTGCGCCTAGGAACGATTGATTCTTGGATACTTTGGAACTTAACTGGTGGCAAAGTTCACGCTACTGATCCTTCAAACGCCAGCAGAACGATGCTCTTTGATATCTCTAGCGAAGAATGGTCGGAAGAAATCTGTGAACTTCTATCAGTGCCTATCAAAGCCTTACCGAAAGTAATGAGTTCCGCTGGACGATTTGGAAAAACAGGCCCAGAAGGTCCAGTAAAACCTGGCATACCTATAAGTGGCATTGCCGGGGACCAGCAGGCCGCTCTCTTTGGTCAGGCTTGCTTCACTTCAGGGCAAGCAAAAAACACCTATGGCACCGGCGGTTTTGTACTTGCAAATCTTGGAAACACTCTCCCGGCCCCAGTAAATGGACTTTTAACAACTATTGCGTGGAAACTCTTTGACCAGCCGTCCGTCTACGCCTTAGAAGGTTCAATTTTTTCTTCGGGATCAACTGTCCA
>QCKS01000058.1 GCA_003215175.1 Acidimicrobiales bacterium AG-410-I20
CAGAAGCCTTAACTTCAACTACGACGACCACTCTTCCAACTTTTTATAGATTGGAATTAAATGTCATACCAGAAGACTCAAAGGTCACACTTGAAACACCTAGCGGAGTAGTAACTGATGTGGAGATTCCATTAGATACTTATGTTTCAAGCCCTGTAAGAATTTCTATTGAAGCCGAAGGGTTTAACCCATTTGATCAAATAATTAGTTTCGACTCAGACCAAAACCTAATTTTTTACTTAGATAAAGAAAATCAACTTTTACACAAAATAGCTGAATGGAAATCTGGTGGCGCCCCTAAACAGGTGGCATTTACCCCGAACGGAAGCGAATTATGGGTAACTCAATTAGTAGGCGATGGAGTTGAAATTTTTAAACCACAAACAGGAGAACTACTCGGATTCGTTGATTTACCTGATGGAGGATCAGTCGAAATAATCTTTAATAAAACTGGAACATTGGCTTATGTAAGCCAAATGGAAACAGCATCAGTTTATGAAATTGATGTTTCTACCCGAGAAATAATTCGGAACCTCCAAACAGGAGGTAATTGGAGCAAAGTAATGACTCTTTCCCCTGATGAAAAAACTTTATGGGTTTCCAACTGGTCAAGTAACGATGTAAGTGAAATTGATTTAGACACTGGTGAAGTCACAGCTCGGATGTCAAGTGTGGTTACTCCACGAGGACTTTGGGTTACACCAGATGGTTCAAAACTGTATGTTGCAGGATTTGAAAATGGCGACATAGAAGTTTTCAATCTCAACAGTAGAGAAAGCACAGTTATTCACCGAACAGGTGGCGCGATGAGGCATCTAGTAGGGGACCCTCAGACCGGCATACTTTACGCTTCTGAACTTGGACGGGATTACATTTTGTCGATAGACACTGCAACAGAAGAAGTAGAAATTTTTGCTGAAGTTGACAATGTCCCCAACACCATTGATTTAAGTCCCGATGGGAAAGTTCTTTATGTTTCAAGTCGCGGGCGAAACAATCCTGAAAGCTATCATTTAATCGGCCCGGAATGGGGATCGATTGCTGTCATTGATACCGCTACCGGAGATTATCTTGATGCCATTATCGGAGGAAACCAACCTACTGGGCTTGATGTTTCTCCAGATGGAACAATGCTTGCTTATAGCGACTTTTTAGATCATCGAGTCACCGTATACAGCATCCCGCCATATGAAGAATTACGCGCTGGCAATGGTGGACGTTGGGAAGCACACCTTTCTGAAATAGTTAAATGAAAACTTTTATTCAGGCGAAGGCATAGAAGCTAACATCATCCCCATTTGTTCATGAATTTTTTCAACGCCCTTCTTTGGACGAATCATCACTTTAAATTCGGTTATTAAACCCTCATCATCACAGGTAATGATGTCAACACCATTAATTGAAATGCCATCAACAGTGGTTTCAAACTCAAGAACCGCATTATTGCCATCAAGAATGTGTTTCGTGTATTGAAAAGAACCCGATGTGTCATCTTTGCTGGCTTGTTTTTCTTCTGCTTCATCACCTGGGAAAACTTGAAATGCAGCTGTTAGATACATTTTGGTGATTTCACGCCCCTGTAACGGCTTAAAAACTACTGGAGACCAAAAAGTGCAATCCTCGTGAAGTAATTCACCAAAATCAAGATCTCCTCGGAGAGCTGAATGCCATCTTTCAATCACAGTTTCAATCATGGTTACAAAATACCAATCCCATTCGAATTTTAAAAATAAGAAATTTTTGTGGCGGAGGGAGGGGGATTTGAACCCCCGGAGCCGTGAGGCTCAATGGTTTTCAAGACCATCGCAATCGTCCGCTCTGCCATCCCTCCACTCATAAGCGTAAAGGGAGGTTCTACATGTAGCGACCTTCCGGTAGCATCATTTATTCAAGGAGAGGTGGCCGAGTCCGGTCGAAGGCGCTCCCCTGCTAAGGGAGTAAGGGCCTAACGGCTCTTCGTGGGTTCGAATCCCACCCTCTCCGCCAGACATAAATAAAAGTGTGGAGCCACAAAGTAGGCTTCTACACTTAGGGATCTGCGCTTGTAGCTCAATTGGATAGAGCGTCTGACTACGGATCAGGAGGTTGGGGGTTCGATTCCCTCCAAGCGCGCTTTACCTTTTTGGTGGGGTGAATCCTTCAGGCCACACTGTTGACTCATCCCATTTCGCTTGTCGGCTGCCCGCTTCGGTGAGTTTCGCTCCAGTGAGGTCCGCTTTTCTTAGGTTCGCTTCAAAGAGGTTCGCTCTTTGGAGGTTGGCTCCAGTGAGGTTCGCTTCTTGGAGGTTGGCTCCAGCGAGGTTCGCTCTTTGGAGGTTGGCTCCAGTGAGGTTCGCTTCTTGGAGTTTCGCTCTTATTAGTTTCGCTTCTTTGAGGTTCGTTCCTCT
>QCKS01000059.1 GCA_003215175.1 Acidimicrobiales bacterium AG-410-I20
ATCTAATGGAGCCAAAATATCGGCAGTATCTATTTCTGGTTGTTCCTCAAGAAGGCCTTCATTTATAACACTCACCTTCTCCTCAAGATCATTTAAATATTGATGATCTTTTTTTCTATGATAAGAAACTTCTTTAACCAGTTCTTCATACTTGTCGTACCAGTATTTTGCTAATTTATTTTCTTTTGCCTTTTTTATACTCTCATCTATAGAAGTAATGTCTGTGCGTGGGGCTAGTCCTAAACCACCCTCAGATATAGGAGTTGTTTTGACAGATTTATTTTGTCTTGGTTTAACTTGTTTAGTGTATCTTGACATTACAAATTCCTAACTTATTTTTGATGCATTTTGAAGTGCTATTATATTCCAACCAGTAGAACCATAAAGCAATTGCACATTGTCATGTACATTGTTAAATCGTATTGATGTAAATCCTACAAGGTTATCTGGAGTGATGGTTGCGTTACCACCATCTACCTTCATTACGAGTATTTTAATCTGTCCTTCTATGCCATCTGCTAACGTATACGCTTCAGTTCCAGTTGTACTAATCAACGAAACTCCTGTGGTTGTGCTGAGTGCCCCTCCACCAGTAATATTTTCCACACTTCGGTATAAATCTAAATGTGTTAAATTATCGTCCATCTCATCATAGGTAAGTGCTGAACCTTTTGTTGACCTTTTAGTTAGTGTCATGTTGTTTCTCCAGTGGCACTATAATATACTCCTACATAACTTTTAAATGTTTCATTTTCTGTGCCTGGATTAAATAAGAAATATTCATCAGACACATAGTTAAATAAATCCTTTTCTGCATCAGTTAGTTCTTCCTCAAAAACATAACATTGTGCTTCTAGTGCAGTTTTGGCATCACCACTTGCAGCTGCGATTTGAGATAACAATGTTGCGTAATCTGGTTTTGCCATTATCCGCCTGCTATCACATTTGGTGAACCACTTGCAGATACGTTCGGCACCCAACTTTCATGTCCACCAGTTGCATCACCTTTTCTGTGAACACGAATACTATTTACAAACACAGTAGATGAGCCTTCAGTTGCTGGGTCACCACAAAAAGTCTTATCACCAATGCGAACAGTCTTTGCGCTATTCGTAAAAACATTAGGAGAACCCTCTTCATATGCAGTCTGATGAAATGGGCCTGGTGTAGGACTTGCATGACCTATATGATTATCTTTACTTACTCTTGTTACCTCTGGCATGTTATCCTCCTAATCATCTGGGTTCAAATCAATCCTCTTACCAATGATTGTTATGTTATCATCAGCAGTCGTAGTTTGTGTAGACTTAAATGTTTCACTCACTGCTCCAGTGATCGTTGATGTCTGTGTGCCGGACACCACTTCAGTATGATTTTGATTGACAGTTTTTGAGTGATTACCTTTTATGAGTTCAGTTTTGTTGCCATCAACTTGTATTTCCCAATCACCCTTAATATACGTTTTACAGTTTGCGTCTACGGTTAGGTTTACATCTCCTTTTACGTTGACAAAGTTTGTCCCTGCTATCACCTCATAATTATTTCCGACTATACGAGTTTGTTTATTACCATCTGTGTCTATCTCGTAAAACGTCCCTGACTTATGATACTCATGGATACGTTCTGCGTTTGGAGTATCATCATACTCTTTGATATGACCACTCTCTGTTTCAAATACATGGTTGTATGGATATTTTGTATTATATCTGGGACTACCATTTGAAGATGGAGATGTGGTGCTTGGCTCTGACCATTTATTTTCATTCACATCTGTATTGATAGAGTCAACTGTTCTAGATGCGTCTACGGTGTGTTGTTTTTTACCTACTTTATTGCCAATAATATCGTTACCATCTTCAGCATCAGGTTCATACAAAGCAACAAAAACATCTTTAGTTCTGCCTTGCGGTGCAAGGAGTCTATTATAATCTTCATCTTTAGAACTTAGAACACCATGACTAGCGTTTCTTGCGAGTCTGTTTGTGTCTGATTCTTTTACGCTATGTCCAGATGATCTACTGAATACGCCCTCTTTATCATCCTCACCGTTAACAAACGCACCTAACGGATATGGGCCATACGATTGTTGGGAATACGCTGGGTTGTAATCTTCAATAGTTCCGCCACTCTCGCCTGGATTATATACTTTCCCATCTTTGTCTTCCTTCGCATATTGTTTCTTACTTGCAAAGTTTACTTGAGTGGATTTTTTGTGACGAGGGTCATTGAATCCTTTTCTGTAATCAGCGGGATCAATAGGAACGCCAGGCAGAGTTCCGATAATAACTGGTTGTTGATATTCTGTATCGCGGAAAAATCCTACAACCCATCCACCTTCCAAAAGAAAAGATGGGGTAGTTCCC
>QCKS01000060.1 GCA_003215175.1 Acidimicrobiales bacterium AG-410-I20
CCTAATTCTGCTCCAGTTAGGTCTGCTCCTATCATTAAGGCCCCATCAAGAATAGCGCCTGTCAGGTTGGCTCCACTTAAATTGACTCCTGGAGCAATGACTGAAGCGAGGTCTTGTCCGGCAAAGTTCGCTCCACTGCAGTCTGCGTTAACGGCTAAAACACAAGTAGAAATTGGTTCTTCAATTTCTTCTCCATCATCAGCGGAATCTGAAGAAGAGGAAGAAGAAGTTGACGCGGCAGTGTCGACACTTTCATCTTCACCGCCTCCGCCGCAAGCCACCAACGACAAAGAAAGTAATACAGAAAGAAGGAAGATTGTCTTATTTTTCATCTCAATCTCCTCTTATTTCTTACCCGAAGAAGAATTCATATTCGACTCCGTCCACTACAACCGTATATCCGATATCACTTTCGGTAGCGGTTGCTTGTGTTCCATTAGCGTCAACGATTTCTATAGAAGTTCCATCTTCTGAGATGCTTGTTGTACCACCGTTACTTCCAAGAATTGTGGCGACGCCGGCATCAAAAGTTATTGTTGTTGATCCAGTAACTCCGGTCGAAGGGTCGTAAGTTCGGTTTCCTTCTTCAGTTTCAACGGTGACAACACCATCAGAGCTCAACTGTGTTGTAATGGTTCCATTCCCACCTAAATCAAGTTCCAGCATGGCGTTTTCTTTATCCCAGACCGCTTCACTCACACATGTTGCACATGGATTTGCAATATTAATTGCCAAGAATTCTCCATCTTCTACAACCTCATTCCCAAAAGCTAATGGAACACCTGAAGCATCAAACTCAATAGTTGTATTGTCTTCCAGAGTTACTTCGTAAGTTCCGTCAGAATTCCTTTGACTGGTTTGCCCATTACCGTCGGCATCTAAAATGTTTGTGGTATTTGTTTTCGGGTTGTATTCATAAATTGATCCGAACTCATCTGTTGCCACCAAGTTTCCATTTTTGTCTACTCTCATATTGAAAGTCTCTCCAGAGACACTGGTGTAACTGACTTGTCCTGTTTCGGGGAAATAACGTCCGGTGGATCCGTCTTCAAAGGTTTTTAGTACTGATCCGTCTTCGCCAATAATGGCAGTTTCTGCTTCTCCGTTTGGTCCAGTAATAACGACAGATTTCCCATCTGCTGAGGTGCTTAATGACCAGCCGTCACTGGAAGACTCAACGATTCTTCCAGTTTCGTCTGTGATACTTCTTGTTGTCACTCCAAATGGGTCAGTAAAGGTGCTGTTGCCTTCTCTAGAGATGACTTCGCTTGATCCATCTGCGTAGGCAATAACAAGATTGCCGTCATTATCACGTGTCCCTACATCTCTGCTTCCATCAGGATAGAGATTGTCAAATGATCCATCCGGGCGTTTCACGATGACGGAACCATCACTGGCGGTAGTTGTTGTTATGCCCCTATCATCGACAACTGTTTCATAGGTGTAACCGTTTGCATCTTCAAATACTTCGCGGCCATCCTCGTAAGTGATGAGGGTGCTCCCGTCTTCAAATTGTGTCTTCCATCCAAGCGTGTCCCCTTCACCTACTTGTACTGTGCTGGAAACTTCTCCGTGGGGATCTGTGTATTGGTAACTTCCGTCAGTTTGTTCGATTACTTGTGATCCGTCAGAGTATTTCTCTACTCGTGAACCGTCCGCTAAATAGCTTTCTTCATACCAGTCACCGTTTGGCCATGTGATCCTCAGAGATCCATCATTTCCTATGACTTCAACTGTTCCATCTGAATAGGTGTAAACGATTGTCCCATCTGCGCGTATCTCTTCAACAGGGGCTTCAAATACTTCGGTGTTACCAAATTCGTCTGTCCACGAACTAAAACCGTCTTCGCACCATCTGAAACTTGATCCGTCATCATAAATTTCAGTAGAGCATCGAGTTTCTGGGTCATAAATAACTTCAGGAGCTGACCAAGTTTCGATATTCCCGAATTCATCTGTCCATGAACCACCATATGTTCCATCTGGACACCACCAATCAGTGCTTCCATCCATATAGGTAGTCGTTTCACAGCCATCTTCACCTATGGTTGTTTCCCCCTGGTCCCAATCTTCGTAGTAGGACTCGTCTTCACAATATTCGTATTGAAGGTCCCAGTTGCCGCCACGATTTATACAATCCTTCTCATTTCGCGCCGACCAAACTGAGCCATCATCCTCATAGCAGTAACCCCAGTCTTCTTCCTGTTCCCAAATTCCGCCACGAGCTAAACAATCTTCTACAGTCCGTGCCGACCAAGCCGTACCGTCATCTTCATAGCAGT
>QCKS01000061.1 GCA_003215175.1 Acidimicrobiales bacterium AG-410-I20
AAAGATGTTGATGAAATGGAGTACTACATCAATATGGACCAAGACGGAAGGGACGCAGCGGCAGAACCCTATTTCACTGCGTGCATGGTTTAGTAGCGCTGTTCAATGGAAGAGGGAACTGAGTTAGGGGAACCGTATGTTCAGGCGAATCGAGAAGCTTGGAATAATTATGCGAGTGATTATGTAGATGCCGGCTACAAGGGCTGGTTAGAAAATGCGCCCCAATGGGGAATATTTCAAATACCTGAATCTGAAGTAGGTCTATTGAAAGATTTCCAAGGTGGAGACGTCGTGGAATTGGGTTGCGGAACAGCTTATGTATCAGCATGGCTGGCGCGAAGAAACGGTAATCCTGTAGGGATAGATAACTCACCAGCGCAACTGACCACTGCTGCTTCTTTCCAAAAAGAATTTGATCTAGAGTTTCCGCTCATTCTCGGCAATGCGGAGTTACTGCCGTTTAAAGATGAAAGTTTTGATTTCGCTATATCCGAATATGGAGCCTCCATTTGGTGTGATCCATACCGATGGATTCCGGAGGTAGCTCGCGTGCTTCGACCCGGTGGACAGCTTGTCATCCTTGAAAACTCGATAGTTCTTGTTCTTTGCCAAGACTGGGAACAAGAAACCGTCGCTGATGAAAAACTGCTTCAATCTCAATTCGGAATGCACCGATTCGAAGATCTTGCCGACAACAGCGTAGAGTTTCACATTTCCCACGGAGAGAAGATCCATTTATTTCGTTCTTGCGGGTTCGAAATCGAAGAACTTATTGAACTTCAGCCTCCAGAAGAGTCTGATGAAACAAGGTATGCATTTGTTGATCTTGCGTGGGCGAATAAATGGCCGGCAGAAGAAGCATGGATAGTTCGAAAAAAATAAGACCTTAAATCCGTATTTAACTCTTATTTCACCAAACATCTAAGAACTAGTTACAAGCTATCTTTCAGAAAGTTCGTATTCTTTTTTCGTCATATGGTGACGTGTGGGAGTGATGCGGGTCATCAAGCAAGAGTTCATCACCGAAATGTAAATGACTATCTCCGTAAGCATTTCGTAAATTAGATTCCGTAAGTACATCCTCTGGTGCACCTAAGCAGCACGGACAGTTATTCAACAGAAGGACTTCATCGGAAAGTTGTGCATGGTTGAGGTCATGAGTGGAGAAGACAACCGTTCGACCCTTTTTAACCTCCTCAAGAATTGTATTCAAAATAATTTCTCGAGAACTGATATCAAGCCCATTGACTGGTTCGTCAAGGAGGATAGTTTCGGTTTCCTGTACTAGTCCTTGCGCTATAAGCACTCGCTGTTGTTGACCTCCAGAAAGATCATGAAATTGGCTGTTGCCTAGTTCACTGATATCCATTCGTTCAAGTGCTTGGTCAACGATGTCATGGTCAGATTTTTTAAATCTTTTAAAGAGTCCAATTTCTGAATATCTACCGAGTGATACGACTTCACGAACACTGATTGGAAGTGACTTGTCTACATCAGTTGATTGCAGAACGAAGGAAGGGGATGCCCCGCGACAGTTAACTTTTCCGGCGTATGGTTTAACTGTTCCCGCAAGTGCTTTCAAGAAAGCGGATTTACCCGCCCCATTTGGGCCGATAACGGCTAATACTGAGCCTCTTTTGATTTCTATATCCACACCAGTTAGAGCGACGGTTTCTCCGTATCGAACTTCTAGTCCTGATGTTGAAATAGCTAGTTGTTTCATCATGATTTTTCTCGCAAATTTATCTTAACTTTTAAGTTTGAATTATGACCCCAGAATGTAATAATGAGAACTATTCTCATTTTAGGAAGGTAATAAATGTTTTACAAATTTCGGAATCGGTTTGCTCTGCTTGTAACCGTCTTTGTAGCTGCACTCTCGTTATTTGCGAGTGCCTGCAGTAGCAGTGATAGTTCAAGTAATGCGGGGTCAAGTAGTAGTGTTTCTAGTAGCAGTTCATCAAGCAGTGACTCATCCAGCAATGAAGAGGTAAGTCTAGAAACACCTTCAATTGTTGTTACTACAAATATTCTCGGTGACGTCGTTACAAGTATGGTTGGTGACCTTTTTGAAGTTGAAACAATAATGCCTCCGGGTGCTGATCCTCATGTCTTCCAGGCTTCAGCGCAGCAGGTAAATCTAATGATGGAAGCAGATTTACTTGTAGTAAATGGTGCAAGTTTTGAAGAAGGGTTACTGGATGTCATTGAATCAGCTGAGTCTGATGGTGTCATGGTTGTTGAGGCAATTAGTTTTGTT
>QCKS01000062.1 GCA_003215175.1 Acidimicrobiales bacterium AG-410-I20
AAACCATTAATTAGGAGAATATATTATGGAAATTTTACTTAATTCTATTTTGAGTCTTTTGATTTCTTTGGGTTTGGCCCCTGGTGCAGATAATAAGGTTGATTCCGCTGATCAGGTCCAAAGCGAAGGTATCGAGATTGTTGTAGAAGATAGTTCTGACACTTATACGGATCTTGTAACTGCTGTTGAGAATTTTCGACAGATGGCTATTGAGGTTCTTGAAGATGTAGATGCAGATATCGATGAAGATGTTGATGGCGACGTTCCTGTTGTCGACGATGTTGATTCTGATGTTGATGAGGATGTTCCTGGTGATGTTGAAGAAGACGTTCCTAGTGATGTTGAAGAAGACGTTCCTAGTGATGTTGAAGAAGACGTTCCTGGTGATGTTGAAGAAGACGTTCCTGGTGATGTTGAAGAAGACGTTCCTGGTGACGATTCTGACGTAATTGAAGATGATTCTGACGAATCTGACTCTGATGAAGGTGCTGCTGAGCCTAAGGGTTCTATTTGGCTAGCTACTGATCTTTCTGAACGCCTTGGCGGTTGGGCTGATATGAGCGATAGAGCTAAAGAGCGTCTTACAGAGCTGCATGCGTTAAAGCATGAGGCTGCTGTTGCTAAAGCGGAAGCTAAAGCTGAAAGAACAGCTGCGAGAATAGCCCGTCAGGCTGCTAAGGCCGCTGAACAGGAAGCTAAGGCTGCTGAACAGCTCGCTCTAGCTGAATCTGGTGAGTTAGAAGCTAAAGATATTCTCGATGCAGAACGTGACGCTGCTGATCGTCTCCGCGACGCTGAAGAACGTGCTCGTGAAGCTGCTGAAGATGAAGTTGAGCTAACCCCTGAAGAACGTGAAGCTGCTAAAGCGGAACGTATGGCTGAAAAAGAAGCCCGCAAGGAAGCTAAAGGCATCAAAGGCGGCGGTAAAGACAAAGGCGGTAAAGGTAACAACGGTAAAGGTGGCCCTAACCGCAAGTAGTCTCCATTAAAAATGCTGAAACTTAAGTATCTACATGGCTCCTCTTGAGTTTCGTCCACCTGGGGTCGCTTCGGCGGCTCCAGGTTTTGGAGGTGTAGATACAAATATGTGTGTATTTTCAGTAATGCACCGAATAGTTTTTGAGGATATGGCTAAGAAACCGAACATTAAGCAACTTAAAGAAGGCGACGAGTACGCCTGGCTTTGGTTTTATGAAGAGTTCTATGCGCCTGTGTACAGGTATGTGACTGCTAAAGGTGTTGCTGATTCGGAGAATGTGACAGGGAATGTTATGGAAGCGGTAGCTAAATCGATTATGAAGTTCAATGGTTCGTTGAAGTCGCTTCGTTCTTGGGTGTTCTCTATTGCTCATAACCATATTGTTGATCAGTATCGCCGTCAGGCTCGAAGGCCAGAAACCCTTCAGGAGGACCCTGCTTTGTTTTTGGGTGAGTCTGACGAATATTTCGAGTTTGATTTCAGTCCAGACATTAAGCATTCGATTGCGAAGTTTTCTTTGGAAACTCGTGAAATGTTGATGCTTAAGTTTGTTTGCGGGATGTCTGCTAAAGAGATCGCTGTTCATTTAAATAAGTCGCATAGTTCGGTGCGTGTCAGTATTCATCGAGCTTTAAAGGATATTAAGGAAGATTTAGAAGCTAGGGGAGTTAAATACTCATGATTAGGTTTACTAAACGTTCAATAATTAGAGAACTTCGTGCTTCCGGTGAGGAAACTCCTGTGCCGGAGAATAAAGAGCTGGTCCATCGGATGGCGTCTCTTGCTAAAGCGAATCATTTGATGGCTGATAAGCCTGCTTCTCGCGTTAAGAGAGTTGTAGCTGCTTTCGGTAGCCTTGGTTTGGCTGGTTGGGTTCTTTCTGGTGTTGCTGGTGCGTCTGTTCTTTTCGGTACGTTAACGGTCACTGATTCTTTACCTGATCCTATCCAGCGTGTAACTTCTGAGATTTTAGAAACTGTAGGCATCAATGTCCCTAACCCTGACGATGATGTTCCCGCTGTTATAGAAGAAGACGTTGATGAACCTAACGTCGACGTGGAACCTGAAGTTGAAGCTCCTGAGGTAACTGTTGTACCTGAAGACGTTGAAGCTATTGAAGACGTCGAAGAAGATAAAGGTAAGCCTGAGAGCCCAGGCAAGTCAGAGGACGCCGACAAACCTGAAGATGTTGGAAGGCCAGAAAACCCTGGCAACGGTAACGGCAACGACAATCCGGGAAGACCTGATGATGTAGGTCGCCCTGAAAATCCAGGCAACGGT
>QCKS01000063.1 GCA_003215175.1 Acidimicrobiales bacterium AG-410-I20
TATAAAGGTCGTCGGCGTCGTCGTCTCTCAGCATGAGTTGATAAATGGTCTCTGATCCGATTTCTTCAATAATGCAACTTGTTAATGCATAGTCGTCGCCAAAGAATGGCGCCAACATTGAAAGAAGTATGTCTGGACATGCATCCCATGGAATTAAACTTGCTAGGTACTCTTCCTCTTCTGCAGTGATTCCAGACCCATCTGAATCGGAATTAAGGAGCGTTACCATGTCCTCGACTGCCATGTTCTCTGCCATGCATGCCGCTCCAGGCTCTCCAAAAATTTCAGCCAATATTGAAGTCAGAATTGTGGGGCAACCTGCAAATAACTCTGTAAAGAACTCATCTAACCATTCTTGAGTCTCAGTGATGCCAGCGATTTGTCCTATTAGGACTTCTGTTCTCAATCCGTCATCTAGCAGAGCTTCCATACACTCAGCAGAATCAATTACTTGAGGCAAGAACATTGAAATACCAAAGATTAAACTCTCGTTGATGCCTTCCACGTCAGCGCACTTTTCGACACCTCCAATAATCCCGTTGAGCAAAGTTTCATCTGTAAAAGAGTCTTCTGTGGTCACGGTGCCATCATTTAAGGAAGCGGGAGTGATCCCTAATTCTGCAAGCTTATTTTCGCCTACGCTGCTAACTACTTCAGTAGCGATACAGAGTGCTGTTTCTTCAGAGTCAACTGCGCCATTAAAGAATTCCTCGTCTCCAACTGGCATACTTTTCGCTAGTTCTTCTTCTAACGAACCTAATTCTTCCGCCTCAATACTTTCTTCTGCAGTGGTCTCAGTTACTGAAGGTGCTTCTGTAACTGCAGGAGCTTCAGTGGTTGCAGTTGACTCCGTACCACTTCCTGAACATGCGGTAGCGACCATACAAATTGATGTCAACAAGCAAAACAACAACCGTTTCATAATTTTCCTCATCCTTTAGGTGTTTCAACTAATCTAACAAACTATTTAAGTTCCTTGAATCATCTCAGTCTTCTAATAATGGGTTAATATCCGTTAATGCCTAGTAACCCCATATTTCGATTCCTGAACGGAATGCATCGTGGCCTAATAGCAGTGAGTGCTGGTCAGGCGGGTTGGAATGTTGGTGGAATGACTGTTGTTGAGGTCACTACTACCGGCCGGAATTCAGGCAGGGATCGTACTGTTTTTTTAACTTCACCGATTCAAGATGGGGATTCAATGCTTGTTGTTGCTTCCCGCGGCGGTGACGATCGTCATCCTGATTGGTACCTCAATATGAAGAAGAAACCTGAGATCAAGGTGAACTCTAAAGAGGGATCAGATCTAAACATGGTCGCTCGGATAGTGGAAGATAATGAACGCGATTCCCTCTGGTCTCGTGTTGTAGAGAAATACTCTGGATATGGCGAGTACCAAGAAAAAACTGATCGAGAGATTCCTTTAATTTGGCTTGACCCAGTTAATTCACCAGTAGACGATGAAGATTCCTAGCTTTATTTTTACCTCTTATGTCTAGATCTGTAATTTCTGATCAAAATATTTTTGAGTATGCGGTGTCTCATAGCACACCACCTGATGATGTCTTACAAGAACTAATCCATGAGACAAGAGAATCAACCGGTGGAGCAGCTGGGATGCAAATCGGTGCCGACCAGGGTGCTTTCATGACGATACTCTCTGGTTTGCTTCGTCCTAAATTCGCAGTAGAGGTTGGAACGTTTACCGGCTATTCATCCATCTGTATAGCCCGCGGTTTGGCTCCAGAGGGAAAGCTTTTGTGTTGCGATGTGAGTAAAGAATGGACTGATATAGCTCGGCGTTACTGGAGTAAAGCAGATTTAAGTGACCGCATTGATTTGATCCTTGCTCCTGGGGTTGAGACTTTAAAGAATCTGCCTTCTGAGGAGTCCATTGATTTAGCTTTCATTGATGCAGACAAAGAGGGGTACGTCAGTTACTACGAAGAGATTGTTCCTCGCCTTAGCCAACAAGGCGTTCTTCTAGCTGATAACACACTGTGGTCTGGGCGAGTAGTTCCAGACTCAGGATTTGACGACGAAAACACAATGGCTTTGCGCGCATTTAATGATCATGTTGTAGCAGACAGCAGAGTAACTGCTTCTCAGCTAACTATTGGTGATGGATTAACTGTTATTACTAAAGTTTAGATTTGCTTTAGTCTTGTGCTCCGAGGTGAACGAACTCTGGGGCTCCGTCTAGGAACGGTCCTATCATGTCCATC
>QCKS01000064.1 GCA_003215175.1 Acidimicrobiales bacterium AG-410-I20
TAAAACAGTATTTCTTGTAAATGAAATAGATGGAGATTGGTATAACGTTCATCTTCCAGTTCGGCCTAATGGAACAACTGGATGGGTACATGTTGACCAAGTTGAAATTCGAACAGTTTCTCTTCATGTAATGGTTGATCAATCTGACAGACTCTTAACCGTATTTGATGGAGATGAAGTTGTACTCACAACTTCAGTGGCAGTAGGGACGGATGAAAATCCTTCACCTAATGGCTATTTCTTTATAACCGACAAATTATTAACTGGTGATCCGAGTGGAGCTTACGGGCCAGTTGCTTTCGGAATTTCCGGGTTTTCTGACACGCTTTCTTCATTTGCTGGTGGGCCAGGTCAAATTGGAATTCATGGTACAAATAATCCAGATTCAATTGGAACTGCAGCATCTCATGGATGTATTCGGGTAAACAATGATGTCATTCTTGACTTAAGTGAGTTACTTCCTCTTGGGACCCCAGTAACAATTCAAGCTTAAATTTAAGAAGGTTCCGGCTTAATTTTCGAGCCGGAACCTTCTTCTATGTTTATGTGAATTGGGTAAGAAATAAATTTAAGGGAGCGGCGAGCTTCTAGGATTCTCAAATAAAGTATCGCCAGGCTGAATTAACTCAGGCTGCAGAGAACTTCCAGGAGTTTCTAATAGATCGCTTTCAGTTAATGGGGCTCTATCTCCTAAGTCAATTCGTCGTTCTAGTTGTAAAGTCGGTCTAGATAATGACTGAATAGATGTAACTCTTTCAAGTTCTAAATCAAGTTCTCCATTTGTTGTTTGTTCAGTAATTGGAGGTGTTGTATAGCAACGTCCATCCAACGTGACTGTAATTTCTTCCTCGGATCGAATATGCGAAATCACTCGAGCCATCTGAACTACACCAGTTACTCCAGTGCCTCCTTCGTCAAAACCAGCTCCACCTTCCCAACTACAAACAACGATGTAATCGTCTTCCCCGTCACTTGCAAAGGTAACTCCTCCAGGACCCACTAGCCCATCTGCTGTACTAAGCCATTGCCCTTCTTTTTCACATGGACCAAGGGGACTGGCACAACTTGCTAAGCCAGTACTATATGAATCACTATCCCACCAGCCTGCTGAATACGAAAGCCAAAGATCCCCAACTCCATCACGGAAAAAATCTGGGTTTTCGATTAACGGCTCTTCCCAACTTTGATCTTTACACAAAATATTGGCTGGAGACCCAAGAAGGTTTTCGCCATTCGAACTAAGTTTTTGAGCATAAAGACAAGCAGTTCCTGCTATATGCGGAGCGTTTGTATCAGCTTTCCAAACTAACCATAAGGAATCATCTTCATCTCTGAAAGGTGATGCATCAATTGAACCACCCAGTGCCTCTTGGCAAATAAATGGAACTTCTGATGAATCAATAAATGATGAATCTGTAAATTGTGTTCCCGGGCCTGAACTAATTGCTTTGCCAATGCATTGCACTCCTGCGGGATATGCAGGGTCATCGGTTGTGCCTTCCATTCGCGCTGTATAAAAGACAATCCATTTATTTGGGTTAATTTTGATTACACCTGGGGCCCAAGTCCAACTATCTTCCGCCCATACCCCTAACTCTTCTAGCCCGTCACCAAGGAATTCATAGTCAGTAAAATCTTCGGTTCTCCAAACCGGTAAATTAATGGGTTCCCCCCATACTGCAAAAATATTTGTGGTGTATAGATAGGCAGTACTTTCATCAAAAACTAGTTCTGGATCACGAGCTTCGAAGGAAGTGAATTCAAAATCTTCTCCTTCTGGTGCTTCATCTGGGTTAAATGATTCTTTTTCTTCAGGTTCTTCTTGGTTTAATTCTTCTTCTGCTTTTTCTAATATTTGATCTTCAGTAGTAGACGTTGTAGCTACTGAAGTAGTCGAGGTGGTTTGAACTACTAAAGACGTGGTTGGATTAGGCGACGGCGATTTAGATGTTGTTGAAACAGATAATGAATTTTGATTGCTGTCTGTACTACAGCCAACAAAAAGAAGAAGTAAAAAAGTACAGATTAAAGTTAGAAGCGATTTTTTAAAATTCATTTTGTTTACATCTTTACATATCGCAAAGTAAAAACTCTATTTTGTAATCTAATTGTCTAGGTTCGTATATATGTCGGATAAAAAAATTAGGTTTATTTGGGTTCTGGTGTTACTTGTTGTTTCTTGCGG
>QCKS01000065.1 GCA_003215175.1 Acidimicrobiales bacterium AG-410-I20
TGCTGAGCGTTTCTGGAGTGGTTCCTGGACGAATCCCTTCGTCGGTTGAGTGCATTTCAATGTTTCCATCGATTTCTACTGGCACAGGAATGATTTCATTTTCGAATCTTCCTTCAATTGTTGCCTGTTCTGCTCGACGTTGAGATTCTGCACCAAATGCGTCAAGTTCTTCGCGTGTGATTCCGTATTCATCGGCAACCATATCTGCACCGATGCCCTGTGGGGGGAGTCCGGTTTCTGCATATCGTTCTTCCATGGCGGGAGGAAATGGGCTTCCCATCTGTCCACCGACTACGGAACTGCCCATTGGGACGTTTGTCATTGATTCAACGCCAGCTGCTATAACTACGTCGTAGGAGCCTGCCATGACTCCTTGTGCAGCGAAATGTATTGCTTGTTGGCTTGACCCGCATTGGCGATCAACTGTTGTTGCAGGTACGGATTCTGGCCAGCCAGCAGCAAGTACCGCTGATCGTCCAATGTTGAGAGACTGTTGACCAACTTGCATTACACATCCCATAACAACATCGTCAACAAGAGCGGGGTCAAGATTGTTTCTTTCCGCTAACGCATTGAGTGTGAGAGCAGATAAAGCTGCTGGGTGCCAATCTTTTAGTTTTCCGTTACGGCGCCCACCTGGAGTGCGTACCGCGTCGATGATTACTGCTTCATGCATTGTCATTCTCCTTAAGTTTCATCGAATGAATTATAAATTGGTGAAAATTTGTAGTTGAAGGAAGTGTAATAGAAATCCGATCTTTCTCCCTAATTCAAACTGAATGAGTTATATTCACTATCTAACTAGCAGGCAGGTAAAAGATGCACTTTGTTATATATGCAGTGGATAGAGAAGATGCGGGAAATTTACGGCTGGAGACTCGGCCTAGCCATCTCGAGTATTTAAAAGGAGTAGATATTCTTTATGCCGGCCCTCTTTTAGATGAAGATTCAGAGATGTGTGGGTCCCTTATTGTTGTGAATGCTTCGAATTTAGAAGAAGCTAAAGAGATTTCTCGTAACGACCCATATTTTAAAGCTGGACTTTTTAAGGAAGTTAACGTCACTGGTTATAAATCAGCAGTGGGGCCTACTTAGGAGCGAAGTGTCTCTAAGAATTCAATAAGTGGAGGGTTGACCATTTCTGGTTTCTCGAGGTTTGGTGTGTGTCCTGCTCCTTCAATAACAATGAATTGGGTTTCACTGCCTAGAAGTTCGGCCATTCTTTTCCCTCGTTCTAACGGTATGGAAGCGTCTAAATCTCCGTGGAATATCAAAGTAGGGCATTTAATTTCTGGCAAACGGTCGTCTATGTCGTCGCGTTCAAATAAGCACTCCGTTGCGTCAGCCCAGCGCTCCGGGTTGCGAGAATTCCATTTGCCTCGCCAGAAGTCGACTCCTGAGTAGTCAGGGGCAAACAAAAAAGATGCGAGTGTCTCTCCTAGGGGACCAGCCATTCCACTTTCAAGCATTGCTTCATATAGGGATTTATAGAGTGTCTTTTCGTCTTCCACTAATGCCGAACCTTCGCTATCAATTAAGACTAAGGCTTTCACTCGATCAGGTTGAAGCAAGGCAGCACGCATCGATAGGAAACCCCCTTGGGACATTCCTACCAGTACTGCTTTTTCTACTTCTAAGAAATCCATTAATGAAAGTAAATCCTCTGCTAAGTCCCAGTAAGTAAATTCACCTTGATGAGAAGTTTGTCCCCATCCGCGCTCATCATAAGTAATTACTCGCCATCCAGCTGTTACGAGAGGTTTGACCTGTTTTGACCACATTTCATGGTCCATGGAGAACCCGTGTGAAAGAATCACGGCGGGGCCTGACCCGCCGTGATCAATGTAATGGATTGTCTGATTGTTGATATTTACGAACGACATAGAAATTTCTCCTTTGATTCATAAAGTAGCGGATAGTTTTTTTCAGTGGAAATTGTGGTTACTTCTCTGGGCGACGGATCCGACGAGTGAAGTCATGGAAGATCTCACCTGATCGTGCAATGACTGGTCTAAATGGAGATTGTTTCTCCACTGGAACAGCTTCTCGTGCGTTAATCCTGTAAACCAAGTAGATCGTCAGCAGGGCAAAGACTG
>QCKS01000066.1 GCA_003215175.1 Acidimicrobiales bacterium AG-410-I20
GCGTTAGCTAAAGCTCTTTGTAATCGTTGTTCTCTACTAAAAGCGGTTACAAGTTCAATTTCGGCGCCAGTTAAAGCAATATTTGAAGGAAGAAGGTCCAAATTGGATGTTTGTGTTTTTAGTATTACTTGCTCTGTTGTTATCTGTTCGGAAAGAACGTCATAGATCGAAAAATCTAAATTTCGGCTTGAAAAACCAAGCCCAGTTGTAGCATTTGCTTGAGGATCAAGATCAACAATTAAAACTCTCTTTCCTTCTTCTGCAAATGAAGCTCCAAGGTTGATTGTTGTTGTTGTTTTCCCAACTCCCCCTTTTTGATTTGCAACAGCAATAACTCTCGCTAAGGGTTTTAAATTAGTTTCAAACTCATTCACTTGAGAATCCTGCTATTTATTGAATAGAAATGCAAGTATCTTTGTTTCACGTGAAACAAATAGGATCACTAAAATAATTGTTTCACGTGAAACATCAAAAAAGTGGTGACTTTTCTATACTTGAAAACTTTCTTGGGAACTTACCTTTAATAACATCATTTAAAATTAAAGACTGAAAAGAAGCTGAATTATGCTCCCAGTGCGCATCCTTTTTAAGGCCTAATTTATCTAAACCACTTACTGGCCATCGATCAACGCTATGTGGGGGCTCACTAACAACAAGATAGCCACCAGATATAAGAAGCGGTGCAGCACATTCAGCAGTAACCCCAGGCACAGCAAAACTCCGAGCAGTAACAAATGAAGCTTTATGTCGATAGTTACTATGTGCGAAATTCGCTGCATCTTCCTCAATAACAGTCACTTTTCGCGTTAATTCAAGTTCTTTTACCGCCCATTGGAGAAACTCGCTTCTTCTTTTTTTACGATCAAGAAGAAACCACTTACATTCAGTCAACGCACTCAAGACTATTCCTGGTAAGCCGCCGCCAGTACCAAGATCTACTGCAAGAGTTTCTGAAGTCAAAAAAGTCTTAGTTTCTGGTTTGAATAAGAGAAAACCTAAACTATGAGATATTCCATTATCTGCCGCCGATTGGGTTAAATAGCCTTCTAAAGCAGCTTCATTGAGTATTTTTTGAAGCTTATTTTCAGTTATTTCATTCAGCAAGTTGAATAACCACACGACGATCCATGTTTGATCCTTCAGAAATCGTCTCTACTCCATCAATCTCGGAAACTGCATTATGTGCAATCCGTCTATCAGCTGCTCCCATAGGGTCTAACGCTCTAGATATTCCATCCGAAAGAACCGCTTCGGCTTGAGCTTTAGCAAATTTTTCTAAATTTGATTGGCGTAACGCTCGGTATCCACCAATATCAACAGTCATTGAACCACTTGCTGAGCCTCGAGATTTTCTTTGAATTATCGTTCTTGATAACTCAGTAATTGCGCGAACTGTCTGTCCTTGATGGCCAATAGCTAGTCCTAGGTTTAACCCATGAGCCTCAACAGTTAACCTTTCATCTTCGATAGTGCTAACAACACTGGCTTCAAGTCCCATTTTTGATAAAAGACCTTCAATAAAACCTTCTGTTATTTCAGCCTGAGTAGACAAATCCATTTTTTCAACTTCCACTTCATCACTCCTGGTCTGAGAATTATTTTTCGATTTTGATGGTTTTTGTGCTCTTTTTTCTTTATTTTGACCTGAATTCGCTAAGTCATCAAGTTTTTCTTCATTCCTTTTTGAAGATTTTTGTTGTTTGAAAATATCCAAGAAGGTCACGTACTCGCTTTGCTTTATTACTATTTATAAGAATTCGATTTTTCCCATTAATATTTAATTCAGCTTCTAAAAGCACTTTTCGATTATGAGCAGATACTTCTGCTCGAATTATGGTTTTTTCTTTTCCGTTTCTTACTAGTGCTTCTGTTGGCGACCCTCGAAAGGAAGATCCTTTAGATAACCAAGAAATACTTTCTAAAAGGTTTGTTTTTCCTTGTCCATTATTTCCAATAATTACCGTTAAGCCATCTGGCAAGGAAATATCAAGAGATTGATAGTTGCGAAA